>NZ_JBXASN010000006.1:0-298672 GCF_058809335.1 Ancylobacter sp. GW821-FHT10E12 | reverse complement strand
CGAGCCGTCCGCCTTCACACGGATCTTAACGTTGTAGTCCACAACCCGCTTAACGGGCACGAGGATCTTCATAAGGCCGCATCTCCCAATGTTTTGCCACGTGGGTTGGCGAAATCGCGCTAGGCGGCGCCGGCACGCTTGAGAACCGAGCGGGCGCGGATGCGGACCGGCTCGTCGACCATCGCGTTATCGACGGAGACGGCGCCGTCCCCGCTGGCGAGCACCTTGCGGGCCCAGGCGATTTCATTCTCGTCCGGCAGGAAGCCGCGCCGGAGCGGCTCGATCTGCCGGGGATGGATGGCGAGCTTGCCGCCGAAGCCGAGGTCGCGCGCGTAGCGGGCGTCGCTCTCGATCAATGCGGCGTCGTCGATAGCGGTGGTCACTCCATCCAGCGGTGCAACCAGCCCGGCGAGCCGTGAGGCGAGCACGATCTCGCCGCGCGCGGCGAACAGGGCGTCGCGCATGTGCGCGCAGCCGAGATCGGCAGCGAAGTCGACCGAGCCGAAGACGAGCCTCGCAACGCCTGGAACCGTCGCCAGCACCCGAGCCCGTGCAAGGCCCCGCGCCGATTCGACAAGGGCCAGGACAGGCATCGCGCCGACGACGCCCACCACGCCGGCGAGCACCGCAGGATCCTCCGCCTTGGGCACCATCACCGCAGCGAAGGGCATGGCGGCCACCGCCGCGAGGTCCGCCCCGTGCCAGGGCGTGCCGGCGGCATTGACGCGCACGATCACCGGCAGTGCGGTGAAGGCGGCATCGAGCGAAGCACGCGCCATGTTCTTCGCGTTGGACGCAACCGCGTCTTCCAGATCGAGGATGACACCGTCAGCGCCGGAAGCCGCTGCCTTGGCGAAACGCTCCGGCCGGGTGGCCGGTACGAAGAGCGGGGAGACGAGGGAGGCGACGCCGGTCATGACCACTCGGCCTCCACCACCATGGCGTGGGGGCCTTGCGCCCGTGCGGTCCACAGTTTCAGGCCGCCGCTCTCCGCCGGGACGGCGTTGAGATAGAGCCGTTCATTGGCGAACAGGGGCGACTGACCGCGGAAGGCGAGGCGATCGGGCGCGCGTCCCCGCAACCCGGTGGCGAAGTCGTGCAGCAGGGTCACCTGCAACGGGCCATGCACCACGAGACCGGGATAGCCCTCGACCTCGGTGACATAGGGATGGTCGTAATGGATGCGGTGGCCGTTGAAGGTCAGCGCCGAATAGCGGAATAGCAGGGGCGGCGACGGC
The DNA here is from genome assembly GCF_058809335.1 of Ancylobacter sp. GW821-FHT10E12. NCBI lineage: Bacteria > Pseudomonadati > Pseudomonadota > Alphaproteobacteria > Hyphomicrobiales > Xanthobacteraceae > Ancylobacter > Ancylobacter sp. GW821-FHT10E12. The sequence continues at coordinate 297,434 of NZ_JBXASN010000006.1, read as the reverse complement.
TCGACCGGCCGGCGATACATGCCCTCCGGAGCGGGAGCAGACGCACCCTTGGCCTCGCCACCTTCCGTGCCGCGATAGACGATGTTCTGCGTCTCGCCGAGAACCGGGCGACCACCCGCCTCGACCTCGTGCTCCAGCGTGACGAAGCAGAGCCGGCCGGTGCGCCCCTCCTTCAGCGTGACGTCGGTGATGCGCGATACGCGCCGCATCGTCTCGCCGATCTTCAGCTCGGAATGGAAGACGATGCGACCACCCGCCCACATGCGGCGCGGCAGCGGCACCGGCGGCAGGAAGCCTCCGCGGGCCGGATGGCCGTCCTCACCGAGCCCGGACGCGCGGGCGACAGGCTGGGCGAGGCACCAGTGCAGCAGCCGGGGCGCGATGCCCCCCTCGTGCGGCTCGCCGGGCTCGGCATCGAAGGTTGCGCGGAACTTGCGCACCAGTTCGACCGAGACGACTTCGCTCGCCACATCCTCGCGGCCGATCCAGCCGCTCAGATACCCGATATCGAGTTCGACCATGATGTTTCCCCGCGGCAATGCCGTGTCCGGCCGCCTCAGAACGACCTCGGCAGGCCGAGCACGTGCTCGGCGACATAGGAAAGGATGAGATTGGTGGAGATCGGCGCCACCTGGTAGAGCCGCGTCTCGCGGAATTTGCGCTCGACATCGTATTCGCAGGCGAAACCAAAGCCGCCATGGAACTGGATGCAGGCGTTCGCCGCTTCCCACGAGGCCTTGGCGGCAAGGTATTTCGCCATGTTGGCCTCAGTGCCGCAGGGTGCGTGCGCATCGTAGAGCCTGCAGGCTTCGAAGCGCATGAGATTGGCGGCCTCCACTTCGATGAAGCTCTCGGAGATGGGAAACTGCACGCCCTGGTTCTGGCCGATGGGACGGCCGAACACCACGCGCTCCTTGGCGTATTGCGTCACCTTGTCGATGAACCAGTAGCCGTCGCCGATGCATTCGGCGGCGATGAGCGTGCGCTCGGCATTGAGGCCGGTGAGGATGTACTTGAACCCCTGTCCCTCCTCGCCGATCAGGTTCTCGGCGGGAATTTCGAGATTGTCGAAGAACAGCTCGTTGGTCTCGTGGTTCACCATGTTGAGGATGGGCCGCACCGTCATCCCCTTGCCGATGGCCTCCTTGAGGTCGACGATGAAGATCGACATGCCCTCGGACTTCTTCTTCACCTCGTCGAGCGGCGTGGTGCGCGCCAGCAGGATCATCAGGTCGGAGTGCTGGATGCGCGAAATCCACACTTTCTGACCGTTCACGAGATAGCGGTTGCCCTTCCTCACCGCCGTGGTCTTGATGCGCGTGGTGTCGGTGCCGGTGGTCGGCTCGGTTACGCCCATGGACTGGAGGCGCAGCTCGCCGGATGCGATCCTCGGCAGATAGCGCTGGCGCTGCTCTTCCGAGCCATGCCGGACCAGCGTGTTCATGTTGTACATCTGGCCGTGGCAGGCGCCGGAATTGCCGCCGGCCCGGTTGATCTCCTCCATGATCACCGAGGCCTCGGTGAGGCCAAGCCCCGAGCCGCCATATTCCTCTGGGATCAGAGCCGCCATCCAGCCGGCCTTGGTGAGGGCGTCGACGAACTCTTCCGGATAGCCGCGCGCCTCGTCGATCCTGCGGTGATACTCGGCGGGAAAATCGGCGCAGAGCGCACGCACCGCTTCGCGGATATCCTCGAACTTGCCGCTGCCTACTGTCTGCATGGTTTCCTCGACCTGATCTGTCGTCCTATCGGCTGCCGGTTCCCAGCCGGCCTCAGCCGGTGCCAACGACCCGCTCGCGCGGACAGGACGCATTCGCGACGTCGTCCTGCTCAAGCGCCGCGCGGAACTCGGGGGCGGCGATGTCGATCATCCGGCGGCGGCGCTCGGCGAGCGACAGGCCCCTGAGATCGGCGGCGCCGTGCTCGGTGACGATGATGCCAGCGTCCGAGCGAGCGGTGCTGACCGGCCCGCCGAGCCTGGCGACGATGCGGCTGCGCACCCCGTCGCGTCCATCCACCGTCGCCGGCAGCGCGATGATGGGCAGGCCGCCGTGTGAGGCATGGGCGCCGCGCAGGAAGGCCCCGGCGCCGCCAACAGCTCCGACATACCGCCCGCCGGCGACCTCGGCGTTGATCTGGCCGGTGAGGTCGACCTCGATGGCGGCGTTGATGGCGGTAAAGCGATCCTGCGCCGCCAGCACCGAAAGGGAATGGGTGTAGGCCGTCGAATGGAAGGCGAAGTTCGGGTTGCGGTGAATATGCGCCATCAGCCGCGGCCCGCCCGCCGCGAGGCCGGCAACCGAGACGCTTCGGTCGAGGATCTTGCGGGCATTGGTCAGCACGCCGGCCTCGATGAGGTCCACCACGCCGTCGGAGACGAGGCCGGAATGAAGGCCGAGGTCGCGATGACCGGACAAGGATTCCAGGATCGCCTCGGGCAGGCTGCCAATGCCGATCTGCAACGTCGCCCCGTCTTCGACGAGACCGGCGACACGGGCCGCGATGGCCCGCTCCACCGCGCCGGCCGGAGACCGGGGGAGGGACACAGGCGGGCGCGAGGTGCGCACCACCACGTCGAGATCGTGGATGCTCAGCGTCTGCTGGCCGCAGGTCCAGGGCGTCTGGTCGTTGATCTCCGCGATCACCAGCCGCGCGCTTTCCACCAGCGGCAGCAGATATTCGTGGGCCGCGCCGAAGCTGAAGCGCCCGGCGCCGTCATCTGCCAGATTGAGCAGCAGCACGTCTACCCGGCGGGACAGCAGCTCCGGCAATTCGGCATAGTGGCAGGGTAGAATGTCGAGCCGGCCGGCCCGCTCGGCAACGCGGTTGTGGCCCGCTCCGCAATAGGAGGCGAAGCGGAAGCCCGCCATGCAGGCCGCGTCGAGCGGCGTGCCCCAGCTCATGCCGACGAAGGCGCTGAGGCCGCGCAGCTCGCCGCACTGGGCGAAGAGCCGTTCGGTCAGCACCGTCGGCTCGCCGCTCGCCTGCCCCCAGGCAAGGCATTCGCCAGGCAGGAGCAGGCTGCGGAAATCCAGCGCGGCGGGATCGAATTCAAGGGTCATGGCGGGTCGCCCGTCGGCTCAGGCGCGCTCGAACACGGCGGCGGCACCCTGTCCGCCACCGATGCACATGGTCTCGAGCCCGTAGCGCACGTCCCGGCGCTTCATCTCGTGCAGCAGAGTCGTCATGATGCGCACGCCGGTGGCGCCGATGGGATGGCCGAGCGAAATGCCGGACCCGTTGACGTTGAGGCGGGCGGGATCGTCCCATCCCCACCCCTTCAGCACCGCAAGCACCTGGCAGGCGAAGGCCTCGTTGATCTCGACGAGCCCCATGTCGTCGAGATCGAGGCCGAGCTTGCCGAGCAGCCGGCGGGTCGCCGGCACAGGGCCGTAGCCCATGGTAGCGGGATCACAGCCAGCCGCCGCCCAGCCGACCAGGAAGCCCAGCGGCTCAAGACCGAGACTGGCGAGCTTGTCCTCGGCGACGACGAGGCAGGCCGCCGCCGCGTCGTTCTGCTGGCTGGCATTGCCGGCGGTGACGGTGCCGCCCGGCATGAGGGGCCGGAGCTTGCCGAGACTCTCCAGCGAGGCATCGGCGCGGATTCCCTCGTCGCGGATGACCTTCACTGCCTCACCACGCCGCTGAGGTACCTCCACCGGAACCACTTCGGCGTCGAAGCGCCCTTCCGCCCAGGCCGCCGCCGCACGCTGATGGCTACGCACCGCGAAGGCGTCCGCCTCCTCGCGCGAGACGTTGAACTGCCTGGCCAGGTTCTCCGCCGTCTCGATCATCCCGGAGATGACGCCGAAGCGCTCCATGGGTTGGGAGCGTTCGCGCCCGCGGTCGAGACGGTCATAGAGCTGGGTTGTGCCGGCCCGGCGCCCCCAGCGCATGTCGGTCGTGTAGAACTCGATGTTGCTCATGCTCTCGGCGCCGCCGGCGAGCACGATGTCGCAGGCGCCGGTCTGCACCATCATCGCGGCGGTGGCGATCGCCTGAAGGCCGCCGCCGCAGCGCCGGTCGAGCTGCATGCCCGGCACTTCGACCGGCAACCCCGCCTGCAGTGCCACCCAGCGGCCGACGCAGGGCGTCTCGCTGTTCGCATAGGACTGGGCGAACACCACGTCCTCGATGAGCGCGGGATCGAGCCTGGTGCGCGCGAGCACCTCCTTGACGACGACGGCGCCAAGTTCCTCCACAGGCACCGGGCGAAGGCTGCCGCCGAAGGTTCCCACGGGCGTGCGCACCGGACTGACGATCGCCGCGCGTCTCATGCTGCGTTTCTCCCACATCATTATTTTTCGAGGTCGCCGATCGAGAAGTTTTGTGCCTCGATGAACGTGCTTTCGCTTCGTTTCATCTAGCAAAAACGATCGGAATACTGAAAAGCCGGATCGGTATTTCAGCTATGCCGACACGGCATCGCGTATGGCCGGAGCACGGATAGTCCCTTCCCGTGGTACGGAACCGGTGGAGGCTCCGCCCCACGCGCCCGTCTCGGCCAGCTGGCGGACGGTCTGCTCCACGGCTTCGGCGAAGTGCCGGACGGCCGGCAGCATCGGCCGATCCATCGGCGTGGCGATCACCAGCTGTCGCGTCACCTCCGGCTCGCACAGGGCGCGCAGGCTGAACGCGCCGCGCCGCAGATCCGCACCCACCGCCACCGCCGGCAGCACGGTCACGCCGACGCCGCGCCGTACCAGATCCAGCTGGAGGGGCAGCGAATCCGCCTCGATGACCGGATCGAGGGTCACGCCCAAGCTTGCCGCGACACTGTCGAGCAGGCGGCGCAGGCCATGCTGCGGACGCGGCAGGATGAGCCGGAGCCGGGCGAGCTCCACCACGGGAATGGGCGCCGTCGCGACGCCCTCGCCGGCCTGTACCAGATAGAGCCGCTCCAGCATGAGGGGCCGCGAGCGCAGGGTCGGCGACGTGGCGGTGTCGTACAGCACTGCGACATCCACATGCCCGCGCAGCAGCCAGTCGAGCACATAGCCGCTGTAGCCGGTGGAAATGGAGAGCTTCACCTTCGGAAAGCGGGGACTGAACCGCTCCACCAGTGGACCGGACAGCACGTCGGCGACGCTCGGCGGTAGAGCGAACGACACCTGCCCGCTGGTCGTTTCGGCATTGCGCCGCAGTTCGGCGCGCATCTCGTCCAGATCGGCGAGCACGCCGGTCGAGCGCACCAGCACGAGGCTTCCGGCCTCCGTGAGTGCCATGCCGCGCCCGTGACGCTGGAACAGACGTACGCCGAGCTCCTGCTCGAGCGCCTGAAGCTGCCGGCTGAGCGCCGGCTGGGCGACATGCAGGCGCTCGGCAGCGGCGCTGATGCTGCCGAGCTCGGCCACATGGACGAAGGTTCGAATCTGCCGCAGGTCCATGTCTACCTCACACGTATCCAGCACATCAGGACCGCCCCGACCGAAAGGGCGCGCACGGGCGACCCGACCGTGGGCTCCGCTTGACGGAGTGAGGCAACAATGCACAAATAACGGACAAATGTCCATTAGACGGACAAGTAGAATTGGCCAGGGGGAGAATCCGGTCGTAGGCATCCCGATGCGGAGCACGGCGGCACATCCCTCCAAGCCAGCAAGAAGCCGGGAAAATCCGGCCGAAACACATGGGAGGAAGTGATGATCACGCGCAGAACCTTGCTCGCGGCGGGCGCCGCGACTCTGGCCGCCCCGACCGTCCTGAGGGCACAGACGGCCGGCTATTCCATCGGAACCCTGTTCCACCTCACCGGCGGGCTCGCCGAGCTCGGATCGGTGTTCCTGGCGGGATCGAGCCTTGCCTTCACGCACATCGCCGCCGACGGCAAGTTGAAACGTCCGCTGGACATCCATGCGCAGGATACGCAGAGCACGCCGCAGGGCGGAGCCGTAGGCATGTCCAAGCTGGTCAATGTCGATCGCGCCGTCGCGGTCATCACCGGCGGCACGGGCGTCTCGAAAGCCGTCGCCCCCATCGGCACCCGGGCCAAGGTCCTGATGCTGAACGGCGCCGGCGTCGGCCCCGACCTCGCGACGCTCTCGCCCTATTTCTGGAACGTCATTCCGCTGGCGAACCAGGAACTGCCGGTCGCCATCGGCTGGATGAAACAGGCCGGCATCAAGCGCGTGGCCATCGTCTATCTCGACGATCCGCTCGGCGCGGCGCTTCTGAAGGAACTGCGCGCCGCCCTGCCGGGCATCGGCGCCGCGCTCGTGGGGGAATTCAGCGCCGCGCCGAGCGCGCAGCAATTCGCCGGCGTCGCCGCCAAGATCCGCGACACACGGCCGGACCTCATCTATGTGGCGAGCTATGGAACCCAGCAGACGCAGATCTTCAAGCAGCTGCGGGACAACGGCCTCACCCAGCCGTTCATGACCTATTCTGCCGGCGGCACTCCTTCCTCCGCCACGCTGCCCGAATGCAATGGCCTGCTCTTCACCTCGCAGGCGGCCGACTGGTCGGCAAGCGACCCGGTGACGCGCCGCTTCGTCGATGACTGGCGCAAGACCTACGGTGCCGATCCGAGCACCTATGCCCAGAACTACTACAACGCCGCGCTGCTGATCAGCGAACTGATCCTGAGGCTGGAAAAGGACGGGCGCGAGGTGGACGGCAGCTCCCTGCGCGACCAGCTCATGAGCGGCAGCTTCCAGCTCGCCGGCGGAGAGGCCCGCTTCGCCGACGGCGGGATCATCATGCCGACGCAGCTCAATCAGGTTCGCGATGGCCGCTTCGAGAAGATCGGCTGACCCGCGTCACCTCCCGACGCCACACCTCGCCGGGAGGCTCCTCCTTCCATCAAGCGGAACCGAACATGATCAAGATGATCGCGCTCCTGAAGCGCCGGAGCGAACTCACCCATGTGCAATTCATGGAGCACTGGGTGCATGTCCATGCGCCGCTCGCGCATGACGTGCCGGGCCTGCGCCGCTATGTGCAGAGCCATATCCTAACTACCCGCAGCCGGGCGGACATCCCGGACATCCCCGTCGAGATCGACGGCATCGCCGAACTCTGGTTCGACGACACGCAGTCGATGGAACGCGTGCATCATGCGCCGCAGATGCAACGCCTGCTGGCGGACGGAGCGACCTTCATCGGGGAGATCCGCACCTTCATCGTCGAGGAAGAGGACGTTCCCCTCGCCTCGACGCCGGCGCTCGCCGGTGGCGCGTGACCGCGCCGTATTCACTGCCAGGCGCCCATGGTGCGCTCCACCTCATGGGCGGCTCCGCGCAGCGCCGGCAGATAGATCTTGCGCATATGGTCGAGCGAGGTGCGGGCGGCGCTGGTGCCGATGTTCAGCGCCGCGATGATCTGCCCCTCACGGTCGCAGACCGGCACGGCGATCGAGCGCACGCCCACCTCCATCTCGCCGTCGACGATGGCATATTGCTGCCGCCGCGCCTCCAGCACCTTCTGCCGGACCTTGGTCGGCTCGACGATGCTGCGCGGCGACTGCGGAAGGAAGGCCTCCTCCGCCAGCCACCGGTCGAGCTGTTCGTCGGTGAGGCCGGTGAGCAGCACCCGCCCCAGCGACGAGCAGAAGGCCGGCAGGCGCGAGCCGACCTCCAAGCCGGACGAGAAGATGCGCCGCGTCTCCACCCGGGCCACGTAGACCACGTCGTGCCCGTCCAGCACCGCCATGGAGGAGGACTCGCCCACGGCCTCGGTGAGCTTGCGGATCACCGTGCGCCCGGCCTCGGTGAGTCCGAAGGTCGAGAGGTAGGCATTGGAAAACTGGAGCACCTTGGGGGTCAGCCAGAACAGCTTGCCGTCGCTGCCGACGAAATTGAGTTCCTGAAGCGTGAGCAGGAAGCGCCGGGCCGTGCCGCGGCTGAGGCGGGTCGCCTCCGCGACCTGGGTGAGCGTCATGCGGCTCGGCACACGGCCGAAGGCGGCCAGCACGTTGAGTCCGCGTGCGAGCGCGGTCACGAATTCCGGACCGCGCTTGTCGTCTTCCACCAGCTTCTTGATCACGTAATACTCATTCCAAACTCGCCCGCCCGAACCCGGCCGGCCGCACCGGAGCCGCGCCGCCCCTCTCGGGCCGACGCTGCAGGCGCATCTTCCAAAATCGGCCAAATCTACCACTCATTGGACTTTTGTCCAACTGACGGACATTTCTGTCGCGGAAATCTCATTTCCACGCACCGTGGCACCCATCTGATTTCTTGACAGCCGGCAATCTCTATTCTCTATTATACGGACAAAAGTCCGATAGACGGACAATAGGAAACGGGAGGGCAGCATGATCGCATCCTTCCGCAGCTATCTGGGTGGGAGGCCATGATCGATAAATTCGTTTCCTCGGTTGCCGCGGCGCTCGACGGCGTGAAGGACGGCGCCACCGTGCTCGTCGGCGGCTTCGGCGCCGTCGGTCAGCCCGACCTGCTCATCGAAGGCCTGATCGAGCAGGGCGCCTCGCAGCTCACGGTCGTCGCCAACAATGCCGGCTACGGCAAGGTCGGCCTGGCGCGATTGCTCGCCGCCGGCCGCGTAAGCCGGCTCGTCTGCAGCTATCCGCGCATCCCCGGCTCGGTCATCTTCGAGGAGCTGTACCGTTCCGGCAAGCTCGAGCTGGAACTCGTGCCCCAGGGCACGCTGGCCGAGCGGCTGCGCGCGGCCGGCGCCGGCATTCCCGCCTTCTACACGCCCACGGCCACCGGCACGCTGCTGGCCAACGGCAAGGAGACCCGGCGCATCGGCACGCGTGACTATGTGCTCGAGCACGCACTGCAGGGCGACGTGGCACTCATCCAGGCCTGGCGGGCGGATCGCTGGGGCAACCTCACCTATCGGGCCTCCTCGCGGAACTTCAATCCGGTGATGGCGACCGCCGCCCACCTCACCGTCGCCCAGGTACATCTCACGGCCGTCCTCGGCGACCTCGACCCGGAGAGCATCGTGACACCCGGAATCTATGTCGACCGCATCCTCCATCATCCGGCGGAGGCGCCCCATGCGTGACCAGGCCATCCTCGCCGAAGCGCCGGCGATCCATCCCCTCTCGCGCGAGCAGATGGCCATGCGCGCCGCCGCCGACATCCCGGAAGGCTGGTACGTCAATCTCGGCATCGGTATTCCCACGCTCATCGCCAACCATGTGCCGCTCGACCGCGAGATCATCTTCCAGTCGGAAAACGGCCTGCTCGGCTTCGGCCCGGCGCCGGAGGCCGACCAGATCGACCCGTTCATCATCAATGCCGGCAAGCAGAACGTGACCCTGCTGCGCGGCGCCGCGCTGATGCACCAGGCCGACAGCTTCGCGATGATCCGCGGCCGGCATATCGACCTGTGCGTTCTCGGCGCATTCCAGGTCGCCTCCAACGGAGATATCGCCAACTGGGCGACGTCGACCAACGACGCGGCACCCGCCGTCGGCGGGGCCATGGACCTCGCCCTCGGCGCCAAGCGCGTCTGGGTGATGATGGAGCATACGACAAAGGACGGAACGCCCCGCCTGGTGGAGGCCTGCACCTATCCTCTTACCGCACCGGGGGTCGTGGCGCGCATCTACACCAACCTTGCCGTGATGGACGTCACGTCCGGGGGATTTAGGCTGGTCGAGATGATCGACGGTCTCACTCTCCCCGAGCTGCAGAAGGCGACCGCCGCACCCATCCTGACCTGACGAAAACCTGGCAGCGCCCATCCGTCCCGAACCAGAAGGCGCGCCACCAACAACAATGCCTACGGGAGGAACTCCAACATGCTCACACGCCGCTCCATTCTCGCGGGCGCCCTCGCGGGCCTCGCCACTCCATCCATGCTGCGGGCGCAGGAGGATGCCTATGTCCTCGGCACCCTCTTCCCCATGACCGGCCTGCTGTCCGAGCTCGGCTCGGTCTATACCTCCGCCTCCGGTCTCGCGCTCGAGCACGTCGCCGCGGACGGGCGCCTGAAGAGGCCCATCGTCCTGAAGGCGCAGGACAGCCAGAGCACGCCGCAGGGCGGCGCGGTGGGCATGTCCAAGCTCGTCAATGTCGACAAGGCGCCCTATGTGCTGGTCGGCGTCACCGGCGTCGCCAAGGCGGCCGAGCCGATCGCCACCCGCGCCAAGGTGATGATGGTCAATGGCGGCGGCGTCGGGCCGGACCTTGCCGGCCTCTCGCCCTATTTCTGGAACGTCATCCCCCTCGCCGACCAGGAACTGCCCACGGCCTTCACGTGGATGGCCCAGCACGGCGTGAAGCGCGTGGCGCTGATCTATCTCGACGATCCGATCGGCAACGCCATGCGCAAGGGCCTCGCCGAAGGGTTGCCCTCCATCGGCGCTTCGCTGGTGGAGGCCTACAGCACGGCACCCTCGGCCCAGCAGTTCTCGGCGATCATCGCCAAGATCCGCGCCGTCAATCCCGACCTCATCTATGTGTCGAGCTTCGGCACCCAGCAGACGCAGATCTTCAAGCAGCTGCGGGACAATGGCCTCACCCAGCCGATCATGACCTATTCGATCGGCGGCACGCCCTCGGTCGCCTCGCTGCCGGAAGCCGACGGCCTGCTCTTCACCTCGCAGGTCGCCGATTGGAACGCCGGCGATCCCGTCACCCGCCGTTTCGTCGACGGCTGGCGCGCCAAGTACAAGAGCGATCCCTCGACCTACGCCCAGAACTATTACAACGCCGTCCTGCTCTATGCCCAGTTGCTGGAACGGCTGGAGAAGCAAGGCAGGCCGGTGAACGGCGAAACCTTGCGCGAGGCGGTCTCCAGTGGAGGTTTCGATCTCGTCGGTGGCCGCGTGACCTTCTCGGCCAAAGGCGCCGTCGACATGCAGACGCAGCTGAACCGCGTCCAGAACGGCAAGTTCGAGAAGGTGAGTTGATCCGATGCTCATCATTCAGCTGGCCGTGGCGGGCATTCAGACAGGGATGCTCTACGCGCTCACGGCTGCGGGTTTCGCACTGATCTTCGGCGCCACCCGCGTGTTCCATGTCGCCCACGGGGCCACCTTCATCCTGGCGGGCTATGCCTTTCTGGAGGCGATGGAATTCGGCCTCCACTGGTCGCTGGCGGGCCTTGTGGCACTCGCCGTCGCCGTGGCCTTCGGCCTGTTCATGGACATGCTGGTCTACCGGCCGATCCAGAAGCATGAAGGCTCGTTCTTCACGGTGTTCGTCGCCTCCTTCGGTGCCGGCATCGCCATGCAGGCGCTGATCCAATTCACCTTCGGCGGCGGCTTCGCGACCGTCTCGCTGCCTCTGACGCGGGTGAGCGAAGTGCTGCCGGGCCTCTACATCGCTCCCGTCTTCTGGGTGGCGATCGGCGTAGCCATCGCCGTGTTCTCGGCGGTCAGCCTGCTGCTGGAGAGGACCAATGCCGGCCTGGGTCTGCGCGCGCTGTCCGAAAACCCGGAACTGCTGCGCGCCTACGGACTCTCGGCGCGACGGCTCTCGGCCCTCGCCTTCGTGCTCGGCTCCGCGCTGGCGGTTCCCGGTGCGGTGCTGACCACCATCACCACGGGCATCCAGCCGGCGGACGGCGCGCATGTGATGCTGGTCTCGCTCGCCGCGACCGTGGTGGGCGGCATCGGCAGCATCCGCGGCGCGGCTCTCTCCGGCCTGCTGCTGGGCCTCGTCGAGAACCTCGTCGTCAGCGTCGTCGACACGCAGTGGAGCCAGGCGGCGAGCTTCGTGGTGCTGTTCGGCTTCATCCTGTTCAAGCCCAACGGGCTCATGGGAAGGGCGGGTGCGCGATGATCCCCTATCTCGTCAATCTGGCGACGCTGATCGCCATTTTCGGTATCGCCGCCACCAGCCTCAACCTGCTGATCGGCTATGCCGGGATCTTCTCCATCGCTCATGCCATGTTCTTCGGCATCGGCGCCTATGCCGCCGCGCAGGTGGCCCTCCTGGTCACCGCCGACTTCCTGGTGGCGGCTCTCGCGGCTGCGCTGATCGCTGCGGCCCTTTCGCTTTGCCTCGCCCTGCCGGCGCTCCGGGTGCGCGGAGAATATTTCGTCGCCGCCTCGCTCGGCCTGCAGATGATGGCCACCACCATCTTCGCCGAGGCTCACAGCCTCACCGGTGGCGTCGGCGGCCTCGTGGGCATTCCGCCGGCGCGTGTCCTCGGCTTCGACTTCACCTCTCCCGATGCCTTCCTGGGGCTGGCGATCGTCTGCCTCGTGCTGACGCTGGGGGCCGTGCGCACGCTGATGAAAGGCAGCTTCGGCCGCTCCCTCATGGCCCTGCGCGACAGCGAAAGCGCCGCCGAGGCCTTCGGCAAGGACGTACGGGCTCTCAAGACCCTCGTCGTGGTGGTCGGCTGCTTCTTCGTCGGCATCGCCGGCGCGCTGTTCTCCTTCCACATGGCCTTCGTCAATGTGGAGAGCTTCACGCTCGAACAGTCGGTGGTGATGATGGCCATGGTCATCATTGGCGGAGCGGGCACGCTGACCGGTCCGCTGATCGGTGTCATCGCCCTGCTGAGCCTGCCGGCCGCCCTGTCCTTCCTGCCGTTCATCCCGTCGACAGAGATCGGCACCGTGCAGCAATTCATCTATGGAACGGCCATGACGCTGCTGATGATCTTCCGTCCGAGCGGCCTCGTAGGCCTGTCGCGGGGGACGCGATGAGCACGCCCATCCTTCTCTCGGCGCGCGGCATCTCGCGCAGTTTCGGAGGCCTCGCGGCCGTTCAGGACGTTACCCTCGAACTGCGGCAGGGCGTGGTGACGGCGCTCGCCGGACCGAACGGGGCCGGCAAGACGACGCTTTTCAACCTCATCACCGGCCATCTCCTGCCGGATCGCGGAACGGTCGAACTGAAAGGCGAGCCGATTCTCGGACTCAAACCGCACTCCGTCGCCCTCAAGGGAATTGCCCGCAGCTTCCAGGACTTGCGGCTGTTCGGCTCCATGAGCGTCCACGACAACGTTCTCGCATCCATCGAGCCGGTGTCCTGGCTGTGGCAGCCGGGGGGCCGTCCGGGCTCGGCGGAGCGCAAGCGGCGCGTCGAGGAGGCGCTCGCGGCGACGGGGCTCGAATCCCTCGCACGCACACGGGCGGTGGACCTCTCCTATGCGGAAACCAAGTTCCTTTCCATGGCGCGCATCATCGCCACCGGCGCGCCGATCTGGCTGCTCGACGAGCCGGCCTCCGGCCTCGACCCGGCCTCGCGGGCGCGCTTCGTCAAGCTGGTGAAGAACGCCACCGCCGCCGGCGTGACGGTGTGCCTCATCGAGCACAATCTCGACATCGTCACCGAGCTCGCCGACCGCATCGCCTTCCTGGACCAGGGCAAGAAGCTCGCGGAGGGTGCGCCGGACGAGATCCTCGGCAATGCGGAGCTCATCGCCGTCTATTTCGGGGAGCGCAGGGAATGAACATGGCCTTCAAGATGCCCGATACCGCCGCCCTGGCTCCGGCCATGGCCGTACGCGGTCTGCACGCCTCCTATGGCGGGCGCGAAGTGCTTTCCGGGGTCGACCTCACGCTCGCCAGCGGCGAGGTGCTCTGCCTCATCGGCCATAACGGCGCCGGCAAGTCCACCCTTCTCAAGGTACTGTTCGGCCTGCACCCGGCGGTTTCCGGCGAGATCCTGCTGGAGGGCGTGCCGCTCGTGCCCCATCCCAGCCACATGGCTCGCAAGGGGGTTTCCTATGTCCCCGAAGGCCGTGGCGTATTTCCCGGGCTGACCGTGAAGGAGATCTTCACCCTTGCCCTGTGGTCGGCCAGCCTCGCCGCTGGCGAGGGGCGCGCGCGGATCGACGAGGTGCTGGAAATCCTGCCGCGGCTCAAGGATTTCTGGAGCAAGCGCGCCGGGCAGCTTTCCGGTGGCCAGCAGCAGATGGTGTCGATCGGCCGGGCCATGCTGTCGCGCCCGCGCATCCTGCTGCTCGACGAACCATCCATCGGCCTCGCCCCCAAATTGTTCCAGGACCTGCTCGATCCCATCCGCGTCATCCAGCAGGAGCGCGGCATGTCGATCCTTCTCGTGGAGCAGAATGTGGGCGAGGCCTTCGCGGTTTCGGACCGGGTCGTGGCGATGAAGTCCGGCGCCATGATCTACGAGGGCAAGCCCGCCGACCTCGCCGACCATGCCAAGCTGCTGACACTGTTCTGAGCCGACGCCCAAACACGGACGACCAAGAATGAAAACGATCGAGGAACGCCTGAGGCTCGTCGAAGACCAGCTGGAGATCGCCCAGCTGAGAGCCCGCTACTGTCACCTGCTGGACGAATGCCGCTGGGAGGAGTTCGTCGACCTGTTCACCCCGGACGGGGTCTTCGAGGGCCTCGAAGCCGTCCGGGGGCACGAGGAGATCCGCGAGTTCTTCAGCCAGCGTGTGCCGAAGCTCGCGGAGGATTTCTGGCACTTCTGCACCAACGGCACCGTGGAGATCGACGGCGATACGGCCACCGGCCGCATCTCGATGGAATATCTGTCGACCACCAAGGGCGTATCCTACGTCTCGGCCGGGCATTACGACGACGTCCTTCGCCGGGTGGAGGGTCGCTGGCGCTTCGCCTCGCGCAAGATCACCTTCTACTTCCTCGCCCCTCTCAGCGAGGGCTGGGCAGGACGCCCCTTTCCCGGACGTGCCCCGGCCATTCAGGTCGCGCCATGAACTGGATCGAGATCAATGGTGGGGCGACGCGATACCGCCTCGACGGCGACGGCCCCGTCACGCTGGTGCTCATCCACGAGATGGGTGGCACGCTCGAGAGCTGGGAACCGCTGATGCCGCATGTGGGTGGCGGGCGGCGGGTGCTGCGCTACGACATGCGCGGCTTCGGCGGGGCCGCGAAGCTGCGCGGCACCGCAAGCATGGACGAGATGGTCGGCGACCTCGTCGCCCTTCTCGACGCGCTCGATATCCGGGAGCCGGTGGATCTTGGCGGCATGGCGGTCGGCGGTGCCGTCGCCCTGTACCTGGCGGCATGGCATCCCGAACGGGTGGGGCGCCTCACCCTTATGGGCCCCGCCCTCGGCATCGCCGCCGAACGGCGGGCCGCCGTGCGCGACCGGGCGGACAGCTTCGAGGCGGGCGGCATGGCCCGGCTCTCGGAAAGCGAGCTTGCTCTCTCCTATGCCGAGCCGTTGCGCCGCGACGGCCGCTTTCCCGTCTACCGGGCCCGCTGGCTCGGCAACGACCCCTCCAGCTATGCGGCGACCTACCGGATGCTGGCGGAACTCGACGCCGGACCGGCGCTCGCGGCGATACGCTGCCCCACCCTGATGCTCGCCGGCGAGCTCGACCCGCTCCGGCCGCCGGAACTCATTCGTACCGCCGCCGCGCAGGTCTATGGCGCGCGGTTCGGTACCGTCTCCGGCGGCCATGTGATGGCCCACCAGACCCCCGAGGAACTCGCCGGCCAGCTCCACGCCTTCTGGCAGACCTCCTGAATGCGACAGGCGTCACGAACGCCTCGGTCCCCGAAACGGAAAGTTCAAGACCATGAAGATGCATTGGTCGCCCCGCTCCCCCTTCGTGCGCAAGGTCATGATCGCGATCCACGAAATGGGGATGCAGGATCACGTCACCTGCGTGCGTACCGTCGCTTCGCCCTTCAAGGCGCATGAGGAGCTGATGGACGACAATCCGCTGAGCAAGCTGCCCACACTGGTGCTCGACGACGGGACGGCCGTCTATGATTCCCACGTCATCTGCGAATATCTCGACGCCCGCCACAATCACGGCCGCCTATTTCCGGCGGCATGGCCGGAGCGGCTCATTGCCTTGCGCAATGAGGCGCTCGGCGACGGGCTGATGGATCTCGGCCTCCTGTGGCTCATCGAGCGCCTGCGCGGCGAGGGCCTGCAGTCGCAGGACCTCGTCACCGCCAATGCGCGCAAGGTGGAGCGGGTGCTGGAACACATGGAAGCCAATGTCGCGCTGCTCACCGAACGGCCGTTCGACATCGGCCATCTGACCATCGGCACCGCGCTCGGCTATCTCGACTTCCGCTTCGCCTTCCTCGACTGGCGCAAGGGCCATCCCGCGCTCGCCGCCTGGCACGCACAATTCCTGAGCCGGCCCTCGGTGCAGGCCAATCCGGTCGTGGACGATTCCTGACGCCTGCCAGCCCTTTCCCTTCCGCTGTTCGAACTGCCGAGACCTCCGATGATCCAATCGCGCATGGTGGGCGAAGTCCGCGTCACCCGACTCCTCGAATATGCGGCGCCGACTCACGACCCCGCCTTCCTGTTTCCGGACATGAAGCCGAACCTGCTCCGCGACAATGCGGACTGGATGGCGCCGTACCACTACATTCCTTCAATGAACCGGCTCATCGTCACCATCCAGCTGTGGATCGTGCATGCCGGTGGCAACGTCATCATCGTCGACACCGGGGTGGGGAACCACAAGCCGCGTGCGGCGGCACGAATGAACAAGCTGAACGGGCTCGTGCTGCCATGGCTGGAGGCAGCCGGCGCCGGTCCCGACAAAGTCACCCACGTGGTGCACACGCATCTGCACAGCGACCATGTCGGCTGGAACACCGTCTTGAGCGACGGACGCTGGGTCCCCACCTTCCCCAATGCGCGCTATCTGATGCCCAGGCTCGACTATGATCACTATGTTCATGCGCTTGCCAGGGCGCCGGACCCGATCATCGATGCGGCGTTCGAGGACAGCATCCGCCCCATAATGGAAGCCGGCTTGGTGGATTTCATCCCCGACCATGGCGAGATCGCCGATGTGCTGTCCATCGAGGCGGCGCCGGGACATTCGGTCGGCCATCAGACCTACCGTATCCGCTCGCAGGGCGAGGAAGCGCTCTTCAGCGGCGATGTGATGCACAGTCCGGCGCAGATCGTCGACCCGACGCTCAACACCACCTACTGCATCCTGCCGGACGTGGCGCGAAAGACCCGCGCGGCGCTGCTCGCCCGCGAAGCGGCACGCGGCAGCCTGATCATGCCGATGCATTTCGGCGCCCCGCATTGCGGGTACATCCGCCGCCAGGGCGAAGGCTACGCGTTCGAGCCGGCGGTCTGGACGCCCTGAGTTCGCGATGTGCCGTCACAAACAAGAAGGCGGAGGAGAACAATGAAATTACTGTTCGCGGCCATGGCCGTGATTCTGGGTTAGAGTTGCGTGGTCCGGGCGACCGAGACCCGCAAGCGATCAGATTCGGGCGGCCGCCTCGTGCCGGGTGCCGTCGAAGAAGCGCGAAAAACGAAACGGCGCCGGATCGACCAAGGTTGGCGCGCTGGTGACAACATCGGCCGCAAGCTTGCCGGCCCTGGGGCCGAAGCCGAAGCATTGCCCGCTGAAGCCGGTTGCCACATGGCATCTGGGCGCCCCGTCGACCGCGGAGATCACCGGCACCCGACCATCGTTTCCGACAACGGCACCGAGCTGACCTCGATGGGGGGCCTCAAATAGTGCCGGCAGACGGGCATCGACTGGCATTACATCGCCCCCGGCAAGCCCATGCAGAACGGCTTCGTCGAGCGCTTCAACGGCCGCTTCCGGGACGAATGCTTGAACGAGACCCTGTTCTCGAACCTGCCGCAGACCCGCGCGGCGATCCGCTCATGGAAGGAGGACTACACTCACGCACGCCTCGTCGTCGCCCTGTCCCGGCGCTCGATGCTTCGGGCCGTCGATAGGCGCTGCGCTGCCCAGGAATTAGCCATTCGTACATCCTGCCTCGCATTGGTGCATTTGCGGCACGAATGAATTGCAGGCCTGTCTCTTTAAGCACGGGCGGTCATCTCGATACGCTCCCTTCAACCGGTCGGAGGGGGCTTTCCTCGCCCAGCCCCGGCGAGAGTGGCGGGACGATGGCGGGCGCAGTGCTGCACAGTTCGCATTGGGGGGCGTTTCGGGCTGGCGTCGAGGATGGCCGCCTGACGGATATCCGTCCCTTCGAGCGCGATGCCGATCCCTCCCCGCTGCTCGCCGGCATGAAGGACTATTTCGACCACCCGACCCGCATCCGCCGGCCGGCGGTGCGCCGCGGCTGGCTCGAGAATGGTCCCGACAGCGACACCGCCAAGCGCGGCGCCGAGCCCTTCGTCGAGGTGAGCTGGGACGAGGCGCTGGACCTCGCCGCCGCCGAGCTCGCGCGGGTCAAGCGCGACCACGGCAACCAGGCGATCTTCGGTGGCTCCTACGGCTGGTCGAGCGCCGGGAGGTTCCACCACGCCAAGACGCAGGTGAAGCGCTTCCTCAACGCCTTCGGCGGCTGCGTCGAGCAGGTGAACAACTACAGTTTCGGCGCCGGCATGGTGTTGCTGCCGCATATCGTCGGCGACAACCGGTTCCTGTACGGTCCGACCACCCATTGGCGGGCGATCGCCGAGAATACCGAGATCCTGCTCGCCTTCGGCGGGTTGCCGCACCGCAACACCCAGGTGGAATCCGGCGGCTGCGGCGAACATGTCCAGAAACGCTGGGTGACGGAACTCGCCGGTCGGGCGCGGCGCATCGTCAATGTCAGTCCGCTGCGCGACGATATCGAGGATGCGAGCTGCGAATGGTGGCCGATCTGCCCGGGCGCCGATACCGCCCTGCTGCTGGCCCTCGCCCACACGCTGGTAACGGAAGGCCTCGCCGACCGGGCCTTCCTCGACCGTTGCACCACCGGCTATGAGCGCTTCGCCGATTATCTGCTCACCGGCCGCGCCGGCGCGGGCTTTGATGCCAATTGGGCGGCTGGCATCTGCGAACTTCCGGCGGAGGACATCCGCACGCTGGCGCGCCAGCTCGTCGCCCATCGCAGCTTTATCACGCTGAACTGGTCGCTCCAGCGCAGCGACTACGGCGAGCAGCCCTTCTTCGCCGCCGTGGCGCTGTCGGCGATGATCGGCCAGATCGGGTTGCCCGGTGGCGGCGTCGGTTTCGGCTACGGATCGATGAACGGCATCGGCAATGCGGTGCCGCGCTTCCGCACCCCGCTGCTGCCGACCGGCAAGAATGTTGTCGGCCTCGCCATTCCGGTGGCGCGGGTCACCGACCTGCTGCTGCGGCCGGGCGAGACCATCGCCTATGACGGGCGCGAACTTTCCTTCCCGGAAATCCAGCTGGTCTACTGGGCCGGAGGCAACCCCTACCACCACCATCAGGACCTCAACCGACTGCAACTGGCGTGGCGGGCGCCGCGCAGCATCATCGTCCATGAAACCCATTGGACGGCGACGGCACGCCGCGCCGATATCGTGTTTCCGGCGACGACGACGCTGGAACGCAACGACATCGGCACCTCCTCCTCCGACCGTTTCATGATCGCGATGAAGCGGGCGGTACCGGCCTTCGCCGAGGCGCGAGACGACTACGCCATCTTCACCGCGCTGGCCGAACGGCTGGGCTGCGCCGATGCCTTCACCGAGGGCCGCGACGAGATGGCCTGGCTGCGCCAGCTCTATGAGGACGCCCGGATCTCCTCGAACGAGCGAGGGCTGGCGGTTCCCGACTTCGATCGATTCTGGGAACAGGGCATGCTCGAGTTCCCGGCAACGGACGAGCCCTTCAACCTGCTGGCCGACTTTCGTGCCGATCCCGCCGCCCGCCCTCTCGCCACCCCATCGGGGCGGATCGAGATCTTCAGCGCCACCATCGATGGTTTTGGCTATGCCGACTGCCCCGGCCATCCGGTGTGGCGCCCGGCGCGAGAGTGGAGGGGAGCCGCGGCGGCACAGCGCTACCCTCTGCATCTCATCACCAACCAGCCTCGCACCCGTCTCCACGGCCAGATGGATGTCGTCGGCGTCAGCCAAGCGAGCAAGATCAAGGGCCGAGAGCCGATCCGCATCCATCCCGCCGACGCCGCCCGCCGCAACCTGAAGGAGGGTGCCATTGTGCGCGTCTTCAACGATCGCGGCGCCTGTCTCGCCGGGGTGATGCTGTCGCAGGATGTACGCCCCGGCGTGGTGCAGATGGCGACCGGCGCCTGGTTCGACCCGGTGCATCCCGGCGTACCTGGCAGTCTCGACGCCCATGGCAACCCGAACGTACTTACCCACGACATCGGCACATCGTCGCTGTCGCAGGGATCTTCGGCGCTGAGCTGCCTCGTCGAGATCGAAGCCTTCAACGCGCCGCTGCCGGAACTGACCGTCGGCGCGCCACCCCCCTTCGTTGAACGTCCCTTCCGTGCGCCGGCGCGCGCGACGCGCTGAGCCTCCGCAAGAACCACCAGAGGAGAAAAGACAGATGAGAGCCAGTGCATTGAAGCTCGTTCGGGCCGGCCTCACCGCCGCGTCCCTGGCGACCGTTCTCGGCGCCACCGCGCTCGTCGCCCCGCTGGCGCGGGCCGAGGAGCCGGTGCGCGGCGGCGTCCTGACCATGGTGATCTCGCCGGCCCCGCAGATCCTCACCTCCGCGATCACCACGGCGGGTGCCGAGCAGGTCGTGTCGTCGAAGATCTCCGACAGCCTGTTCACCTACGACTTCAACATGAACATCACCCCGCAGCTCGCCGAGAGCTACGAGGTGAGCCCGGACGGCTTGCGCGTGACCTTCCACCTGCGCAAGGGCGTGAAGTGGCACGACGGCGCGCCCTTCACCTCCGAGGACGTCGCCTACACCACGATGAATGCCTGGAAGGTGCTGCACGGGCGCGGCCGCACCATCTTCGGCAACGTCACCGCCGTTGAGACGCCGGACGAGAACACTGCGGTGTTCGTGCTCTCCAAGCCCTCGCCGGGCATGCTGAAGAGCCTGGCCGCCCAGCAGACCCAGATCCTGCCCGCCCATCTCTACAAGGGCACCGACATCGCCACCAACCCGGCTAACCTGAAGCCGGTCGGCACCGGACCGTTCCGCCTCGTCTCCTTCAAGCCGGGCGACAATCTCGTGCTGGAGCGCAATGCGGACTACTGGGACAAGTCGAAGCCCTATCTCGACAAGCTGGTCTTCCGCTTCGTGCCCGATGCGGCCACCCGCGCCGCCATGCTGGAATCGGGCGAGGCCGACATCGTCAACCAGAGCCTCATCCCGCCGTCGGATATCGAGCGGCTGAAGAACGAGGGCGAGTTCGTCGCCACCACCAAGGGCTACGAATTCCAGAACGAAGTCTCGATGATGGAATTCAACCTCGACGACCCGGTGGTGAAGGACATCCGGGTGCGCAAGGCGATCGCCCACGCCATCGACAAGAAGTGGATCGTCGAGAACATCCTGTTCGACTACGGTCTCGTGGCGAACACGCCGCTACACCCGCACCTGACCCAGCTCTACGACACCAGCGGCGTGCCGAAGTACGATTTCGACCCGGTCAAGGCCAAGGCGCTGCTCGACGAGGCCGGCTACAAGCCGGATGCTGACGGCATCCGCCTGAAGCTTACCGTCGATCCGCTGCCCTATGGCGACCTCCAGTCCCAGATTGCGGCCTATATGCGCGAGGCGCTGCGCGAGGTCGGCATCGAGCTGAACGTGCGGACCGAGGATTTCGCCGGCTTCGTGAAGCGCGTCTACACCGACCGCGACTTCCAGATGACCGTCAACCTGCTCACCGGCGGTTCCGACCCGACGATCGGCACGCAGCGCACCTTCTGGTCGAAGAGCTTCAAGCCGGGAGTCGGCTTCTCCAACGGCTCGCATTACGTGAACCCGAAGATGGACGAGATCCTCGAGACCGCCGCGGCGGAGATGGATCCGGTAAAGCGCAAGGCCGAATATCTCGACTTCCAGAAGCTCGCCATGGAAGATCTGCCGACCCTGCCGCTGGTCGCCGTCGAAAGCGTCACCGTCGCCAACAAGCGGGTGCACAACTACACGATCGATGCCCACGGCACTTATGGCAATTTCGCCACCGTGTGGGTCGAGCCCAAGAAGTGACGCTGTTCGGGACGCGGAGGGCCTTCTGGGCCGCCGCGTCCCGCTCCTGATGGGAGACGGCCCTTGAACGCCCCGATGCTTCGCTACCTGCGCACCCGATGCCTCCAGTCGCTGATCGTGATCTGCCTGATCATCGTCGGCAGCTTCCTCCTGCTGCGGCTGGTTCCCGGCGACATGGTGGACATCATGGCGGGCCAGCAGGGCGACATGGATGCAGAACTGATGGCGAAGCTGCGCGCCCGCTATGGGCTCGACCAGCCGGTGCTGACGCAGCTTTATCATTATGTCGGCGGCATCGTGCAGGGCGACCTGGGCTATTCCTTTCGCAATTCCACCAACGTGCTGGACCTGGTCCTGCAGCGCCTGCCGGCGACGGCGCTGCTGGTGGTCTGCTCCGTGCTCGTCGCGGTGTTCATCGGCACACTCGCCGGCGTCGTCAGCGCCCGCCATGCGCATCGCCCGTTCGACATCATCGTCTCGATGGTCGTGCTGCTGTTCTACGCCACGCCGATCTTCCTTAGTGGTCTGGCGCTGGTGCTGATCTTCAGCGTGAAGCTCAAATGGCTGCCGCTCGCCGGCCTCACCACGCCAGGCGTCGACCAGGGCTTCTTCGGAACCGCGCTCGACATCGTCCAGCACATGATCCTGCCGGTGGTGTCGCTGTCGCTTTTCTACATCGCGATCTACGCGCGCCTCGCCCGCGCCTCGATGCTGCAGGTGCTCGATCAGGACTATATCCGCACCGCCTATGCCAAGGGCCTGTCGACCAGCCATGTCATCCTCGGCCACGCGCTTCGCAACGCGCTGCTGCCGGTGGTGACCATGGTCGGGCTGCAGGTGGCGGAACTGTTCGGCGGCGCGGTGCTCACCGAAACCATCTTCGGCCTGCCTGGCATCGGCCGGCTCGCCTATGACGCGGTGTTCCAGCGCGACTATCCACTGATCCTCGGCATTCTGATCGTCTGCGCCTTCGTGACGATCTTCGTGAACCTCGCCATCGACGTCTTGTACACCCTCCTCGATCCGCGCGTGAACCTCGTCCGATGAGCCTCCTCGGTCCCGCCACCCTTGCCGGCCGCGTGCTGCGTTCGCCTGCAGGGCTCATCGGCCTCGTCGTCCTGCTCGCCATTCTCGCCATGGCGGCAACGGCCGGGGTCGTCTTTCCCAGGGGGCCCTTCGCCCTCGTCGCGCGGCCCTATCTGTGGCCCGGCGCCCGCGAGGGCCTGCCCTTCGGTACCGATCCGCTCGGGCGCGACATGCTGGCCGGCATCTTCTACGGCTCGCGCATCTCGCTGCTGGTCGGCTTCGTGGCGACCGCCTGCGCGCTCGTCATCGGCATCGCGGTCGGCTCGATCTCCGGCTATTTCGGCGGCAAGGCCGATGCGGCGCTGATGCGCGTCACCGATACCATTCAGACCATTCCAGGCTTCCTCTTCGCCATCGTGCTGGTGGGAATCCTCTCTCCCTCGCTGTTCAACATCATCCTCGCCATCGCCACCGTCTCCTGGCCGCCGATCGCCCGGCTGACACGCGCCGAGGTGCTCAGGGTGCGGGCGATGGAATATGTCGATGCCTGCCGGCTGGTCGGCATGTCGCATGCCCGGATCATCCTCACCCAGATCCTGCCCAACAGCCTCTCCCCGGTCATCGTCGCAACCGCCGTGCTGGTCGCTACCGCCATCATCACCGAGGCCGGGCTCTCCTTTCTCGGCCTCGGCGATCCAAACGTGATGAGCTGGGGCACGCTGATCAATTCCGGCCGGCCCTCGATCCGCACCACCTGGTACATCTCGATCATTCCGGGCTTGTTCATCGTGCTCACCGTTCTGGCGCTCAACCTGCTCGGCGATGCCATCAACGATGCGCTGAACCCCTATTTCCGCAAACGCTAGGAGGGCGAAGAGATGACGGATTCCCTTGCCCCGCCGCTGCTCGCCGTTCGCGGCCTCACCGTCGCCCTGCGCAACGGAGCCAGGGTCATCGACGGGGTGGATTTCACCGTCGAGGCGGGCACGACCCTGGCGCTGGTCGGAGAATCCGGTGCCGGCAAGTCGCTCACCGCGCTCGCCATCATGGGGCTGCTGCCGCCCCAGGCCATGTGCCGCACCGCCGGGAGCCTCCTCTTCGAGGGCACCGATCTGGCGGCGCTGCCGGAGCGCCAGCTGCGCGCCTATCGCGGCGGGCGCATCGCCATGATCTTCCAGGACCCGCTCACCGCGCTCAACCCGGTGCTCACCGTCGAGCGCCAACTCACCGAATCGATCCGCCTCCATACCGGCCTCGCCGGCGAGGCGATGCGTCGGCGGGCGCTGGAGCTGCTCGATCTCGTCGGCATTCCCGCCGCGCGCTCGCGGCTGGGCGAATACCCGCACCGGCTCTCCGGCGGCATGCGCCAGCGGGTGATGATTGCGATCGCGCTCGCCGGCAATCCCCGGCTCATCCTCGCCGACGAGCCGACCACCGCCCTCGACGTGACCATCTCCGCGCAGGTGCTCGACCTGCTCGCCTCTCTCCAGCGCGAGTTCGGGCTCGGCATGCTGTTCATCACCCACGACCTGCGCTCGGTGCGCGCGCTCGCCCATGAGGTGGCGGTGATGTATTCCGGCCGCATCGTCGAGACCGGCAAGGTCGCCGACGTCTTCCGCGCACCGGTGCATCCCTATGCCGAGGGCCTGCTCAAGGCGTGTCCCCATGGCAGCTTCGTCGCCGAGCGTCACAAGCTGCGCGAGATTCCCGGCACCGTGCCGGCGCCCGATGCCCGCCCCCCCGGATGCTCCTTCGCGCCCCGCTGCGGCTTCGGCACCGATGTGTGCACGAAGGCGCCGCCCACCACCACGCAGCGGGACGGACGCGCGGTGGCCTGTTTTCATCCACTGGTGGGGGAGGGCGTCGCGTGAACGGGCTTCTCATCAACGACCTCGTGGTCGAGCACCGCACGCCAGGCGGCACGGTATACGCCGTCGCCGGCGTCAATCTGGAGATCGCACCGGGCGAGACGCTCGGCCTCGTCGGTGAATCGGGCTGCGGCAAGTCCTCGCTCGCCCGAGCCGTCACCGGCCTCAACCCGCCGAACTCCGGCGATATCGTGATCGACGGCACCAAGACGGATCCGCGCCGGCGCATCGCGCTGTCGAAGCAGATCCAGATGATATTCCAGGATCCGTTCGGCAGCCTCAATCCGCGTCTCAGCGTGCGCGAGATCGTCGAGATGCCGCTCTCCGTCCACCGCGTCGGCAGCCATGCGGAGCGGCGCGCCAAGGTGAGCGACCTGCTCGCCCGCGTCGGCCTGTCGCCGGAATTGGCGGACCGCCTGCCGCACCAGCTCTCGGGCGGCCAGCGCCAGCGTGTCGGCATCGCGCGGGCGCTGGTGCTGGAGCCCGCGATCATCGTCTGCGACGAGCCGGTCTCGGCGCTCGACGTCTCGGTGCAGGCGCAGGTGCTGAACCTGCTGGTCGAATTGCAGCAGGAGCGCTCGCTCTCCTATCTGTTCATCTCCCACGATCTCGACGTCGTCCGCTATGTCTCGCACCGCATCGCGGTGATGTATCTGGGCGTCATCGTCGAGAGCGGCCCGGCCGAGGAGGTGTGGCGGCATCCGCGCCATCCCTATACCCGCGCCCTCGTCGCCACCACGCAGGAGGGCATCCCGGAAGCGCCTCTGGCGGGAGAGCTGCCGAGCCCGCTCTCGCCGCCGAGCGGCTGCCGCTTCCGTACCCGCTGCCCGCTGGTGATCGACCGCTGTGCCGCCGACATGCCGATCCTGCGGCAGATCGAGGGACGGCACTTCGCCGCCTGCCACCGCGCCGAGGAGATGACCGCCTTCACAGGAGCGGCCGCATGACGCTCGACCTCCCGCTCCTCGCCGGCGCCGAGCCGCCGCTGGAAGAGTGCATGTGGAGCGCCACCGGCGGCCCGCCGCCACCCGTAACGACCCTGCAGGCCGAGCAGCGCTGCGACGTGCTCGTCATCGGCGGCGGCTTCAATGGCGTGACCGCCGGCCTGCGGCTCGCCGGGGCCGGGGCGCGGGCGATACTGGTCGAGGCGACAGCGATCGGCGCCGGCGCCACCGGCCGCAATGCCGGCATGGTCAATCCCGGCCAGTTCCTCGGCCCGGAGGAGATCACCCGCCATCTCGGGCCGGAATATGGCCGTCGCTTCGTCGCCGAGCTCGGCGCGGCGCCGGACATGGTGCGGGCGCTGATCGCCGAGCATGCGATTGCCTGCTTCGCGGATGACAGGCCGATCATTCGTGCCGCGCATTCGCGAGCCGCCGCCCGCCTCCTGGGGGCACAGACCGAAGCGTGGCAGAAGCTCGGCGCCGACGTCGTGATGGTGGAGGGGCGCGAGCTCGAAGCGATGACGGGCTCAAGGCGCTACCAGGCGGCGCTGCTCGACCGGCGCGGCTTCACCATCCAGCCGCTCGCCTATATTCGCGGCCTCGCGACCGTCGCCGCGCGGCGCGGCCTCGCCATCGCCACCGGCACGCCAGTGAGCGAGCTCACGCCGGACGGCGCCGGATGGCGCGCGCGGGTGGGGGCAAGCATCATTCGCGCCGACAAGGTGATCCTGGCGACCAACGCCTATAGCGGCGATCTGGTGCCGGAGCTGCGCGAGGAAGTCATGCCGCTCGGCGCCTTCGGCTTCGCCACCGACCCACTGCCGGCGGAATGGCGGGCAAGGATATTCCCGCAGGGCCACTCCCTCTACGACACCCATAAGGTGCCGCTGTTCTTTCGCTACGACCCGGAGGGCCGGCTGATGGTCGGCTGCATCGGCTTCCTGCCGAGGAACCCCGCCTCGACGGGATGGGCCGACCGGGCGCTCCGCTTCCTTTTTCCCGATGCGCCTTCCTTTCCATGGCGCTACCGCTGGTCCGGCCGGCTCGGCCAGACGCCCGAGCGGCTGCCGCATCTGGTCGAGCCGCGACCGGGCCTCCTCGCCACGCTCGGCTGCAACGGCCGCGGCATCGCCCCCAATACCTATTTCGGCACCATGCTGGCGAAGCTCGCCCTGGGCGAGCCGATCGAGCTGCCGCTACCGCTTTCCGCCCCGCGCCCCTATCCGCACCGGGCGCTCGCGCGCGCGAGCTATGACGCGGCGATCCGCTTCTATCGCAACACGTTTCTATTCATCTGAGCCAGGGAAAAACCCATGTTCTCTCTCGAAGGTAAGGTCTGCGTCGTCACCGGAGCCGGCAAGGGCCTCGGCCGTGCCATCGCCACCACCTATGCCGCGCAGGGGGCGAAGATCGTCGCGGCGGCGCGCGGCCTCGCCGATCTCGAGAGCCTGAAGGCAGAGATCGAAGCCAAGGGCGGGCAGGCGGCGATCTGCGTGACCGACGTCACCTCGAAGAAGGCGATGGAGGCATTGGGCGAAGCTGCGGTCGCGGCCTTCGGCGGCGTCGACGTGTGGGTGAACAATGCCGGCGGCTTCATCGACGGCGCCATGTGCGACTGGATCGACGTCGAGGACGCCGCCCTCGACGCCATGCTGCGCCTCAACCTCGTCTCATTCGTCTATGGTGCGCAAGTTGCCGGCAAACTGATGAAGGCCGCCGGCAAGGGCGGCTCGATCATCCTCATGAGCTCGCTGGACGCCTTCAACCCGGCGCCGGGCGGCGAGGGCTGCTATGGCGCCTGCAAGGTGGCGCTGAACCACATCACCGAGACGCTCGCCATCGAGCTCGGGCAATACGGCATCCGCGTCAACGCCATCGCGCCCGGCGTGGTCGACACCCCGCTCACCGCGCCGTTCCTTACCACCGACGAGATCCGAGCCGACCGCGCCTCCTTCTACCCGCTCGGCCGCATCGGCCAGCCTTCGGACGTGGCGGCCGCGGCGGTCTATTTGGCCAGCGACGAGGCAGCCTATGTCTCCGGCGCCAAGCTGCTGGTCTCCGGCGGCGCCGTCTTCAACAGCGATCCCTATCGCTACATGATGAAGCTCGCCGCCGAGAAGAAGGTGAAAGCCGGCGCCTGAGACGAGCGCCCGTGCCGCAGCAACCCCTCCCGGAGACGACTACCTTGCCCCTCTATCGCGTCCGCCCGCAGGCTCAGAGCTACGGCCACGATATCGGTATCATCATGATGTATTGCTCCAACCCCTTCCCTCCGGGGGATGTGGGCAATGCCTACAGCTACGACTACCCCGTGCTGTATCACACGGTGCGGGACGTCACGATCGAGAGCCTGATCGACCAGGCGGACGCTTCGGCGGGACAGGCGGTTGTCGCGGCGGCGAAGGCGCTGGAGGCCGAGGGGGTGAAGGCCATCACCTCCGACTGCGGCTACATGCTTGAATACCAGCAGGAGGTCGCGGCAGCGGTCTCGGTGCCGGTGATGATGTCGAGCCTGCTGCAGCTGCCCTTCATCGATGCGCTGCTGGCGCCGGGGCGGGAGATCGGGATCGTCTGCGCCAACGCCCCGCGCCTGCATGCCGGCCTGCTCGCCCGTGCCTTCCCCCATCCGACTCGCCCGGTGCGTATCGCGGGAATGCAGGACCAGCCGGGCTTTCGCAGCGCCATCCTCAACGAGGAGGGCGAGCTCGATACCGACAAGGTGCGGGCCGAGACGGTGTGGGTGGCGCGCGAACTGGTGCGCGCGCATCCGCGGATCGGCGCGCTGCTGCTCGAATGTTCCAACCTGCCGCTCTATTCGCAGGCGGTGCAGCAGGCGACCAGGCTGCCGGTATTCGACTTCCTCACCATGATCGATCATGTGCGCGCGGCCTGCACGCGCCGGGCCTATGAAGGGGGCTACTAGTTCCCGCCGCCCTGCCCGGACGTGTCGATCCAGGGCGCGTCGCGGAAATGCTCGATCAGGAAGTCGGAGAACAGCCGCACCTTCTGCGTCATGAAACGCACGCTCGAATAGCACACATAGATGTTGGATTCCGGCACCGTCGTCCAGTTTGGCAGCACCCGCACCAGCGTGCCGTCGGCGATCTGCCGGTAACACACATAGCCGGCGACAAGGCCGATGCCGAGCCCCTCTTCGGCCAGCTCTCGCACGGCCTCGGAATTGTCGCAGCGAAAGGCGCCGGTGATGTTCACCGTCTCGGTGCGCGCGCCCTTGCGGAACCGCCAGGCGTTGCCGGCGGACTTGTAGAGGCTATAGCGCACACATTGATGGTGCACGAGATCCACCGGCGTTTCCGGGGCGCCGAAGCGGGCGATGTAGTCGGGAGAGGCGACCAGCACGCGGTCGTTCGGCGTGAGCTTGCGGGCGACGATGGAGGAATCCGGCAGGTTGCCGATGCGGATGGTGAGGTCGAAATCCTCGTTGATGATGTCGACGAAGCGGTCGGAATACTCGGCCTCGATCGCGATCTTGCGGTAGCGCTTGAGGAAAGCTGCAATCGGCCGCGACATGTGCAGATGCCCGAAGGCCACCGGCAGGCTGACGCGCAGCGTGCCCTGCGGCTCCTGGTTCATGGACGCGACCAGCGCATCGGCCTCGCTGAGCTCGTCGAGCAGGGTACGGCAATGAGTGTGGTAGAGCCGCCCGGCCTCGGTCAGCGCCACGCTGCGGGTCGTGCGGTTGAACAGACGCACGCCGAGCGCCTCCTCGAGGCGCGAGACCTTGCGGCTGACGGTAGAGGGCGTCTGGTTGAGGAAGGACGCCGCCTCGGCGAAGCTGAGCTTCTCCGCCACAGCCACGAAGGCGATGATCAGGCCGAGTCGATCGGGATTAAAGGCAAGGCTCTGCTTCTGGACAGGACTGTCGCCCTCCGGCCTGCCGGCCGTCGCGGACCGCGTCTCCATCTTGCCGGCCATGACTCTGCGCTCACCCCATGTCGCGGATTCTACAGCCGATCATCGCATAGGCGAGTGCCCGCCTCCATGACGAAGCGGGTCGCATCATTGCCGCGGGAGAAACAGTTAATTGCATGGCGGCCCGTTTGGTGCGTCCGGAGCACGGGTTACGATGATCCTGCGGTCCTTTGCTGGCCGGACAGCTTGTGGATGAGGACGGCAATGGGGACGGGTGCGGACATCGCGTTCGACGAGAATTTCGACACCATCGTCGTTGGTTCCGGTGCCGCGGGCATGACGGCGGCGCTCACCGCCGCTGTCGCCGGGTTGCGGGTGCTGGTCCTCGAGAAGAGCCCCCTCGTCGGAGGTACCAGCGCCATGTCGGGCGCCGGCACCTGGGTTCCCGCCAACCACCACGCGCGGGCCGAAGGCATCACCGATACGCCGGAGGAGGCGTATCAGTATCTGCGCGGCGCCCTGCCGGAAGCCTGGCGCAACACCGATGACAGCCTGTGGCGCGAAATGGCCTATGCCGCCGCGCCCATGCTGAAGATGGTCGAGGAAAACTCGCCGTTGCGCTTCGCGCTCACCCGCGAGCCCGACCCCATGATCGACATTCCCGGCGCGAAGGAACGCGGGCGCATGCTCTCGCCCCGGGTGCTGAGCCGCCGCGTCGCCGGCCCCTTCGCCAGGAAGCTGCGGCGCTCCACGCTACCCCATCTCATGACCTATCAGGAGATGATGGATCCCGGCCCCTACCTGCACCCCCTTCGCACCGTATGGAAACTCTGGCCGGAACTCATCCGCCGGCTCTTTACCGACAGCGCAGGGCAGGGAAATGCGCTGATGGCCGGGCTCATCGCCGGCTCCCTGGCGCGTGGCGTCGAGATCAGGCTCGCCGCGCCGGCACGTTCGCTGGTGCAGGATGAAACGGGACGGGTGATCGGCGTCATCTATGAAGAAGCTGGCCGCTCGCGGTCCGTCGCGGCAAGGGCGGGGGTGCTGCTCTCCAGCGGTGGCTTCGAATGGGATGCGGTCCGTTACCGCAAGCATTTCCCCGGAGAGACCGACTTCCTCACCAGCCCCGATACCAACAGCGGCGATGGCCATCGCATGGCCGAGGCCGCCGGCGCGCTGCTGGAGCGCATGGACCAGGCGAACATCCATCCCGCCCTTCCCACCCGCTATGAGGGACGCATGCACGGCCTGCCGGTGGCCTTTCACAGCGCGCCGCACGCCATCATAGTCAACCGCCACGGCGAGCGCTTCATCAGCGAGTACGACTACAACCTCGGCGACACGCTGAACCGGCGCGAGGAGGATGGCTCCATGACCCATCTGCCGGCCTGGCTCATCGCCGACCGTCGCTTCCTCACCCGCTCCATCCCCTTTCTGTGGTACGGGCTTCGCGGTAAGGGCTGGATGCGCTTCGGCTCCTCCATCGCCGATCTCGCCCGCCTCACCAGGCTGGACCGCGCGACGCTCGAAGCTACCGTCGCCCGCTTCAACCGCTTCTGCGCCGAAGGCATCGACCACGATTTCGCCCGTGGCGAGAACGCGTGGGAACGCTACCGTTCCGGACGGGCCGAAGGCGGCCCGAACACCACCCTGGGCCCGATCGAGAAGGGACCCTTCGTCGCTATCCCGATGAACCGCTCGATCCTCGGCACCAAGGGCGGGCCGCGCACCAATCATCGCGGCGAAGTGCTACGGCCGGACCACTCGGTGATCGAGGGGCTCTATTGCGCCGGCAACGCCATGGCAAATCCCATCGGCACCCGCTCGGTCGCCGCCGGCACCACCATCGGCCCGCATATGACATGGGGCTATATCTGCGCCCGTTCCATGAGCGAGCGTCTCGCCGGCCGCTCGGACGCGGCCGCCTGACGCCCTTTCCCTTCCCGTTCACAGGTGCCCGCATTCCATGAGTCGCATCGCTTCCGAGACCGCTAGGCGCACGCATCCCGCGGACAAGATCCCGTTCGCCTTCCTGCCGACCCCGCTCGAATATCTGCCGCGTCTGTCGGCGCATCTCGGCGGACCGGAGATATGGGTGAAGCGCGACGACTGCACTGGGCTCGGCGGCGGCGGCAACAAGGCGCGCAAGCTCGAATATCTGATGGCCGAGGCGCTGGCGGCCGGCGCCGACACCGTGATCACCGCCGGGGCGCTGCAGTCGAACCATGCCCGCCAGACGGCCTCCGCCGCCGCCCGGCAGGGCCTGCGCTGCATCCTGCTGCTGGCCGCGGCGGTGCCGGGGCGCGGCGCCTGTTACGACACCAATGGGAACGTCCTTCTCGACCGGCTCTTCGGCGCCGAGATCCGCACCTATCCGGCCGGCACCGATCTCGACGCCGAGATGGCGAAGGCGGCCACCGAGGCGACCGCCGCCGGCGCCGTGCCCTATGTCATTCCCATCGGGGGCTCCAACGGCGTCGGCGCGCTCGCCTATGCAGCGGCCATGGAAGAGCTCGCCGGGCAATGCCGCGCGGGCGGCCTCTCCCTCGACCACATCGTCACCGCCACCGGCAGCGGCGGCACCCAGGCGGGGATGATCGTTGGCGCCCGTCGGGCCGGGCTCGACGTGCCGATCCACGGCATCAGCGTATCCAGCTCCAATGCGGATATGGAAGCCAAGCTCACCCGCATCGCCGACCAGACGCTCGACCTTCTCGATGACGCCGACGGCTTCAGTCCCATCCGCGTCGATGACGGCTTCGTCGGCGCCGGCTATGGCCAGCCAACCGAGGCGATGTGGGAGGCCCTCTCCACATGCGCGCGGCTCGAAGGGCTGCTGCTCGATCCAGTCTATACGGGCAAGGCCATGGCCGGGCTGTTCCACTACATCCGCTCCGGCCGTTTCGGAGCGGGTACGCGAGTCATGTTCTGGCACACCGGCGGCGCGCAGGGCCTGTTCGGCTATGAGGACTACCTCGCGCAGAAGATGTGACGGAAGACCACCACCTTCACCGCCGGCCTAAGGTTCAGCGGGATGATGGAGTCTGGCCTGCTGCCGGTTCTGTGGACACCGGGTTAAGCTAATCCGACCTTCTTTTCGAACTCGACCAGGCCATCGCCGTCAAGCTGCCGCCGGCGCAGTCTGCCAGGAAGGCCGCGCGCCCGATCCGCGGAGAGTGCTGATAGATGAGCACCGACGAGCCCGCGGTGTAGAATGCTGCGATCTCGCCGAGATATAGGTATCGCGACGAGCCCTTGCGACCTCGTGCCAGCTTGGTCTCGAGCCCGTTATCCGGATCGAAGAACACCAGATCCGAATCGGTCAGTTCCCGCTGGCAATCGGCAAAGTACGCTCGCCGCTCTCTTGCCTCGTCGGTCAGCATCGAATTGAAGAACCGCGCACCCGGGAGGATGCCGCTCTCCTCGATGTCGGCGAGCCTGCGCGCATCGGCCTCGCCCGCCACCCGCTTCAATGCGTCGAACAGCGCCGGATCGAAATGCCGGTAGCGCTCGGGCTGCAACAGGTAGGTGAGCTTCTATCCGTCTGAACGGGCGTCCGGCGTCGTCAGCATCCAGCACTTGGAGCGTTGGTCTCAGTACTGGCGCTCCTTTGGCTTCCATCTATCGCGAGCACTATCAGGCACTCATCGCCCGGCTCATTCGAGCTCGGAAGGAGTCTGGCGTGACCCAAGCCGAGCTCGCCGATCGGCTCGGCCAATGGCAGACCTTCGTATCCAAATACGAGTTGGGCGAGCGTCGCCTCGACGTGGCCGAGTTCATCGCGATCAGCCGAGCGATCGGTGCTGACCCGTTCGAACTGCTCCGCGGCTGAGTTCCATCACACAGGAACGTCGCATGCCTTGATGCATTCTAGGCGAATGGCGTGCCGTCGGAAGCGGCGGGGCGCCGTCGTAAGACGCGGGAGCGAGCAATGGCAAGTGCCAAGAACACCATCTGCCTGTGGTACGACAAGGACGCCGAGGCGGCGGCCCGCTTCTACGCCGGAATCTTTCCCGACAGCGCAGTGCATGCCGTTCATCGCGCGCCGAGTGACTACCCGTCCGGCAAGGCGGGCGACGTGCTGACGGTGGAATTCACCGTCCTCAGTATTCCCTGTCTCGGTCTCAATGGCGGGCCGGTGTTCCGGCACAATGAAGCGTTCTCGTTCCAGATCGCCACCGACGATCAGGAAGAGACCGACCGCTATTGGAACGCCCTCGTCGGCAATGGCGGCGAGGAGAGCGCGTGCGGCTGGTGCAAGGACCGATGGGGCATCTCCTGGCAGATCACCCCGCGCGTGCTGACCGAAGCGCTGGCGCTCGGCGGCGAGGAGGCCAAGCGCGCTTTCGAGGCGATGATGGAGATGCGCAAGATCGATGTTGCTGCCATCGAGGCCGCTCGGCGCGGATGAAACGCAAGCCGTCAGGCGATGCCAGGAAGAACTTCACAGCTGAACTCTTCCTCACCGACGCGCACCCCGGCGACGCTGCGATTTCAACCTGCGTCCGATTTGAAAACTGGTGACCCGACGGTGACCGCGGCCTCAAAACGCCCTTGAGCGCCTTGCGATTTCAACCGCCCTAAAACGACAAAAGCCCCGTGATGACGGGGCTTTGCGTTATATCTGAAACTGGAGCGGGCGATGGGATTCGAACCCACGACCCCAACCTTGGCAACTTCGAATCGACACTGCGCTACGATGCGCCAGAACACGAAAACACACTATATTTCTGATAGTTATTGATATTCAGCTTACGATGCCGTAACCTTCTTTGGCCAATGAAACGCTCATTTCTGGAGACATTTTGGAGACAATACCCCCTCGGCGGAATTTTGTCTCCAGAAGGAGGAAGACGGCATGCCGACGAGCAAGCTGACCAAGAAGGCTGTCGATGCCTTCCCGCCGCCTCCGGAGAAGCAGGTCGTCTACTGGGATAGTGAAATTCGGGGCTTCGGGGTCCGCATCCTCAAGTCGGGTCTAAAGACCTTCATTCTGCAGTACCGCAATGCTGAGGGTATAAAGCGCCGGATCAATCTCGGCCGCTACGGCGTCATGACCGTCGAGCAGGCCCGCGACCAAGCCAGGATCAGGCTCGGCGCCGTCGCGGCCGGCGAGGACCCGGCGGACGAGGCGCGCCGGGGACGCAAGGGCATGACAGTTGCGGAAATGTGCGACTGGTATCTCACCGAGGCGCGAGCGGGAAACATCCTCGGCCGCAAGAACCGGCCGATCAAGGCCTCCTCGCTGGATATGGACGAAAGCCGGATCAGGACGCACATCAAGCCGCTTCTCGGAAAGCGTATCGTCCGCCATCTGACGATCGCCGACGTCGAGCAGATGCAGGCCGATGTCAGGAACGGGAAGACGGCGAAACCGCGCACGGGTGGGCGCGGGGGCAAGGCCTCGGGTGGCGCGGGCGTGGCAGGGCGGTGTGTCGGAACGCTCCAGGCCATCATCGGCCATGGCAAGCACAAGGGTCTTCTCGCCGAGCACCCGACAAAGGGCGCGAAGAAGCTCACAGGAAACAAGAAGAACCGCCGTTTGAGCGTCGCCGAGATCGAGGCGCTCGGCACGGCCATCGCCTATGCCGAACGTAACGGTGAAAACCCAACGGCTCTCGGCGTCGTGCGCCTGCTCCTGCTGACGGGCTACCGACGCGAAGAGGCTCAGGCCATGCACCGCGCCTGGGTCCATCCGGAGGGCGGGTACGTGACCTTCCCTGATACCAAGGGTGACGCGCAGATCCGCGCTATCGGTCCGGTGGCAATTCGGGTCATCGAAGCTCAGCCCGTTATCGCGGGCAACCCGCATGTGTTCCCGTCCGGCATCACGGACGGGCCGTTCACGGCCGGCAGTTCATGCCTGGATCGCATCTGCGGGCTGGCGGGCATCAGCGGGACGACGCCACATACCCTTCGGCACACCTTTGGCAGCGTCGCGGGCGATCTCGGCTTTTCGGAACTGACGATCAAGGCCATGCTCGGCCACGCATCGCGAAGCGTCACGCAGGACTACATCCATATCGATGAGGCGCTGAAGCTTGCGGTCCGCATGACATCGGACGAGATCGAGAAGCTGCTGGCCAAAGGCGCCGAGAAGCTCGCCGCAATACCGATGGCGGCAGAATAGCTGCAGCGCGCGCGTCGCGGTTGTCGCTCGCCATGATGCTTGAGCCTGCGGAGCTACGCCGCCGGACGCTGAAGGCACTCTTTCGGTTCCCGAGGCGATGACGACACCGTCATGTCGCCGGGATTGCAGCCCACAGTCTCCAATCCAGTGGGATGTTAAGGCCGATCCGCCGTCATGCTTCGCGTATGTCGGCATAGCCCGCAGCCTTTGCTGCCTTGACAAAATTGCGGTCGAAGGTGACGAAGCCCTCGCAATGCGCGGACCGGCCGAGATGCAACGCGTCGGCGAAATCCATGTCCTTCTCGGTGAGGTCGAGGGCGGCGGCGACCAGCGCGCCGTCCTCGACGGTCACCGTGGGCAGGCCCGCAAAGGCCCGCAGCGCACGCGCGACGTCGGCCGGGCGATACTCATAGGCGCTGCGCAGCACCCATTCCGTCTCCAGGATCACCGTGACGGCGACAAAGACCGGCTGGCCATCGATCAGGGCCCTGGCCCGGGCGGACTGCTTCGGATGGTCGCCGGCCAAGTAGCGGACGATCAGGTTGGTATCAACCGCGAGCATGCCGGCGCCTCGCCTCGGCGAGCACACCCGCATCCATCGCCGCAAGCGTCTTGGGCTTGCCGCCATGGGGAAGCGAGGCGAACACGTCTTCCGGCCGCGTCGCAGCGAAAGCGGGCGCGCGCTTCAGCAGCACACCCTCTTCAGTCTCCTCGACCACGAGCCGCGTTCCCGCCCGCCAATCACGCCTCTGGCGGATGGTGCTGGGCAGGATGACCTGTCCCTTGGTGGAGACGGTGGTGGTGAGATTTTCCGCGTTGGTCATTGGCGCAGCCCCTCTTCAGGTAAGACGATCGTAAGATAGCGCTGGATTGTTCTGCATTCAAGGCTGGGCAGCTGACGCCGCTCAGGCTGTGGCTCCGGTGTGACTACAGGCTGACCGTGCTTTCCAATGAAGCGGTCCTTTTAACTTATCGGACCATCAGGGAAGATCGAGCCGGGGCCCTTCGTTCGCGGCGAAGCTCGATCTGGAAGTGGATCGACGGGCGCTGGCAGATGCTTTTCCATCAAGGCACTCCATCTGCGCCCGATCGCTGATCGTCCGCTCTTTGTCTGCGCCGACCCGGCTCTTAGTGCCAAGCCTCGGAGATTCTGGATCGGATGCACGAACGCGCGACCAGTTCGACATCAAGACGCTGACAACCGAGGAGTAGGCCGCTCACGTCAGCGTTGCGAGGCTGCGCATGGCTGAGTGCCGGACCCTAGGCGCGACAAACTTGGCCGGACACACAACCGGCCGACCATGCGCGGCAAGAGCAGGTGTTCGAGCGGCTGCAGCATTCCTACGACAAGCAGCCCTATGTCATCCGCCGCATGCTCACCGAGGGCGCCGTGCGCGCTTCCGACAAGCGGGTTCAGTTCATCGGCCTCGACGCCTATCTCGAGGCCGGCGGTATCCTCCTACGTGACCTGTTCCAGGGTGACGATGGCGGCTGGCTCCAGGATATCGCGCTGGTCGACCAGATGGTGGCCGACAAGCTCAAGGCGGAATCAGAGGCAATCGCGGCCGAGGGCTGGAAGTGGATCGAGGTCGCACCCGACTTCGCCTATGGCCACAGCTTCGGCCTGCGCCAACTGCGCGGCGAGCCCGTGCCGCTCACGGTGGAGGAGCAGGCAACCCGCGATGCCTTCCAGGCCGAATACAACCGCCTGTCGGAGGAGCACGTGGACGCCGACGAACTGCCGGACGAGGTCGACGAGCGTCTCGGCGAGCTGGAGACCGCGCTGGAGGGCTTCGAGGAACGGCCTGTCGCCTTCGATCCCGAGGAGATCGCACGCGCCGGCGCCTTCGTCAGCATCGCCCATGACGGCCGGCTGCGTGTCGAGCGCGGCTATGTGCGGCCCGAGGACGAAATTCCGGCCGAGCCGGAGTCCGAAACTGGCGAGACCAGGGACGTCCGTGCCCCGGCGGCCGACGATGATGCCGGCGGCTCAGTCTCCGCCGATGCTGAAGCACCCGAGCCGGAAGAGGACGACACGTTGTCGCCAATCTCTGACCGGCTGCTGACGGAGCTGACCGCGCATCACACGCTCGGCCTGCGCCATGCGCTGGGCGAGCAGCCGGATGTCGCGTTCCGCGCGGCCTTGCACGCGCTGACGCTCAAGGTCTTCTACCACTACGGCTCGGATAGCTGCCTGGAGCTGGACCTGAAGAGCGTCGGCTTCGGCACACAGGCGCCGGGGTTGAACGACAGCGCCGCAGCCGAAGCGATTCGCGCGCGGCACGAGAACTGGGCCAAGGCGCTACCGAAGGAGTCGGCCGAATTGTGGGACGCCCTGGAGAGTTGGGACGGCGACAGCCGTTCCGTGCTCTTCGCCCATGTCGTCAGCCTTTCGGTCAACGCGGTGCACGAGGCCTGGAACCGGCGGCCGCGCGCGTTCGCCCATGCGGATCGACTGGCGCAGTCGGTCGATCTCGATATGGCCGCGGCTGGGTGGAAGCCGACCGTGGACAATTTCCTCGGCCGCGTCACCAAGGCCCGCATCCTTCAGGCCGTCGCCGAGGCGAAAGGCCAGCGTGCCGCCGACCGGATCGCTCATCTCAAGAAGGGTGACATGGCGCGGGAAGCGGAGACGCTGCTCGCCGACACCGGGTGGCTGCCGGAGCCGCTGCGTACGTCGGACGTGCGGAAGCAGGAGGCCCCGGACATGCCGGCATCGCAATCCGTCGTCGAGGAAGCGGCGGAAAATGACGGCGAAACGGCCATGGCCGGAGGCGACGGCCTGGAGGACACTGACGCAGCCCCGGACGCAGCCGCCACGGCCGCTGCCGAATAGCACCAACGACCGCGCGACTGGCCCGCCGGCGACGGCGGGCCTTTTCTTTTGGAGCTTCGTCATGGTGGAAAAGCCGCACGATCTGGCGCGCCGTCTCGCCGACCGGGCTGAGGCGGTCTGCCACCACTATCTCTCCAACGGTCGCCGGCAGGGCAACTACTGGCAGGTGGGCGACGTCCGCAACACGCCGGGTCGCTCCATGTATGTCCGGCTGAAGGATTCTCCGAAGGCGCCCGCCGGCAAGTGGACCGACGCCGCCACCGGCGAGCATGGGGATCTGCTCGACGTCATCCGCGAGAGCCGCGACCTCGTCGACTTCACCGACGTGACCGCCGAGGCACGACGTTTCCTCAGTCTGCCGCAGCCGGAACCGAAGCCATCCTTGACCAGACATCATAGCCCTGCGCCGCACGGGTCGCCGGAAGCGGCGCGGCGGCTTGTCGCCATGACGCAGCCGATCGCGGGCACGCTCGTCGAAGCGTATCTGCGGCAACGCGGCATTACGAATCTGCGCGGAACGGGAAGTCTCCGTTTCCACCCGCGCTGCTATTTTCGTGCTGACGAGCACGCACCGGCCGAGACTTGGCCAGCGATGATCGCCGTCGTCACCAATTTCGGCGGAAAGGTCACTGGTGCCCATCGCACCTGGCTCGACCCGCAAGGCTTCGATGCCATACGGCTAGGCAAGGCGCCGATCGATACACCGCGGCGGGCCATGGGCGACCTTCTCGGCAATGCGGTGCACTTCGGCATGGGCGGCGATGTCATCGCGGCCGGCGAAGGCATCGAGACCGTCCTGTCGCTCCGTCAGGTTCTGCCCGATATGCCGATGTTGGCGGCACTCTCGGCGGCTCACCTCGCCCCCATCCGGTTCCCGGACACACTGCGCCGGCTCTACATCGCCCGCGACAACGATCCGGCCGGGAACAATGCCCAAGACAGCCTGATCGAACGCGCATACGCGGCCGGTATCGAGGCGATTGCGCGCAGGGTTAGCGATGCGCTGGGCACGGCGACCGAGATGAAGGCGATGAAGAACTATGCCGGCCATCGGCTCTCGCCCTGGCTCGGCCACCTGATGGTGTCGCGCTCGGAGACCGCGCGCCCGCTGATGACACCAGGCGAAATCATGCAGCTGCCGCCGGCCGACGAGATCGTCATGGCCGCAGGCTCTCCCCCGATCCGGGCGAAGAAGGCGCGCTACTACGAAGACCCGCGCTTCCGGGAGCGGGTGCTGCCGCCGCCCGATCCGCAGAAATCCGGGCGGACGCGCCGGGCGGACGACTGGTCGGGTTTGCAGCCTAGGACACCGAGCCCCGCACTCGTGGCGGAGATCGCCAAGGGCGATGCCGACGCGGCCAATGCCGGCCTGCGCCGGGAGCCGGAGCTTCCCGACCACGTCGCCATCGCGAAGGAGACGACCGAGCCGCGCCCGGCCGAGGAGTTCGCGATCATGCTGGACGAGGAGCCAGAGGACGTCGCCCGCCAGCGCCAGGCGCTGCGCCGGCAGATGGGCGGCCTCGCCCGTCAGGTCTCGCTCGATCCCAATGACGGCATCGAACTCTAGGAGGCGGTATGCGCGACCGCCTCAATCTCACGCTGCCCGCCGAGCTGATCACGCGGATCAACGAACTCGCCGAACGCAGGAAGATCCCGCGCTCGGCGATCGTCGAGGCGGCGATCGCCTCATTCCTCTCCCCCGACGCCGCCGACATGCGCGAGGCGGCCTTCACCCGGCGCCTGGACCGGCTCTCGCGCCAGACCGCCCGCATCGAGCGAGACCTGCGCGTCACAGCCGACACGCTGGCCCTCTTCGTGCGCTTCTGGCTGACGATCACACCGCCGCTTCCGGGCGACGCCCAAGCCTCGGCGCAGATCAAGGGGCGCGAGCGCTACGAGGGTTTCATCGAGACGCTCGGCAAGCGCCTGCAGAAGGGGCAGAACTTCCTGAGAGAGATACCCGATGAGGTGGTGAGATGGCCGGTTTCGGATGAGTCCGATGACACTCGCCAGATGACTCAACCCAAAGGGACGGACTGACGCCCACGCGGTTGTAGCTCGATATTCCGCTGGCGGCGAGGAGCGCATATCCAAGACTTCGAGCCCAATGGTCGACTCTTAGCTCGCGGGCGAACCTCCTGGTGAGATCACTTCCACATACCGGGTCGAATCCCTCTCAGCTCGGCGGTTGCAGGAGCAGCACGGCTTCGCCTGCCGGTTCATCTCCCACGATCTCGGTGCAGTGGCGCAGGTTGCCGAATGCGCAGCACCGCATTTCATGCCCATGGTGGCAGCGGTCGGATTCGACGGGTGGAGAGGGGGTCGAGCGGCTGGTCTGCTTCAGCGAAGCGAGATCCATATCGTCTTGGTCTGCAGATACTGGTCGACCGCCTCGGTGCCGTTGTCGCGGGTCAGCGAGCCGGAGCGCTTGTAGCCGCCGAACGGTGTCGTCACATTGCCCTCGGTGAAGCCGTTTATCGCCACCGTGCCGCAGGGCAGGCGCTTGGCGAGGTGGAAGGCCTTGTCGATGTCGCGGGTGAAGATGGTGGCGTGCAGGCCGTAATCGGTGTCGCGGGCGATCTTCAACGCCTCGTCGACGCCATCGACGCCGATGACGCCGAGCACCGGTCCGAAGATTTCCTCCTTCGCCACCCGCATCGACGGGTCGACGCCATCGAATACGGTGGGATCGACGAAGGAGCCGGCCAGCCCCTCGCTGGCGCCGCCTCCCGCCAACAGCTGCGCGCCCTCGCTTTTGCCGATCTCGATATAGGAGAGCACGCGCTCCTTGTGCTCGGCACTGACCATCGAGCCGAGGTCGGTCGCCGGATCGAGCGGGTTGCCAACCTGCAACGCTTTGGTCTTCTCCAGCACGCGGTCGAGGAACACGTCCTTCACCTTGCGATCGACGATCTGGCGCATGTTCGCCGAGCAATTCTGCCCGCCATTCCAGAAGGCGGCGCTGATGGCGGACGAGACCAGCGTGTCGTCGATCTCGGCATCGTCGAGCACGATCAGCGGGCTCTTGCCGCCCATCTCCAGCCCGACCGGCTTGAGATTGCTCTCGCTGGCATATTTCAGGAAATAGGCGCCGACCTCGGTCGAGCCGGTGAACGAGACCGCATCGACATACTTGTGCCGGCCGATGGCCTGACCGGCGGTCTCGCCGAAGCCCGGCACCACGTTCAGCACCCCCGGCGGCACGCCCGCTTGAATAGCGAGCTCAGCGAGGCGCAGCGCCGAGAGCGGGGTCTGCTCGGCCGGCTTCAGCACCGCCGAGCAGCCCGCCGCCAGCGCGGGGGCCAGCTTCCACGCCGCCATCAGCAGCGGGAAGTTCCACGGCAGCACGAGGCCGACCACGCCGATCGGCTCCTTGACGATCATCGCGACGACCTTCTCGCCGGTGGGCGCCACCTTGCCGAACGACTTGTCGGCAAGCTCGCCATACCACTGGAAGAAGGTCGGCACCTCATTGCCGATCTCGTTGAGGCAGTCCTTGATGGTCTTGCCGCTGTCGAGGCTCTCCAGCACCGACAATTCCTCGGCATTGGCCCGCACCAGATCGGCCAACTTGAGCAGCACCGCCTTGCGCTCCTCCGGCGCCGCGCGCGACCAGCCGCCATCCTCGAACGAGCGCCGCGCCGCCTTCACCGCGCGGTCGACATCGGCGCTGTCGCACGAGGCGACCACGCCCAGCATCGTGCCCGTCGCCGGGTCGATGTTCTCGAACACCTTGCCCGAGGCGGCCGCCGTCCATTCGCCGTCGATGAAGGCTTTCGACGGGATGGTGAGACGTCCGGCGATGTCGCGATACTGCGCGGCGGATTTGTAGGCGCTCATGGGCGGGGTCTCCGGGTTCGGTGCGATCAACGGGTGAGCGGAACAGGCGCCGGCAGGCCGAAGCGCGCGGCGAGCTTGGCAAGGTCGTCCGGTATGCCGGCATGCAGCGCGACGCCCTCGAGCAGCGCCTCGCGCTTGCGGCCGAGCGCCGCCTCGCCGGGCAGACGCACACGCGGCGCGCCCTCCGGCACGCGGGAGGCGCGGCAGGCATCGGCCAGCCAGCCGGTCTGGCGGGTGAAGCCTTCCAGCCCGCCGAACGCGGCCGGCGCGAAGGCCAGCACCAGCACGCTGGCGCCCCATTCCTTCGGCGCGTCGGCGCGGCCATAGCCGCCGAGGCCCTGCGTCAGCGCCTCGACCATCAGCGACAGGCCATAGCCCTTGTGGCCGTGGTCCAGCCCGCCGATCGGCAGGATCGAGCCGCCCTCCTTGAAGGCGACCGGGTCATCCGTGGCATTGCCGTCGCGGTCCTTAACCCAGGCGCCGTTAAGTCGACCGCCGGCGGCGCGGGTGCGGCCGCACATGGCGGCGGTGGTGATGGAGGTCGAGACGTCGATCAGGATCGGATCGGGCGACGCCGGAATTCCGGCCGCGATCGGGTTCGGCGTCATCACCGGCGTCAGCCCGCCGAACGGCGCAACATGGGCGTCGCTCGGATCGGACGAGAAGACGAGAATGAACGTCCCGGCCCGCGCCGGCGCCTCCAGAAACGCGGCGAGGCAGGCGATGTGGTGGCTGCGCCTGAGCGCCACAGCGCCGATACCGAAGGTGCCTGCCCGGCGCGTCGCCTCGTCCACCGCCAGCATGGTGGTCCACACCCCCGGCAGTCGGCGCGCATCCCATGTCGCGACCGCCGCATGGTCGGCGATCACGGCCGGCTTGCCCTCGCGCTCCATCGTGCCGTTGTCGAGCTCCTCGACATAGTCGGCGAGCAGCGCGAGCCCGTGCGTGGTGTGGCCGAGCAGGTCGGCCTCGGTCAGCCCGAGCGCCACCGACGCGGCGGGCTCGGCCAGCAGGCCGGCCTTGACCAGCACGTTCTGGGCAAGGGAAATCAGGTCGGGGTACGCGAAACGCGGCGCCATCGAGGATCCTTCGATAAATGCACGCTCAGTGGCGGCGGACGGAGATGTGCCAGGGAATGAGCAGCTTCTCGGCGATCGAGACGCAGCCGAACAGCGCGAGGCCGAGCAGCGTCAGGAAGAAGATGCCGGCGAAGGCAAGGTCCGGCCGCATGTTTCCGGTGGCGATCTGGATGTAGAAGCCCAGCCCCTGGTCGGAGCCCATGAACTCGGCGATGGTCGCGCCGACCGTGGCGTTCAGCGCGGCATATTTGAACCCGACGAAGCACTGCGGCAGCGCCGCCGGCAGCCGCACCTTCCAGAAAGTGCGCAGCGCGCCCGCGCCGGTGGAGCGGCAGAAGCGGGTCAGTTCGTCCGACAGCGAGCCGAAGGCGTGGATCGAATTCAGCGCGACCGGGAAGAAGCACACCAGCACGACGATGACGACC
The DNA here is from genome assembly GCF_058809335.1 of Ancylobacter sp. GW821-FHT10E12. Lineage (NCBI taxonomy): Bacteria > Pseudomonadati > Pseudomonadota > Alphaproteobacteria > Hyphomicrobiales > Xanthobacteraceae > Ancylobacter > Ancylobacter sp. GW821-FHT10E12. The sequence goes on along the minus strand of NZ_JBXASN010000006.1, from coordinate 253,678 downwards.
TTCGGCAGCAAACCGAAGCCGAGCCAGGCGATGAACAGCGGCGCGAAGGCGATCTTCGGCACCATCTCAAGGCTGACGAGGAACGGATAGACGGTGCGCTGCAACGGCTTCCAGAAGGCGATCGCAAGCCCCACCGGCACGCCGACGCAGATGGCGAGCACATAGCCGATCACGCTCTCCAGCCCGGTGATCAGCGTGTAGTCGAGCAGCCGGGGAATATCCGCCCAGCCCTTGGTAACGATTTCGGACGGCGTCGGCAGGATGTATCCGGGGACCTTGAACAGGATCACCGAATATTCCCAGACCAGGAAGAAGCCGACGAAGAACACCATGAACGGCCACGAGCGCAGCAGCGCGGCGCCCGCCCGCAGGACGGCGCGCCCGATCATGCCCGGCTCGGGCGGCATTCTAGAGGACACCATAGTCATGGAAGATCCCCTGAATCTCGCGCACATAATGGGTGAAGCGGGGGCTCGACTTGACTTCGAGGTCGCGCGGCCACGGCAGGTCGATGTCGATGGTGCGCTCTATGCGCCCCGGCCGCGGCGTCACCACGCAGACGGTGGATGAAAGCTGCACCGCTTCCTCGATCGAATGGGTGACGAACACCACGGTCGGCCGCTGCTTCATCCACAGCGTCTGCAGATCGGTGCGGATGCTCTCGCGGGTCATGGCGTCGAGCTTGCCGAGCGGCTCGTCGAACAAGAGCGTGTCCGGTTCGTGCACCAGCGCCTGGCAGAAGGCGGCGCGCTGCTGCATGCCGCCGGAAAGCTCGTAAGGGTGCCGTCCGCCGAAGCCTTCCAGCTTCACCGAGCGCAGCAGCTCGCGGATGCGCTCGGCATAGGCCTTGGGGTCGAGCCCGCGCAGTTCGAGCTGCAGCGCGACATTGCCCTCCACCGTGCGCCACGGCACCAGCGTGTTGTCCTGGAACATGATGCCGATGTCGGTGCGCGGCGCGCTGACCTTCTCCTCGTCGAAGAAGATCTCGCCCTCGGAGGCGTCCAGGAGCCCGGCGATCATCAGCATGAGCGTGGACTTGCCGCAGCCGGACGGCCCGAGCAGCGAGACGAAGCTGCCGGATTGAATGGTCAGGTCGATCGGGCCAAAGGCGTGCACCGCCCCCGCGCCGACGCCGAACGTCTTCGCCAGCGACCGGATTTCGATCGTCGCTCCCATGACGTGCCTGCACTCCCAATGAAACAGGACGGACCGGCGGGCCCCTCAGCCCGCCGGCCCTTGCACCCGATCGCCTTACTTCGGCAGGAACTCGTTGGTGTAGAAGAAGGTCGGCGGCTCCTTGGTCTCGAGGCCGTTGTACTTCTTCATCAGCTCGACCATGTCGACCCAGTCCTGCGGCTGGTTGAGCCCCAGAACCTTGCCGGTATTGGCCTTGGAATAGAGCACGTCGAGCGTGACCTGCTGCACCTCGGCGGCCTGCTTCTTGCCGGCCTCCTCGTTCGCGGTGCCGCCGACGATGTCGCCCATGGCGTTGATCGCCGCCTGCGGATCGGCTTCCGCCGCCTTGTAGGACTTGATGGTGGCGGCGACGAAGCGCTTCACCAGGTCCGGATTCCTGGCGAGCGTGTCCTTCGAGGTGACGATGCAATAGCCGACCTGGTTCACGCCATAGTCGGAATAGGGGAAGGTGACGGGCGCGGCGCCGCCGGCCGCCTTGATCTCCGCCGGCTTGTCGTCGAGGCCGCCGAGAATGCCGACGGCGCCGCCGGCGCCCTGCAGATAGCTCGACACCAGCGCGCCGTCCGGCACGTTGACGATGCCGACATCGCTCTCGGCAAGGCCGGCATTCTTCAGCACCAGCGGGAAGAAGGTGTTGACGCCGGCATTCGCCGTGGTGAGCAGCTTCTTGCCGTTAAGATCGGCGATCTTCGAGACGCCGGCATCAGGACGTACGATGATCGCCTCAGTGCCCATGGCGTCGATCACCGCCACCGAGACCAGCGGCGCGCCCTTGGCGGCGAGGTTCACCAGGCCGGCGCAGGAGCCATAGGAGAAGGTGCTGTCGCCGTTCGCCACCAGGCGGTGCGCCGAGCCGGAACCGTTGCCGGAGCGGATGTCGAGATTGATCCCGGCATCCCTGAAGTAGCCCTTGTCCTTGCCCAGCGCGAAGGCGGCGTGGGAGCCGTACCACATCCAGTTGAGGCGCAGGCGCACATCGTCGAGCGCCTTGGCTTCGCCGGCGGTGAAGATGCCGACGGCGAGCAGCGCCGCTGTCGCCATCCGTTTTCCGAGTAGGTGCGAGAGTGTCATGACGATCCCCTTTGGTTTTTGCTTGATGCCTGACGCGTAAGGCGTGTCGTTCAGACCGGCAGGCAGCCGGGTCCAAGCGGTTCGTAGGTCTTGTAGGCCAGCACGAATTCCTGGTGCCCCAGCGCCTCCGACTTGGTCGGCTCGCCCGAGGCGGCGGCGATGATGGCGTCGAGCAGGTGGCGGCCGACGTCCTCGACGGTCTCGATGCCGTCGGCGATGGTGCCGCCATTCACGTCCATGTCGCCTTCCATCCGGCGATAGGTGCGCGAGTTGGAGACACCCTTGATCACCGGCGCCACCGCCTGCCCGACCACCGAGCCGGCGCCGGTGGTGAACAGGATCAGATGGCAGCCGCTCGCCACCATCTCGGTGATGGTCTGGGTGTCGTTGATGTTCGGGATGCCGAAGCGCACCGGCCCGTCATTCACCGTGTCCATCAGATAGAGCCCGCCGGCGGGCGGGCGCACGCCGGGCTTGAGCAAGCCCCGGATCGGCCGAGAGCCGCTCTTGGCATAGGCGCCGAGCGACTTCTCCTCCAGCGTCGACAGACCGTATTTGATGTTGCCGCCGCCGAAGCTGCCATGGCCTAGCGCGCTATAGTAATCGTCCGCCTTGCGCACCGCCGCGCGCAGCGCCTCGGCCAGCTCGGGCGTCACCGCCCGGCCGGCCATGTGCTCCTCGCAGCCAATCAGCTCGCAGGTCTCCTCGAACATCACCGTGGCGCCGGCGTCGACCAGAAGGTCGCAGGCATGGCCGACGGCTGGATTGATGGTGACGCCGGAAAGCCCGTCCGAGCCGCCGCATTTGGTGCCGATGACGAGGTCGGCCAGCGAGATCGGAACGCTTGGCATCGCGGCAAGCGCGGCAAGCTGCTCGGCGATCCACGCCTTGCCCTTGGCCACCGTGCCGGCGGTGCCGCCGCAAGCCTGGATGGTCAGCAATTCGACCGGCCGTCCGCTCGCCGCGATGGCGTCGCGCAGCCGGGTGCGCTGGAACTCCTCGCAGCCGAGCGACACCAGCAGCACGGCCCCGACATTGGGGTGCGTGGCGATGTCGGTCATCACCCGGTCGGCATAGTCGCTCGGGTAGCAGCCGGGAAAGCCGATGAGCTGCACGCCGTCCTGCTGGTGCGGAGCCGCGATCATGCGCGCGACATGGTGCGCGCACTCCACCAGATAGGCGACCAGCAGATAGTTGCGGATGCCCTTGCGCCCATCCTGGCGGGCATAGCCGCGCATCCGGTTTGCGATCACGGCATTCGCCGTGGACGGGGCAGATGTTTCGATGCCGAGGCTACTCATAATGGTCCTCGTCATTATTGAGATAGCGGCTCGCGACATTATGGACATGGACCAGATGGCCTTTGGCGATCGCTTCCCTGGTGATGGCGACAGGCATGCCGAACCGCACGACGTCCTGCCCCCCGGCGATGTCGTCGAGTGCGATCTTGTGGCCCTGCGGGATCTCCTCGGCAGCACGCAGCGAAACGCCCGACAGCGTCGCCGCGACCTCCCCGGCGAGGATGTCGCGCAGCGCGATGCCGACATTGTCGCCGGCTGCCAGGATGATGAGGTTCGCCGCTCCCGCCATGCTGTCTCCTCAGGCCGTGACGAGGTTCGGCGTGCCGATACGCCGCATCATGTCGAGCGTCGCCGCCCGGTAGTGCGGGCGCACGTCCTGCGTCGGCGGACGGCAGCGGCTCGACGGCAGGCCGACCAGTTCCATGCAGAGCTTGTCGAGATAGCCGTCGCCGCTGGTGAAATCGCGCTCGATCTCGACCCAGAGCTTGTAGAAGGGCATGGCCTCGTCGACGAGCATGCGCGCCACTTCCGTGAAGTTGCCGCCTCCGATCTCGCGCACCAGCTTAAGCCCCCATTCGGGCCAGAAATTGCACAGATGCACCTCGAACGCCTTCGCGCCCAAGGCCGGCATCGCGCTGAAGGCGAAGAACAGATTGTTGTCGATGATGGTGAAGCGCCTGGAGAAGCGCGCCGCCACGCTCTCGAACTCCATCGCATCGGTGCGCGGCGTCGCCCATTTGAGGCCGACGACGTTTGGGATTTCAGCGAGGCGCTCGACCATCTGGAACGAGATGTTCGTCGTGGTCCAGAAGGTGTTGTAGACGATCAGCCCAATGTCCGGCGCCGCTTCGGCCGCCGCATGGACAAACGCCTCGAAGTCCTTCTCGGTGTGGGTGAAGTAGAACGGGCACGATACCTGAATGAAGTCGGCGCCGATGCGGCTTGCCGCCTTGGCGAGGCGCACCAGTTCCAGCGTGCTGGTGGTCTGCGCGCCCATCGCCACCGGCACCCGGCCGCCGACCTCGTCGACCACGATCTCGGCGACGTGGACGCGCTCGTCGAACGTCATGGTGGAGAAGTCGCCGGCCGCGCCGCCGGCGAGGAACACCGCGGTGTCGGCGGTCAGCCCGCCGTCGATCAGGAACCGCACATAGGTGCGCAGCGCCGCCTCGTCGACCGGAAAGCCCTCCTCGTCGCGGAACGGTGTCGGCACCGTGACGTAGCAACCTTCGAGTTTTTTCTTCAGAATTTCTGTCTGCACGTCACAACCCCGCCGCTCACGGCAGCCACGCGTCGTCCGGCGCCTCCGGCCGGTCGGCCGAAAGCGATCACGGACGAGTGCGTCGCGTGCCCACTGCCATTTCATGTCGACTGGTCTCGGCGCCGCCTGTCTGGCCGGCGGCACCCCGAAACATTCCGTGGACCCAATAGTGAGGGCAAAACACCAAACGAATTGACATATCGGGACTTGTTGTTGACTTTTCTGGTCAGCCTCGACGAAGGAGATGTTCGCCATGCAAAGCACGCCGCTCGCCGCCGAGACGCCGGGACTGCGTGACGGCGGCGTTCCGGCCTTCAATTTCATTCTCCAGCCGGAGTTTCCGCTTAACGCGCTGGTGCTCGCCAGCGAAGCCCTGCGCATCGCCAACCAGAACAGCGGGCGCGAGCTTTTCCGCTGGCGCTTCGTCTCCGAGGATGGCGCTCCGGTGCGGGCCAGCAACGGCCTGTGGATGTCCGCCGACGACAGCCTGCAAACCATGCCGACGGCCGATTTCTACCTCGTCTTCGAGGGCAATCTGCCGATGCAGCGCAATTCGCCAAAGCTCCTGAACCAGCTCCGCACCGCCGCGCGCTTCGGCGCCTCGATCGGCGCGGTCGATACCGGCACCTTCGCGCTCGCGCAGGCCGGCCTCGTCGACAAGCGCGGCGTGGTGCTGCACTGGGAGGCGGTGCCGACCTTCCGCGAGCGCTTTCCCGATATCGGCGTCAACGGCCAGATCTACCTGATCGACGGCCAGCGCCTCACTTGCGCCGGCGGCATCGCCACGCTCGACATGATGCTGGACCTGATCGGGCGGCTGAAGACGCCGACGCTGGCGAGCGAAGTCGCCAACGCGCTGGTCTACGCCCCTCGCCCGGCGGGCACGCCGCAGCGGCTCGACGACGCGCCGGGGCCGACCGCCAAGCCCGCGCTGGCCGACCGCATCGTCGCGTTGATGGAGCGCAATCTCGACTTCCCGCTGCCGCTCGACGACATCGCCGAGCGGCTGGAGGTCTCGCCCAAGACCGTGCTGCGCGAATGCCGTCGCAGCTTCGACGAGACGCCGATGCGGCTTTATCTGCGCATCCGCCTGCAGGCCGCCCGCAACATGCTGTTCTATGAGGAATTCGGCATCAAGGACGTCGCCACCGCCTGCGGCTTCTCCTATCCGAGCGTGCTGTCGCGGGCCTTCCACGCCCAGTTCGGCATGACGCCGCGCGACTTCCGCGCTTCGCTGCGCCGCCAGCAGAATCAGGCCTATCGCCCGGAAGTGCGGCGCCTTTCCATCACGCCGCCGGCGGCACGGGCGGTACCCGCGGAGGCGGCAACGACACCGCGCAATGACCGCCAGAGCTAAGAATGCGTCCATTTTGATCAAGTCTACCCGCGAAACTGGGTCACTATAAGAAAATAACGGATCGTAAGACCCCGCGCCGGATGTATTCGGTGCGCGCTATCTGTCTACGCAAATAAAATTTGACCAAATACCGGCATGCGCCAGGACGATGCGTCATGGCGAGGGAGAACTGTTGCCGCCACACAAGTATAATCGGCGGTAACGCCGCAGAGCTTCGCGTCTTAACGACCTTTCCAGACAAAAATAGATCAAGCCGAAGGTGGGGACTGATGAAGACGACCAAGAACCAATCGAATTCGTCTCGGCGCGGGCCGAGCCGCCGCACCTTCCTTGCAGGCGCCGGCGCGCTGGCAGCGGGAGCGCCTTTCATCGCCCGGCCGGCGCTCGCCGCACCAGTCGAGATCGTCCACTGGAGCTGGCTCGCCGCCTCCGATGGCGAGGTCTGGGCAAAGATGATCGATGCCTTCAACGCCGCCCATAAGGACAAGAACGTTCAGATCCGCATGGAGCTGGTGCCGGAGGAGCAGTATGTCACCAAGGTGCTCGCCGCCACCGCGACCGGCAAGGCGCCGGATTTCGGCTGGGGCACCGCCGGCAAGGCCGCCGCGCTCGCCCGCGACGAGGTCACCGTGCCGCTGGACGACGTCGCCAAGAAGGTCGGCCTCGACCTCGGCGATTTCAGCAAGGCCTCGCTGACCGCCTCGCGCTACCCGAAATATGACGACAAGCTCTTCATGATCCCGATGGACCTGATGAGCCTGCAGCCGCTGATCAATCTCGACATCGCCAAGGAAGCCGGCCTCGACGGCTCCAAGCCCCCGACCGACGCCGCCACGCTGATGCAGTGGGCCAAGGCGATGACCAAGCTGGACGGCGGCAAGGTCACGCGCTCCGGCATCATGATGACCGGCGCCGGCGTGCAGCCCACCGTCACCTGGGGCATCGTCGCCGCGCAGATGGGCTTCCGTCGCGCGAGCGACGACCTGAAGACCGCCTGCGTCAATCCCGAGGCCGGCAAGCAGGCCATGCAGTGGATCCTTGACCTGTTCGACAAGCAGAAGGTCTCCACCCGCGACGTGACCGACCGCTACAAGGCATTCGGCACCAATCAGGGCGGCATCTTCTGGACCGGGCCGTGGACGCTGAACGGCTATCTCGGCCAGAAGCTGAACTTCACCGCCGCGCTGTTCCCCAACATCGGCGGCACGCTGCGCACCTATAGCGAGATCGGCGGCCTGGAGCTCTACGCGCAGTCCGACAAGAGCCGCTACGAGGCGACGATGGCGGCGGTCAAGTGGCTGTCCGACAACAGCTTCCTGTGGACCACCGCCGGCCGCGGCGCCTCGCCCCGCAAGTCGATCCTCGACCGCCCGGACTACAAGACCGCCGGCGCGCCGTGGAGCGTGCGCGGCCCGTTCGTCGAAGGCATGTCGTTTGCTACCGAGGGCGAGATCCCGGTCGTCGCCGGCCCGGATTTCACCATCTATTCCGGCGGCAACTTCCTCGCCAAGACGCTCGACGGCGTGTGGGCCGGCAAGACCTCGATCGACGCCGCCATGGCGCAGCTCAAGGAAACCTGGCAGCGCGGCCTCGACGAAGGCTGACCGGCCACCAAAGCGGCGGCGCCCCCTTCAGGACAGGCGCCGCCTCGCGACCTCTCCGGCATGATGACGAGCATGAATTCCGCGACCACACTCGACCACCGCGACCAGCCGCAGGGCGCCCGTCGCGCCATTGCGGCCGGCGCGGAACGGCGTGTCGATCGCGTCGGCTATCTCTTCGTCGCCTTCTTCACCGTGCCGTTCTTCGTCTTCAACATCCTGCCGGTGTTCTTCGGCATCTATGTCGCCTTCACCCGCTGGAGCATCGTCGGCAGCCCGCGCTGGATCGGCCTTGAGAACTTCACCCGGGCCTTCAGCGACGCCTGGGTGATGATGGCGTTCCAGAACGCGCTGCTCTACGGCGTGCTGATCGTGCCCGGCGTCACCGTGCTGGGGCTCGCCTTCGCGCTGTTCGTCAGCCGCGGCTATCCGCTGTCGGGTCTGGCGCGCACGCTGTTCTTCGCGCCGAACGTCGTCTCCGCATCGGTCATCGGCCTCGTCTGGGTGTGGCTGCTCGACACCCAGTTCGGCCTGGTGAACCACTATCTCGGCATGGTCGGCATCGGCCCGATACCCTGGCTCACATCGACTGACTGGGCGCTGGTCGGCGTCAGCATCGCCTCGGTGTGGTGGGATCTAGGCCTTGCCTTCGTGCTATTCCTCGCCGCCCTTCAGGACATCCCGACCGACCTCAAGGAAGCCGCCCTCGTCGATGGCGCCGGCCCTTGGTCGCGCCTGCGCTTCATCATCCTGCCGCACCTGCGCCCGGTGCTGTCGATGGTGGTGACGCTGCAACTGATCTCGACCTTCCGCATCTTCAGCCAGGTCTATGTCATGACCAATGGCGGGCCGGGCGGCGCCTCGGCCTCGCCGATCTACTACGTCTACATGATGGCCATCGTCCGCAACCTGTTCGGCTATGCCTCGGCCATCGCCATGCTGCTGTTCGTCGTCATCCTCGCGGTGACGCTGGTGCAGCGCCTCCTGCTGGCGGAGCGCGCCTGATGAGCGCGCCAGTCGGACGCTTCCGCCGCTTCCTCGAGGAGCGGCACATGACGCTGCTCGACATCCCGTTGTGGCTTGCCGGCATGGCGGTCGCCTTCGCCTGGTTCGCACCGTTCGTCTGGATGGTCTCGACCTCGCTGAAATACCCGTCCGACGTCATGACGGTCGATATCGAATGGCTGCCGCGCCGCGTCACCTTCGACAATTACATCAAGGTCTTCGAGTATCCGATCGTGCGCTGGGCCTTCAACAGCCTGGTGCAGGCCGTGACCTCGACCACGCTCTCCGTGCTGTTCGGCGCGATGGCCGGCTACGCGCTGGCGCGGATGCGGTTTCCCGGCCGCGACGGGCTGTTCGCGCTGTTCCTCGCCTCGCTGATGATCCCGACCGAGGTGTCGATCATCCCGATGCTGCTTGGCTTCATCAAGCTCGGCTGGGCGTCGAGCTATCAGGCGCTGATCCTGCCGACCATCGGCAATGTGTTCAGCGTCTACATCTTCCGCCAGTTCTTCCTCAGCTTTCCGAGCGAGATCGAGGACGCCGCGCGGGTCGACGGCGCCGGCCCGTTCAGGCTGTTCTTCCTCATCGCGCTGCCGCTCGCCCGCGCGCCCGCCATCGCCGCGGCGGTGATCCTGTTCACGCTGAACTGGAACAATTTCCTCTGGCCGCTGCTCGTCACCTTCGACGAGCAGATGAAGACCTTGCCGGTTGGCATCGCCGCCTTCACCCCGGTGGTCGGCACCCGCACCCAGCTGGAGGGCTTCAGCATCGCGATGGCGGCCGTCACCATCCTCAGCCTGCCGAGCCTGCTGCTGTTCTTCGCGCTGCAGCGTTATTTCATCCAGGGCATCTCCCAAGGAAGCATAAAGCAGTGACCGCAACGCATGACGCCGCTACGCTCGGCCTCGAGACGCCGCGCACCCTGTTCATCGACGGCGCTTTCGAGGCCGCCGCCTCCGGCGCGACCTTCGAGACCATCGACCCGAGCACCGAGAACCTGCTGGCTGAAGCCGCGCGCGGCGATGCAACTGACGTCGACCGCGCCGTCGCCGCCGCCAAGCGCGCTACACGCGGTCCGTGGCGCGACATCACGCCGGCCGAGCGCGGCCGCATGATCTTCCGCCTCGCAGACATCATCTTCGCCCACAAGGAGGAGATCGCGCGCGTCGAGACGCTTGATGTCGGCAAGCCGCTGAAGGAATCGCGCGGCGACGTCGAGGGCGTGGTGGCGACGCTGCGTTACAATGCCGGCGCCGCCGACAAGCTGGAAGGCGCGACCATCCCGCTCGGCCGCTCGGTGATCGATTTCACCCTGCTGGAGCCCGCCGGCGTCACCGCGCACATCGTGCCGTGGAACTACCCGCTCGGCATGCTGGCGCGCTCGGTCGGCCCCGCGCTCGCTGCCGGCTGCACCACCGTGATCAAGCCCGCCGAGCAGTCGCCGCTCAGCGCCATGCTGTTCGCCCGCTGCTGCAATGAGGCCGGCATTCCGCCGGGCGTCGTCAATGTCGTCACCGGCTACGGCGAGGAAGCCGGCGCCGCGCTGGTCGCCCACCCCGACGTGCGCGGCATCACGTTTACCGGCTCGGTCGAGACCGGTCGTCTGGTCTATGCCGGCGCCGCGCGCGGGCTGAAGCCCGCCGTGCTGGAGCTCGGCGGCAAGAACCCGGTGATCATTCTCCCGGATGCCGACCTCGATCGCGCGGTGGTCGATATACTCGACGGCGCCTTCGGCAATTCCGGGCAGGTGTGCTCGTCCTCGTCGCGGCTGATCCTGCACCGCTCGATCCATGATGAATTCCTCGACCGGCTGGCCGAGGCGGCATCCCGCCTCACCGTCGGCGCCGGCCTCGACGATTGCGATCTCGGCCCCGTGGTCTCCGCCGAACAATATGGCCGCGTCACCGGCTACATCGCGGAAGGCGGCCGCAACGGCGCACGCCTGCGCCACGGCGGCGGTCGCCCGAAGCATCTTGGGCGCGGCTACTTCATTGAGCCCACCATCATCGACCGCGTCGACCCCTCCCATGTCGTGTCGCGCGAGGAAATCTTCGGCCCGGTGGCGGTGGCGCTCGCCTTCGACACGGTGGCGGAAGCGACCGCGCTCGCCAACGGCCTCGGCTATGGCCTCGTCGCCGGCGTCTACACCGCCGACATCGGCACCGCGCTGACTTTGGCGCGGGACATCGAGGCCGGCTCGGTGTGGATCAATGGCTGGTTCATCGGCAGCCAGCAGGCGCCGACCGGCGGCATCAAGGACAGCGGGGTCGGCCGCGAGCGCGGCCTGCCCGGCATCATGAACTACCTCGAAATCAAGAACGTCGGCATCAGGCTCTGAGCGTCTGCTCGGACCGGCCTCCCTTCACCTGAACTGGGACGAATGAAAGACACCGTCATGGGCATGATCAAGGACGTCGAGACCTACGACATCTTCCGCCATCCAGCGCACTGCGTGAACCAGATCGCCATGCGCACGCTGAAGAATGGCGACATCCTCGCCGTCTTCAACGAGGAACGCTTCCCGTTCCACCACGACAGCGGCCAGACGCTGATGACGCGCTCGACCGACGGCGGCAAGAGCTGGAGCGAGCCGCAGGTGGTGCTGCCCTGGAGCTCGACCGAGGGCAATTGGGACTGCGGCATCTGCGAGCTCGACGACGGCTCGCTCCTGATCAACCTCACCATCACCGGCTTCTTCAAGCGCGGCGTGCGCCCCGAGCAGCCCTCCTGGTCCTCGCACCCGCGCACGCAGGAATGGGGCGACTGGACCTGGACCTACAAGCTGCAGGGCTGGCTCGGCACCTTCGTCATCAAATCCACCGATGGCGGCTTTACCTGGACCAGGCCGATCCCGGTCAATGTCCGCCCGCTGAAGCACGGCGGCTGCCGTCTCGGCTCGTGGCAATTGCCCAACGGCTCGCTGCTGATGGGCCTCTATGGCCGCATCCGCGGCTATGAGGAGGAAGGCGAAGGCGAGACCACCCGCTCGGCGCTGATGCGCTCGGACGATGGCGGCGAGAACTGGGAATATTTCTCCACCCTCGCCTACGACCCGGCCAGCATCATCGACTATGAGGAACCCGCGCTGCTGCGCCTGCGCGACGGACGGCTGGTCTGCTTCATGCGCACTCACACGCAGCCGTCAAGCGACGCCAAGAACATGGTGATGACCATCTCGGAGGATGACGGCTTCTCCTGGACGCCACCGAAATGGACCAATATCTGGGGCTACCCGGCCGAGTTGATCGAGCTTCAGGACGGCCGCTATCTGATGGTCTACGGCTATCGCCGGCCGCCCTACGGCGTGCGCGGCATCATCTCCGAGGACGGCGTCACCTGGGACGTGAAGAACGAGTTCGTCATCCGCGAGGGCGGCGTGCCCGGCCGTACCGAGAGCGACACCCCCGGCTCCAGCCGCATGACGCCGGAATCCGGCAAGCTGGCCGGCGGTGGCATCGACTGGCACCATCCCGGCATCTACCAGCACATCGGCTATCCGAGCGTCGCCCAGGCGCCGGACGGCACGATTGTGTGCGCCTATCACGAGTGGAGCGACGACGCGAAGCCGCTGCAGTTCGTGCTCTGCACGCGCTTCCGCGTCTGAACGCGCGCGTGTTGGAGATGGGTCTGATGACAAGGACGGAAGTGGTGGAGCGCAGCGTGCTCCACCGCGACCCCTTCGCCTATTGCGCCCATCCGCACCTCGCGGTGGCGCCGGATGGCACGTGGCTGCTGGTGTTCAACCGCGTGCCGCGGCGGGAAGTTATCCTGCACCCGCCGCAGGACCCGGACTACCGCAACGTGCTGATGCGCTCGACCGATGAGGGGCGCTCCTGGAGCGCACCTTCGGTCGTGCCGGACTATGGCTGGGCCGGCGTCGAGTGCGCCGGTCTGACAGCGCTGCGATCCGGCCGGATATTACTCAACCAGTGGCGCTTCGAATGGCTGCCGCTCGCAGTCGCCGACGCTCGCGGCCGGATGGATGTCGATCGGCCGGACAGACTGATGGCCGGTCTCGCCGCCTCGCCGGAGCTGGACGTCTTCGTGCCCGGCTGCGCGCTGGAGGCGCCGGAACGGGCGTTTCCGTGGGCGCGCGGCGGCGGCGATACCGTGGTCCATATCTCGGACGACGGCGGCGCCAGCTTCTCCGTAACCGCGCATATCGACACCGCCCCGTTCAGCGGCGGCTACGGCATGCGTGGCGCGGTCGAACTGCCGGACGGCGACATCCTGCTGCCGTTCTCCGACGTGCCGGATTACCAGCGCGTCTTCGTCGTGCGCTCGCGCGACGGCGGCATGAGCTGGTCGGCGCCGCTGCTGGTCGCGCAAGCGCCGGGCCAGGAATTCGAGGAGCCGGCGCCGGTGCTGCTGGCGAGCGGTCGGGTGCTGATGCTGCTGCGCGATAATGGTAGCCGCATACTGCACGGCGTCTGGTCCGACGATAGCGGACGAAGCTGGACGCCGCCACGCCCCACCGGTATCGCGGCGTACCCGGCGCATCTCGTGGTCTTGCCGGGCGGCCACATCGCCTGCATCGCCGGGCAACGCCGGCCGCCCTTCGGCATCGTCGCGCACCTCTCGCGCGATGGCGGCGAAAGCTGGGACGCGGAGGCCATCGCGCTGGTCGACGACCTGCCGACCAAGGACCTCGGCTACCCGACCATGGCGCTGCGCCGGAACGGCGATCTGCATGTCATCTATTATGCCCAGGACCTGGCCGGCATCACCGGCATCCATGCTGTTTCGGTCCGCCTGCCATGAGCATCGGCCGAATCGCCATTCTTACCGGAGCACGCATATGTCGCAGGTCGAGCTGACGGGGGTCGCCAAGCGCTTCGGAGCCTATGAGGCGCTGCGCGGCGTCGACCTCACCATCGCCGATGGCGAGTTCATGGTCTTCGTCGGCCCGTCCGGCTGCGGGAAGTCGACGCTGCTGCGCCTGATCTGCGGACTGGAGCCGCCGACCGAGGGCACCATCCGTTTCGACGGCCGCGACATGCGCGGCGTGCCGCCCGCCGACCGCGGCCTGGCGATGGTGTTCCAGTCCTACGCTCTCTATCCGCACATGAGCGTCGCCGACAATATGGGCTTCGCGCTGCGCATGTCCGGCGTCTCGACCGCTGACCGAGCCGCACGGGTGACCCGAGCCGCCGAGATATTGCAGATCACCCCGCTGCTCGCCCGGCGGCCGAAGGAGCTTTCCGGCGGCCAGCGCCAGCGCGTCGCCATCGGCCGCGCCATCGTGCGCGAGCCCTCGCTGTTCCTGTTCGACGAGCCCTTGTCGAACCTCGACGCCGAGCTGCGCGTCGACATGCGCTACGAGCTTGCCGAACTGCACCGCCGGCTCGGCACCACCATGATCTACGTCACCCACGATCAGGTCGAGGCGATGACCATGGCCGACCGCATCGCCGTTCTGCGCGACGGCCGCGTCGAACAGGTCGGCACGCCGTCGGAACTCTATGAGCGGCCGCTGAACCGTTTCGTGGCCGGTTTCATCGGCTCGCCGCGGATGAACATGCTGGCGGCGACGGTGGCGGAGGTGGAGTCCTGCGCCGTGGGCATCCGCCTGACCGGCGTAGACGAGCTGCTGCGGATGAATGTGGCGGACGGGCATGGGCTCGGCATCGGTGATGCGGTGGAGATCGGCATCCGTCCCGAGCATATCGACCTGTCGGGCGACGGCTTTCGCCTGCCGGTGCGTATCAGCTTCCGCGAATATGTCGGCGGTAGCTCGCTGCTGCACGCGAACGACCATTCCGCCGGCCGCCTGGTGATCCGTCACGCTGGAGCACCTGTTCCCGTCGTCGGTGAGACGATCGACATCCGCTTTCCCGAGAGTGCCTGCCATTTGTTCTCGGCAGCGAAAATCCGCCTGTAGGGCGGGCGGACGAGGTGGCACGACCGAACGTATAGGTGCGGCGTACCTGCGCCACCTTGGTGGTCGATCAGTCGCTAAGACAGTCGGCCAGCCTCCCAGGAGAGCTTGGGGTCGACTCCTGCCTTTCGCATATCGGTGCTGCGCAGGTGCTCCTGCAGCCAGTTGCGTAGCAGGCGCGCTTCCATGCGGGGCCGCTCCTTGCGTTGCGGCATCAAGACGAAATGCGCTTGATCGTGCTCAAGAAGGAGACTTGGCAACGGCTCCACAAGCCTGCCACTGGCGAGATACGGTTCCGCGAGGCTGCGAAGCACCAGAACGCAGCCCAGCCCCTGTGCCGCAAGCTCGAGGCCAAGCATCGAATTGTCGACCTTTGCGACCTCCCGGCCGGCGTCGGTCTCGCCGCCGAGCTTGACGAGATCGGCCCAGAGATCTTCGCATCCGAGAATCTGGATCACGCCGCGGCGCGCAAGCTCTCGCAGCGTGCCGTCGGTGCCCTGCTGAAACATTTTACTGCAGAGCAGGATCGAGGTTTCCGCGCCGAGCGAGGAGACCTCGTCGACCTCCGGCCACCGACCGTCTCCGAAACGGATTTCGATGTCGAGGCCATTCATGTTCTCCGCGTCCGCCCAGACTGCCGTGCTCAGGCGCACATGAATGTCGGGATAAGCGGCACGAAAGGCCGGGAGCAGCGGCGCAAGCCGTAGTGCCGCGAAGGAGACGCTGGTGCGGATCGAAACTGTCGCCCCGCTGCCTGTCCCGAAGATGCCGGCCGTGGAAATCGACAGTTCGTCGAACGCCCGGCGAACCGAAGGCAGGTAAGCCTTGCCGATCTCCGTCAGGCGCACCCCGCGCGGCATCCGTTCGAAGAGCAGATGGCCGAGATGGTGCTCCAGGCAGCGGGTCTGATGGCTGACGGCAGCGGCGGTCAGGTTCAGTTCGGCGGCGGCGGAGGAAAAGCTCGAATGCCGCGCCGCAGCTTCGAACGAACGGAGCCACGCGAGAAGTGGAAGTCGATACGCCACGGGTGCCGACCTTCAAATAAAACAGGGCCTTTTCCCAATAAACTTTTTCTTCGCGCATGGACAAGGGCGTCGCATCATCGCCGGGAATGAGAGAGCATCAGCTCCGTTACACCTTTCGCGGCAGGCAGGATTGCACCGCATCAGCCGTGATCGGCGGGCGGTCGCTCTACCGTCCGCATTTCCCGGAGCGTCCTCTGGTCCGCCTTCGTGGCTGGAAGGACAGGCCGTGCGCTCCTTTAAAGGTGAAGTGAGGGGAACATGACTGGCGGCAAAGACACCTTCCTGCCCTGGAATCCTTCCAGGCGCGATCTTCTGAAAACCACGGCCGCCCTCGGAGCGGCGGGTGCCGCGGGCGGGCTGCTTGAGCCTCGCAGCGCTTTGGCTGCTTCGAGCCCAGCGAAGGGAGGCGATTTCAAGCTCGGCATCGGCTCCGGCTCGACCTCCGACTCGCTGGATCCCGGCACCTATGCCGACAACTACATGCAGTCGGTCGGCGGTGCGCTGCACAATTGCCTCACTGAGGTCACCAATGGCGGCGAACTGGTCGGAGAGGTCGCCGAAAGCTGGGGGGGGGGCGAGCCCTGATGCCAGGACCTGGACGTTCAAGCTCCGTCCCGGCATCGTCTTCCATAACGGCAAAAGCCTGAACGCGGAGGACGTGGTCGCCTCGATCAACCACCACCGCGGTCCCTCGTCCTCCTCGGCCGCAAAGTCCATTCTCGATCCGATCCGCGAGCTGCGTGCCGACGGAGACGGCACTGTCGTCTTCACGCTCGCGAGCGGCAATGCGGACTTCCCCTACCTCGTTTCCGACTATCACCTTGCCATCATGCCCGCGGCGGACGGCAAGGTTGATCCCACCAAAGGCGTCGGATGCGGCGGCTATACGCTGAAGAGCTTCGATCCCGGTGTGAAGACCGTGGTGACCCGGAATCCGAGCTACTGGAAGGCGAACCGGGCGTGGTTCGATTCCGTCGAGTTTCTCGCGATCCCCGATGTGGTGGCGCGCACGAACGCACTCTCGACCGGCGCCATCCAGGCGATGAACCGCATCGACCTCAAGACTGCTCATTTGCTGGAGCGCAACAAGGCGCTCGAAATCTACAGCGTCAATGGCGGCCAGCATTATTCGCTGCCGATGGACACGCGGGCCGCACCGTTCAACGACAACAACGTACGCATGGCGCTCAAACTCGCGATCGACCGCGAAGTGCTGCTCAAGACACTTCTGCGTGGCTATGGCGCGCTCGGAAACGACCAACCGATCACCCCCGGCTACAAGTTCTTCGATGCCGATCTCAAGCAGCGCGCCTATGATCCCGAGCAGGCCAAGTTCTATCTGAAAAAGGCAGGCATGGCCGCGCTGAGGGTGAACCTCAGCACCTCCGATGCCGCCTTCGCCGGCGCTGTCGATGCGGCGGTGCTGTTCCGCGAGCAGGCGGCGAAGGCCGGGATCGACATCAACGTGGTGCGCGAGCCGGCGGACGGTTACTGGGACAATGTGTGGCTCAAGAAGCCGTTCTGCACGTCTTATTGGGGCGGCAAGCCGACCGTCGACTGGGCGCTGACCATTGGCTACGCCGCGGACGCCGCCTGGAACGACACGCATTGGAAGGACGAGCGCTTCAATCAGATCCTGGCGCGGTCGGCATGAATGTCGCGGCGATGGAATTCGTCGAGGCCGCCAAGCTTCGTGGCGAAGGACTCGGCTGGATCGTCACGCGGGAGATTCTGCCGAGCGTCAGGCCGATGCTGATCGCGGAGTTTGGCCTGCGATTCTGCTTCGTGTTCCTGTTCATCAGCTCATTGAGCTTCCTTGGGCTCGGCTTGCAGCCGCCGACCGCCGATTGGGGATCCATGGTGCGCGACAACGCCACCCTGATCACCTATGGCGACCTGACGCCGCTGCTTCCGGCCGCCGCGATCGCGCTCCTGACTGTCGCAGTCAATTTCGTGGTGGACCAGTTTCTCCATTTCCATGGAGGAGGCCGCGATGGCTCTTGAAGCCGCAGGCTCCACCCCCTTGCTCCTCATGAAGGGGCTCCGCATCGAGGCGGTTGGCGGAGCTCCGGGAGATGCCATCGTCCACGATCTCGACCTGCAACTTCGCCGCGGCGAAATCCTCGGCCTCATCGGGGAATCCGGGGCCGGCAAATCCACCATCGGCCTCGCCGCGCTCGGCTATGCCAGGGCAGGGTGCCGTATCGTGAAAGGCGACATCCGCCTCGCCGGAACGGACATCATGGCACTCAAGGAAAGCGAACGGCGACGGATGCGCGGCTCGCGGGTTTCGTATGTGGCCCAGAGCGCGGCGGCGGCCTTCAATCCGGCCCGGCGGTTGATCGATCAGTATGCCGAGGCCGCCATGATCCATGGGCGCGCCCCCCGGCAGGCACGATTGGAAGCGGTCGCCTTCTACCGTCGCCTGGGGCTTCCCGACCCCGAACATTTCGGCCAGCGGTTCCCCCATCAGGTCTCCGGCGGCCAACTGCAGCGGGCCATGCTTGCGATGGCGCTTGCCTGCCGGCCCGACGTCGTCGTGTTCGATGAACCGACCACGGCGCTGGACGTCACCACCCAGCTCGAAGTGCTGATCGCCATACGCGAGGCGGTGAAGCAAGCCGGCAGCGCCGCGCTGTACATCTCGCACGATCTCGCGGTGGTCGCCCAGCTCGCCGACCGCATCATGGTGCTACGCCATGGCCGGGTTGTGGAGGAAGGCGCAACGGGGGAACTTCTCGCCTCTCCGAAGCAGGACTACACCCGCCGACTTCTCGCCGCCCGTGCGTTCGGCAAGGAACCGACCTCCGGCAGCGAGCCTGTGCTGGCCGTCGAGAGCGTGTCGGCCTATTACGGCGCCCTCAAGGTGCTGGAGGACATTTCCCTTGAGGTGCCGCGCGGCGAGACGGTTGCAATCGTGGGCGAATCCGGCTCCGGCAAAAGCACTCTCGCGCGGGTCGTCACCGGGCTCGTCGAGCCTGCCGTCGGGCGTATAACCTTCGCCGGCGCCACGCTGCCACCGAAGCTCACCGGTCGCGAGAAGCCGGTGCGGCGGCGCCTCCAGATGATCTACCAGAACGCCGACACCGCCCTCAATCCGCACCAGACGGTTGCGGAAATCATCGAGCGGCCGCTCGCCTTCTATCATGGCCTGCCGGGCGCCCTCCGCCGGGCACGCATGGGCGAGTTGATGCGCCTGATCGAACTCGACGAGAACCTGCTCGGCCGCTATCCGGGTCAACTCTCGGGTGGTCAGAAACAGCGGGTATGCATCGCGCGAGCGCTCGCCGCCGAGCCGGAGCTGATCATCTGCGATGAGGTCACATCCGCTCTCGATCAGCTCGTGGCCGAGAGCGTTCTCAAGCTTCTCATGCGCCTGCAGCGTGAGCTCGGTCTCTCGCTGCTCTTCATCACCCATGACCTCGCCACCGTTGAGGCGATCGCCGACCGGGTCGTCGTCATGCATCGCGGCCGGATCGTCGAGCGCGGCTCCAAGGCCGAAGTCCTCAGCGCGCCCAAGCGGGACTACACGAAGCGGCTGCTCGCCGCCGTTCCGAAGATGAAGGCCGACTGGCTCGACGGCGTGATCGAGCAGCGGGCAATCGCATCCCATCCTTGATATGCACCGCCAACCTCAGAGTTGCTCATGAAAATCCAGCGCCTCGAGACCTACACGAACCCGTTCGTCGGCTTCGTACGCGTTGTGGCGGATGACGGTGCCGAAGGATGGGGGCAGCTCTCGAACTATCACACCGACATAACCGCGATGATATTCCATCGCCAGGTCGCGCCCCACGCGCTCGGTCGCGATGCGTCGGATATCGCCGCCCTGGTCGAATTGATCCCGGAGCGGGAGCACAAATTCCCCGGCTCCTATCTCTACCGGGCGTTGACCGGCCTCGATACCGCGCTCTGGGACCTGAACGCCAAGCGCGCCGGCAAGAGCGTCTGCGAACTTCTCGGCGGCACGCCGGGGCCTGTTCGCGCCTATGCCTCGAGCATGCGCCGCGATATCACGCCGGAGGCAGAGGCGGACCGCCTCGAGGCGTTGCGCGACCGCTTCGGTTTCACCGCCTTCAAATTCCGCATCGGTAGCGAATGCGGCCGTGATCGCGACGAGTGGCCCGGCCGCACCGAGGCGATCGTATCGCTGGTCCGTCGCCGGCTCAGCGACGGCGTCGATCTCCTTGTGGACGGGAACAGTTGCTACTCCCCGAAGACCGCCATCGCGGTCGGGCACATGCTGCAGGACAACGGTATCCGCCACTTCGAGGAGCCGTGCCCCTATTGGGAGCTCGAATGGACCAGGGAGGTCGCGGTCGCCCTCGATCTCGACGTCACCGGCGGCGAGCAGGACTGCTACATGACGATATGGCGGCAGATGATCGCAATGCGCGCCGTCGACGTGGTGCAGCCCGACGTCTGCTACATGGGCGGCATGGTGCGCTGCCTCGAGGTCGCCCGGCTGGCCGAGGCGGCCGGCCTGCCATTTCCATGGTGACGCTGTTCACCATGCATCTGCTACGCGCGATCGGAAATGCCGGTCCGTATCTCGAATTCTCCATTGAGGGGCCCGACTACTACCCCTGGCAGGAGAAGCTATTCCGGAATTCTCCCTACAAGGTCGTCGACGGCCACGTGACGGTGTCGGATGAACCGGGCTGGGGCGTGGAAATCGCGCCGGAATGGCTCGAATCCTCCGACCGTCAGGTCAGTTCGCTCGACGAACCAGTTGCGGTGGCCTGAGCGATGAACGCACATGACTTCGCCGAGGCGCGGCAATATTTCGCCTCCGGCACGATCGCCGGCTTGCCGGATAGGCACTTCATCGATGGGCGGTGGGCGGAGCCTGCGGCCGGAAGCGCGATGGAGAGCTTCGATCCCGGGCGCGCGAAGCCGTTCGCCCTCTTCGCGGCCGGCAGTGCCGAAGATGTCGACTTCGCCGTGGATGCCGCCTCGCGGGCGCTGCGCGGCCGCTGGCGGGACATGGCGCCGCGCGAACGCGGACAGTTGCTGGTCCGCGTTGCAGAGCGCATTCGCGAGCGGACCGCGCGTTTCGCCTTCGTCGAGTGCGTCGATTCCGGCAAGACCCTGAGCGAGGCGGCGAACGACGTCGAAACCGCGGCTCGCTATTTCGACTATTACGGTGGCGCGGTCGACAAGCTGCAGGGAGACTCCTTTCCGCTTGGCAGGGACACCATGTCTTTCAGCCTGCAGGAGCCGGTCGGGGTGACGGCGCATATCGTGCCGTGGAATTACCCGATCTCGACCTTCTCCCGCAGTGTCGCGCCCGCGCTCGCCGCCGGCTGCGCGGCGGTCGTGAAGCCGGCGGAAACAACGCCGATGACCGCACTGATGATGGCGGAGCTTCTAGTCGAAGCCGGGCTGCCACCGGGGGTGTGCAACGTCGTCACTGGAACGGGTCCGCAGGCAGGCGCGCCGCTTTCCCGCCACCCCGGCATCCATCACGTCACCTTCACCGGCTCCGTCGCCACCGGCGTGGGCGTGATGCAGGCCGCGGCAACCAACATCGCGAGCGTCACGCTCGAACTCGGCGGCAAGTCGCCGCTGATCGCGCTCGCCGATTGCGATCTCGATTCGGCTGTCGACGGTGCGCTGTGGGCGATCTTCGCCAATGCCGGGCAGGTCTGCTCGGCCGGCTCCCGCCTCGTCATCGAGCGGGCGATCCATGACACGTTCCTCGAACGCCTCGTCGCGCGCGCAGGCGCTGCGCGTCGGCCACGGGTTGCGAGCCAATGATGTCGGCGCCATCAACTCCGAAATTCACCTCGCGCGTATTGCCGCTCATGTTGAGGGTGCCCGTGCGCGCGGACGGGAGATCCTGACCGGCGGCAAGACGCTCCTCGATGCCGATGAGCGAAACGGCTGGTTCTACGTGCCGACCATCATCGACGCCTTGCCCGCGGACGACCCGTGCGTCCAGGAAGAGATTTTCGGCCCCGTGCTCGCCGTGCAGGTGGTGGAGGACGCCGAGCAGGCGCTCGCCGTGGCCAACGACACCCGCTACGGCCTTGTCGCCGGCATCTACACGCGCGACATCGCCCGCGCGCTCCGGCTCGCCCGGGACATCGAGGCCGGGCAGATCACCATCAATGACTATTGGGCGGGAGGCGTTTGCGTGCCGTTCGGCGGTACGCGCGCCTCCGGCTTCGGCCGCGAAAAAGGTCTCGAAGGCCTCTCGGCCTATCTGCGTACCAAAAGCATCACCGCGCGGCTCTAGAGCAGCGACCGCTCGCATGGCGTGGTCCGCGTGGGTGCGGCCGAACCTCTGCAGCCGATCGTGAGACGGAAGTCCCAACGAGGGATCGGACGGTTCAAAATGCGGGAATTCGATTACATCGTCGTGGGCGCCGGCTCGGCGGGTTGCGTCCTGGCAGATCGCCTCTCGGCGTCGGGAAAATACACCGTCCTCGTTCTCGAGGCCGGTGGCTCGGATCGCCGCTTCTGGATCAAGGTGCCGATCGGCTACGGCCGCACCTTCTATGACGAGAAGGTCAACTGGAAGTTCGAAACCCAACCCGACGCCGGGCTGGGCGGACGCCGAGGCTACTGGCCGCGCGGGCGCGTGATCGGCGGATCGAGTTCCATCAATGCGCTCGTCTATTGCCGGGGCCTGCCGGGCGATTTCGACGACTGGCGCGAGGCCGGCAATCCGGGCTGGGGCTGGGAAGACGTACGCGCCGCATTCGAGCGGTCCGAAACCCTCCATGACGAGGACGGCTGCCGTGGTTCCGGTCCGCTCCACGTTGCCAATGTAGCCCATGAGGTTCATCCTCTGAGCCGTCACTATATCGCGGCCTCTCGCGAGATGGGATTGCCGGTAACACGGGATTTCAACGGCCCGCAGCCGGAGGGCGTCGGCTTCTACTGGATCACCACCCACCATGGCTTGCGCTGCTCCGCGGCGGATGCGTTCCTGCGTCCTGCCCGCGCGCGTTCCAACTGCCGGCTCGTCACGCAC
The DNA here is from genome assembly GCF_058809335.1 of Ancylobacter sp. GW821-FHT10E12. Lineage (NCBI taxonomy): Bacteria > Pseudomonadati > Pseudomonadota > Alphaproteobacteria > Hyphomicrobiales > Xanthobacteraceae > Ancylobacter > Ancylobacter sp. GW821-FHT10E12. Next base: position 231,000 of record NZ_JBXASN010000006.1, on the reverse strand, counting down.
GCGCTGGTGCGCCTGATCCTGTTCTCCGGCCGCAAGGCGACGGGCGTCGAGTACGAGGTCGGCGGGGAGGTTCGGCAGGTTCGGGCACGCAGGGAGATCGTGCTCAGCGCTGGTGCGATCAATTCTCCTAAGATACTGCAGCTCTCCGGCATCGGCCCCGGTGCACTTCTGCAGAGGCACGGTATCGACGTGATCCACGACAATGCGGCCGTCGGCGGCAATCTCCAGGACCACCTCGCCGTCAGCTATTTCTACAAGGCGCGCGAGCCGACGCTCAATAACGTGCTGAACCCTTGGACAGGAAAGATCTGGGCCGGCCTGTGGTACATCCTCACGCGCCGCGGACCGCTCAGCATGAGTGTCAATCAGTGTGGTGGGTTCGTGCGGTCAAGCCCTGCCGCGCCGCGTCCGGACCTTCAGCTGTATTTCAACCCGCTCACCTACACCACCGCTCCGGAAGGAAAGCGGCCATTGATGAACCCCGATCCTTATCCAGGCTTCATCCTTTCCTTCCAGCCATGCCGACCGAGCAGCCGGGGCCGCATCGACATACGATCGCGCGATCCGGGCATGTCACCCGCGATAGAGCCGAACTCATTGTCGAGCAACCGGGATATCGAAGTCGTCATCGCTGGCGGCCGGTTCATGCAGCGAATGGCGGACACCGCGGCCATGCGCGCTCTGATCAGCGAGGGGATTCCGCCGCTGCTGCAGCCGATGACGGACGAGCAGATCGTGGAGGATTTCCGCGCACGCTCCGGCTCCGTCTTTCACCCTGTCGGCACCTGCCGCATGGGACCGCAAGAAGGCAGCAACGTCGTCGACGCCAGACTGTCGGTCTACGGAGTAGACAATCTCCGTGTCGTCGATGCCTCCGTTTTCCCGAACATTACGTCGGGCAACACCAACGCCCCGACAATCATGGTCGGGCAGAAAGGCGCCGACATGATCCTAGCAGCAGCTGAGAAGGTCCCGACAGCGGAATCTCCCTAAACCGGCACGACTCTCTTCAATCAGAACCAAACATGTTGTCATCGTAGATGGTGTCAGAGTGCAGGATCGTATCGATGTATTGCTCAATGGCATTCGAACGTAAAACTGTAGAGGCAGAGAGGCATCAGTAAGCCCGCTCCCGCGGCTGCCGAATATAGATGGATGAAACGGCATTGATCGCATGCTCCTTGAGCAAGCCTGGCCTCTTTGGACTGCACGATGGGTATAACCTCCGATATTAGAATCCGGAGAGAGGTGTGCCGCGCCCGCTTGCCGCCACGCCGAGCAAGCCCGATAGACAGTACTGTGCCTGATGGATCACCGTTGGCGGCAGGTCGCCAAAGCCCAGACGGTGGACGAAATCGTTCAGTGGTATTGTGGACTTGGCTCCACTTGTTGATTGTTATAACGAACTGTCGGGAAAATCTTTCACCGGCACACCGCGCCCTCGGGTATATTTTGGAGTTCCAAGGCGCGGTCAACGCTCCGGCCTTTCCCGTTGCGCCGTGTGCAGTTCGGATCGAGCCGTGGCCCGAGCAGAGGCCGTTCCGCTCGTGCGGACTTCCGATGGCCTCATGTTCTGAAAGATGCGAAACCAATAAGAGAAGCGCGACTTGGAGTTAAAGCCGCAGGCGATGGCGATCTCTAAGACAGTCTTGTCCGAATAGAGCAGCAGTTCCCGGGCGCGGTTGATCCTCAGGGAGAGGTAATAGCGAGCGGGCGTGGTTTGGAACTGTTGCCGGAACAGGCGTTCCATCTGCCGAGGGCTCATGCCGACCCTCTGCGCAACGGCGGCCACCGTAAGCGTGTTCTCAGCGCGCTCCTGCATGATGCCGATGGCCTGCTGCAGGGGCCGTGGCAGGCCGGCATGACGGCCCGGCCGGTCGCCGGTTTGGCTGTGCGTGTCGTCCCGGATGCGGTCGTGGTGGAACTGGCTGGCGACCCGGCGCGCCAGTTCGCTGCCATGGCGCTCTGCGATGAGGTGCAGCATCAGGTCCATCGCGGCGATGCCGCCCGAGCAGGTTAGCCGTCCGCGATCGATCTCGTAGATCTTCTCGGTGCAGTCGATCTCGGGAAACTCCTCCTGGAACGCCGGACGGTTCTCCCAGTGCGTGGTGCAGCGATAGCCATCGAGCAGGCCGGCGCGGGCGAGCAGATAGGTTCCCGTGGAGAGCGAGCCGATCGTGGTGCCGGCCGACACCACCCGACGCAGCACGGACGGGTAGCGCGGATCGACAGCATCCTGGATGCGCAGCCCGCCGCAAACGAAGAGGAAGTCGGCACCCGGCAGCACGGTTGCGATGTTGACAGTCGGCACCGCGATCCCGCTCGAGGTGAGAAGCGGGTCGCCGTCGAGGCTCGCCAGGTCCCAGCGCCAGGCTTCCTGCCCGATCAGCCGGTTCAGGGCGCGCAGCGCCTCTACCGCCGAGACGAAGCTCATCATCGCGACACCCTGGACGAGCAGAAAGACCACCTTGCGTGTCGTCACCGCCACTGCTCCCGTTTCGCAAATCCCCAGACTCCATCACGCTGGCTGGGACGTGGTCTCCGATCGGAAAGAGCTCCAGCCAAGCGTGATCTACATGACCCACGCATGATCCGAGCACGATCGATGTCGGAAATTGACCGTTCCATGACGCAAAATTTTACCTCGGCCGGCGCGATGATCCCGCACAATGTGGTTTCAGCTTTCGTCAAGGACGGCTTCTCATGATCGATCTCGCTCGTATCCGACAGTTGCTGGCCGAGCGGCTCGACGGGTTCAGCCTGCCGCAGGGCTTCTATGTCGACCCCGCCATGCACGAGGCGGACATCAAGGCCGTGTTCGAGACCGACTGGCTGTTCGCCTGCAATGGGTGCGAGATCAAGCGGCCCGGCGACTACCTGACGCTGGAGGTTGGCTCCAACCCGGTCGTCATCCTGCGCGACAGGGACGGCGAGGTCCGCGCCTTCCACAACACCTGCCGCCACCGCGGATCGCGTATCTGCGGCAAGGAGAAGGGCCGCGCCACCCGGCTGGTCTGCCCTTATCACCAGTGGGTATATGAACTCGACGGCAAGCTCCTGAACGCACGCCAGATGCCGCCCGATTTCGACCGCAGCCGCTACGGGCTGAAGCCGGTGCATGTCGAGGTCATCTGCGGCATGGTCTATATCTGCCTCGCCGAGAGCCCCCCCGACATCTCGCGCTTCCGCGAGGCGGTGGCGCCCTACATCAAGCCGCACATGCCCGACCGTACCAAGGTCGCCTTCGAGATGACGTTGATCGAGGACGCGAACTGGAAGCTCGTCATCGAGAACAACCGCGAGTGCTACCACTGCGCCGGCAACCATCCGGAGCTGCTGGTCACCCTGGTCGAGTTCATCCTGCCGGACGACGAGCAGGGCCGGAAGTTCCAGGACCTCCTGGCCCGCAAGACCTCCCGCTGGGACGAACTCGGCCTGCCGCACGGGCCGGCCGAGGGCGGGCAGGAGTTCCGCTGCATCCGCCTGCCGTTCCACGAGGGCATGCTGTCCTTCACGATGGATGGCGGACCGGCGTGCAACAAGCTCCTGGGCGACTTCACCGAACCCGATCTCGGCTCGGTCCGCATGTTCCGCGTGCCTAACAACTGGAACCATTTCCTGTCGGACCATATCATCCATTTCCGCATCCTGCCGCTCTCCCACGACCGGACGGCGCTGCGCACCACCTGGCTGGTACATGAGGATGCGGTCGACGGCGTCGACTACGATGTCGAGCGGCTGACGCAGGTCTGGATCGCCACCAATGCCGAGGATGCCGAGCTCGCCGCCGTGAATCATCGCGGCATCCGCTCCATGGCCTATGAGCCGGGGCCATATGCGCCCTCGGAATTCATGATCTGCAACTTCCTGGGCTGGTATGCGGCGAAGATGGAGAGCTTCGCCAATCCGCCCGCCCCCCTGCAGGTAGCCGCCGAATGAACGAGGCCCTTCCCGCCGCGGCCGCCCGCGACGCCTCCGTTCGCCTGCAGGTCGTCGCCGTCGAGCCGGAAACCGCCGATGTGAAGACCTTCACCTTCCGGCCGCTCGATCTCCTGCCCACCCATGAGGCCGGGCAGGCGATGACCTTGCGGCTCCGGATCGACGGCGAGGTGCTGTTCCGGACCTTCTCGCTTGCTTCGGCGCCGGGCGAGGGCGACACGCTCGCCATGACCATCAAGGCGCAACCCGACGGCATCGCCACGCGGTGGCTTCACGGCCATCTCAGGCCCGGCGACGTGGTGGAGGCGGGCCGTCCACGCGGGCGCTTCACGCTGGCGGTGGGGCGGGAGGAGCCGGTCGCCTTGCTGTCCGCCGGCTCGGGCGCCAGCCCGCTGATGGCGATGCTGCGGCAATTGGCGATGACGGCGCCCGATGCCGATGTCGTGTGGTTCCATGCGGCGCGGACGCCGCAGGACGTGCTGTTCGCGGGCGCGCTCACCGCCTTGCAGGGCGCGATGCCGCGCCTGCGGGTCGCCGTCACGGTCAGCCGTCCGGCGCCGGGCTGGTTCGGCTATGCGGGCCGGGCGGGCCGGCGCCTGCTTTCCGTCGCGGTGCCGGATCTCGGGCGGCGGCAGGTCTATTGCTGCGGGCCGGAGGGCTTCATGCAGGACATGCGCCTCGCCCACGCCGCCGAGGGCGGCCGGCGCGAGGATTTCCGGATCGAGCATTTTGGCGGGGCGCCGCCGGTGGCGCCCGCTGTCGCCCTGCTGGAGACGGGGGCCCCGGAAGGTGGCTTCTCGGTGACCCTCGGCGGCAAGCTGTTCCGCTCGCGGCCGGACGAGACCCTGCTCGAGGCCGCGACCCGCCAACAGGTCGTCATTCCCTGCGGCTGCGCCTCCGGCATGTGCGGCACCTGCCGCGTGACCCTCCTCGACGGCCTGGTGGCCATGCATCACAATGGCGGCCTCTCGCCGGAGGAGGAGGCCGAGCGCTACATCCTGGCCTGCTCGGCGCGTCCGCTCACCGACCTCGCCATTGCGCTCTGAGCGCGATGGCCGCCCGGTCGTTCGCCGAGCGTCGCTCACCGGGCGATCGCCTGCCAGCCCTGCAACTCCCGCCAGTCGGGTTCGAGGGCATCGAAACGCTCCAGCCGGAAGGACGAGACATCGGCGAAGCCGCAGCTCCCGTCGATCACCAGGTCGCGGACGACACGCCCGCTCGCCGGAGACAGTCCGAAGCCGACCCCGGCCATGGTGGCAACCACCGCATTCTCCCAGCCCGGCAGGAGGTCGATGACCGGCCGCCCGTCCGGCGTGTTCTCGACCACCCCGGCCCATGAGCGGATGATGCGTGCATGGGCTGCCTTCGGGAGGAGCTCGGCGATCCGGCGCCCGATGTGGCCGAGGAGCGGCGTGGAGGGCTTGTCGGGCGTCGAGACGCCATCGAAATCGATCCATTCATGCGGCCCGCCGCCATAGGCGAGATTGCCGCGCAGGGTCTGGCGGCCATAGAGCCCGTTGCCGTCGACCCCGCCATGGCGCATGACCGGCAGCGGCTCGGTGACGACCATCTCCGCGCGGGCCATCACCATCGGCACAGCGGCACCGAGCAGCCCGCAGAGACGCCCGGTCTGCGGCCCGGCGGCAATGACCACCCGGTCGCAGGCGACGAGGCCCCGTTCCGTCTCGACCCCGACGACACGCCCGCCGGCGGTCCGGAAGCCGGTGACCGCGCAGTTCTGCAGGAAGCGCCCGCCATGGTCTTGCATGGCCCAGGCATAGCCCTGCACCGTGCGGTGCGGGTTCGCGTGGCCGCCGAAATGGTAGAAGAAGCCGCACAGCACCTCCTCGCCGGCGAGCGGCACCAGCTCGCGCACCTGCCGGGGGTCGAGGCGCTCGGAGGAGAAGCCCTGGTAGGCACCATTCTCCATGGCGGCGGTGTAGATGCCGGCCTGGCCTTCGGTGAGGGCGAGCTTGATGCGGTTGGGCTGGAACTCGGTGGGATAGCCGAGCAGTTCGTCCATCATCGGCCAGAGCCGCTGCTCCTCGCGGAACAACGGCGAGAAATGGTGGGTGCAGCCGCCGCCGTTGCGGCCCGAGGCTTCCGCTCCGGCGACACCCTTGTCGAGTACCAGCACGTCATGGCCCTCGCGCGCCAGCCACCAGCCGGCGCTGAGGCCGGTGACGCCGCCGCCGACGATGACGACCGAAGCCCCCTTCGGGACCGCGGGATCGGGAGTCCTGTTGAGATTCATGTCGCTAGTCGCCGGTCGGCGTCCCCGTCATATCGTTGGTGCGAACCGTGTAGCGCGCGGGCAGCTGCCAGAAGGGCCGCGTCTGCGCGTGCATGCCGAACCAGCTGTCCCAATGCGCGGCCTGCTCGGGCGACTCCGGGATCCGGCCGGCGAAGGAGAGCGGCAGCGGGCGCACAGGCGCCCGGTAATGCGCCAGCGGAACCGCCGAGAGCGGGGCGCCGGCCTCGAGCGCGAGCAGCGCAGCCACCTGCTCGCGGCAGCGCCGGCCCTGGCAGGGGCCCATACCGGCGCGGGTCAGCCGCTTGACCTGATCGGGATCAGGAATCCCGTCGCTCAGCAGAGCGGACAGCGAGCGGTCGTTGCGCGTGTCATCCGGCCAACCGAGATAGCGTGGCGGGCGGACCTCCAGGATCTCGCGCGCCGTGACCTCCTCGCATTGGCAGACATGGAAGGCCCGGTCGGCCTCGACGACGCTCGCGCGCACCCAGGCGAGGCGATAGTCGGAGAGGTCGCAGGCAGGAGCCGCGGGCGGACTCGCCGGCGGCATCGCTCCGGCATCGGCGAGGCCGCGCCGGGCGGCGACGGCGATGGCAGCCCGCCGGCCCTCCGCCTCCGCGATGCCGCGGTCGCGCGACTTGCCGGGCCAGACCCCGGCGCAGTCCCCGGCCGCGAAGATCGCCGGGTTGCTCGTCGCCTGGTCGTCGCCGATCACCGGGGCGAAGCCGCCGCGCTCCGGCTGGAAGGCGACGGCACAGCCGCAGGCGTCGAGCAGGTCGATCATCGGCGTCACGCCGACCGCCAGCACCACGCCGTCGCAGTCGAGCCGGCGGCGCGGTCCGGCGGCGCGGCCCAGCGCGTCGACCGGCTCGACCACGACGCCCTCTACGGCATCGGTGCCGAGCGCCTCGCGCACCACATGGCCGGCGAGCACCGGCACGCCCGCTTCCTGCAATTCCGCGAGCTCCGCCTCCGGTGCGGGCGGCGTCGCCACGCGCTCTACTACCGCGGCGATCCCGACGCCGCAGGCGCGCAGGGCACGGACGGTCTGGAGCGCGTCGGACGAGGCGCCGAGGATGACAACGCGACGCCGCTCCAGCGCCCCGTAGCGCTTACCCAGCGCCAGGGCGGCGGTGGCTCCCATCACGCCGGGCTTGTCCCAGCCCGGAAAGCCGAGTCCCATGTCCCGCCGGCCGGAGGCGACGATGACGGCCTGCGCCTGCAGCATCCAGCACCGCTCGTCATCGCTGAGGCCGGCGACGGTGCCGGGCAGCCAGTTGACGGCCGGGCCGTTGGCGAACAGGCCCCAGCAGGCGGTCGAGAGGCGTATGTCGACCCCCGCCTCGAATGCCTCCTCGATGAGCGGTTCGGAGGCGACGATCGTCTCGACCATCGCGTTGCGGTTGCGCACCAGGCTCGACATGGCTTGCCCGTAATGCAGCGGCACCTCCTCGCCCATGGTCGCAAAGGCGACCGGGTTCTCGTCCACCAGCACCACCGACAGCCCGGCGCGGGCCGCCGCAATGGCGGCGGACAGGCCGGCTGGCCCACCGCCGATGACGAGCAGCTCGGCATGCTCCTCGACATGGAGCGGCTTACCGGCGATCGAGCGCGGATCATGTGGATAAGGAGTGGACTTCGTGGCGGACGTGGTGGCGGTCATGGCCTTGTCTCTCGGTCTTCCGGGCACGGCATGCGATGGGGCCGTTCACGCGGCGGGGGGCGCCTGCGCAAGCATCAGGCAGTGTCGCCAGAGACGGTCCTCGATCACGATCTCGCTTTGCCGCCAGTCACCATCGGCTGCCAGTGAGCGCCGGCCGGGAAAGCGCAGCCCGGCGGCGGCGAACTGCGCGCCGAGCCGCGCCACGCCCTCGGCAAAGGCCGAACCGGCGAAGCGCGAGGGGTCGAGCGCGAGCAGGAACTGGCCGACGCCGGGCGGCCCGCCGACATCGTCGCTGAACATGGACGCCTGCGCGCTCAGCCGCGAGGCCGACAGGACCGCCCCCAGCACCTCGACCAGCAGCAGGATGTTGGCGCCTTTCCGACCCCCGGCCGGCAGCAGCGAGCCGAGCAACCCCTCGGCGGCATCGATGGTCGGCTGCCCGGTACGGTCCTGCGCCCAGCCAAGCGGGATCGGCTCGCCTCGGGCGCGCCGCATGAACATTTCGGTCTTCGTCACCGCGCTCAGGCTCTGGTCGGCAACGATCGGCGCCCCCCCAGTTTGCGGAACGGCGAAGGCGATCGGATTGGTCCCGAACACCGGCCGCGTCGCGCCGGGCGGGGCGACGGATGCTGGCGCGTTCGAGACGCACAGGCCAATCAGCCCCTGTTCCGCCAGCGGCCGGACATGGTGGCCGAGTGCCAGGCAGTTGTAGGAATGGGCGACGGCCATGGCGGCGACGCCGAAGCTCCGCGCCGCTTCCGTGAGATGCGGCAGCCCCGCCGCGATCGCCGGGTGGGCGAAGCCGTGCCGGGCGTCGACATGGATGACCGCCGCATTCGCCCGCACCTCCGGTTGGGCGTCGGCCGCGACCTTCCCGCAGCGCAGATGGCCGCAGAACACAGGCAGGTAGTAAAGGCCGCAGACCGCATTGCCCTCCGCCTCGGCCTGCACCATGGCGCCGGCGACCGATGCCGCGGCGGAGGGCGTGGCGCCGGCCGCCACAAGCGCGGCGACCGCAACGCGCTCGGCCCGCGCCACGCTGACTCGGATGCCGTCCGCGCTCATGCGAGGACGCTCTCCTCGATGCGGCGCACTCCCTCGAAACGGTGCGATCCATCCTTCACCAGCGCCGCGTCGAGCGTGAAGCCGAGGCCCGGGCCAGTGAAGGCCTCGATCCAGCCGTTCTTCGGGTCGAGGTCGGGGGAGGCGACGATGTCCTTTTCGACGAGCTGCCACATGATCTGGTTGCCGTCGTCCAGATTAGGGATGGCGAGCCCGATATGATGCTCCGCGCAGGTGGTGATGCCGGTGGTGAAGGAACTGTGGATGCAGATCTTGAGGCCCGCCGATTCCGCCACGGCGGCCGCCTTCATCATCGGTTGGATGCCGCCGATCTCGCGCGGGCCGATGCAGATCATGTCGGCGGCCTGCTGGCGGCAGATCTCGTAGACGTCGTAGAGCGTGAACGCCGCCTGGTCGGCGACGATCGGGATGCCGACTGACTGACGCAGCTGCGCCATGGCGGCGATGCTCCAGCTCACCGTCGGCTGCTCGATGAATTCGATGTCGTATTTCTCGAGCTTGCGCGACATGTTGATGGCCTCGTGCACGCCCCAGGCCTCGTTGGCGTCGAGGCGCAGCCGCGCCGACCCGATCTCGCGGCGCACCGCGGCGGTGATCTCGAGGTCGAGCTTCTCGCCGCGGCCGACCTTCAGATAGAAGATGCGCTCGCCCTGTGCGCGGCCGATGGCGGCGTCCCTCGCCAACTCCTCTGCCGTCTCGCCTTGAAGGAAGTAGTTGTAGCCCACCGCCTTGCGCTGGGCGCCGCCGAGCAGGTTGGAGACCGGCAGCCCGGCAAGCTTGCCCTGCAGGTCCCACATCGCCATGTCGATGCCGGAGAACATCTGGTTGGCGGCGCGCATGATGTTGGCGCCGTGGCCGAGATATTCCTGCCGGAAGATGCGGTCGATCAGCGGCGCCACCTCATAGGGCGAGTGGCCGACGAAGTGATCCGCCAGTCGCTTAAGGATCGCCGCCGTGCCGCGCTGGTCGGGCGCGACCGTGCACTCACCGATGCCGATGGTGCCGTTATCCGCCTCGATCTCGATGATGTTCACCGCGAAGCTGTCGCGGATGCCGTAGGACCAGTGATAGGGCTGCCTGAGCGGTAGCACCAGCGGCTTCACCCGCACCGCCGTGATCTTCGTCATCTCTTAACTCTCCTGTCGGCGGCGCGGCAAACCTTCGGCGTTGCGGCAATCATGCGATTGCCACTGCCCGAACCAACCCGCAAAGCCGCTGCGTAGACTGCCGGACGGGTGCCCGCGGCACCCGCCGTCAGGTCATGTGTTCAGAGCTTGGCGCTCGCCAGGAACTCGGTGGCGACCTGCTCCACGGATTTCTTCTCGACCTCCACCTCTCCGTTCAGCCTCTGCATGATGGCATCGTCGAGCAGGGTCGACACCGCTTCCAGCGTCGGCTTCAGGTCGGGATGCGCATCGAGCACCTGCTTCCTCACCACGGGGACGAGCGCGTAATTGGGAAAGTAGCCCTTGTCATCGGTGAGGACGGTCAGGTTCATCGCGGCGATGAGGCCGTCCGTCGCCTGAGAGGCGATGACGTCGAGGTCGCCATTGCCCAGCGCCTTGTAGGCGAGGCCGAGTTCCATCGGCTTCACGTCGGCGCGTGTGACCTCGAAGCCATAGACCTTCTGCAGCCCGATCAGCCCGTCGTCGCGCTTGGGAAATTCGGCGGTGGTCCCCATCATGATCGACGTGCCGGCCTTGTAGGCGGCCGCGAGATCCGACACGGTCTTCATGCCGTCGGTCTTCGGATTGCCCTTGCGCACCGTCATCGCATAGGTGTTGTTGGCCCTGGAGGGAGCGAGCCACACCAACCCCTTCTCGCCGTCGACCTGCCGGACCCGCTCATAAGTCGCTTCGGGGCTGAGCTTCTCGGTGATCTTGTTGAAGATGATCAGCGAGGTGCCGGTGTATTCCCAATAGAGGTCGACCTCGCCATTCTCCAGTGCCGCGCGCACGATCTTCGTGCCCATGCCGTCCTTCTTGCTGACGGTGTAGCCCTTCTTGGCCAGCAACTGGCTTGTGATCTCGGCGATGATCAGCTGCTCGGTGAAGTTCTTACCGCCGACCGTGATGGTGTCGGCGAGGCTGACACCGCTGCCGAGCGCCAGCGCCAGGGCCGTGATCGCGATTTTTCGGAGTGTCCCGAATGCGTTCATGTTGGTCTCCTCTGGTCTTTGTCGTTATCGCAGCGGGTTGATGCCCGGCACCAGGTGAGCAGCACGCAGATCTCACCAGATAACTTGGGTTGCGGCGATGCTCCTCTTGGAGGTCGACTGGACGACTTCCGCAGTGAGCGGCAAAGGCGCACCGGACGGAGTCGCACGCGAATCCGGCGGCCGTGCCGGGCACATAGGGCGTGCACGGAGAAGGTCGAGACGCTGTGTGCATGAAGGAATGATGGCGAAGGTGGCCATCATTCTCCGTTCATGAAACCGCAAATTTTATGCGCGAGTCCGAACACTTGCCGCGAAATCGCCCCTTCTCGGATTCGCAGCGCTTCGCCGGCGATCGATTGCCGGCGGGCCGGATATCGCACGGTGGATGGCTCAAAAACTCCCGGAACAAGCGGGCGATGGTTGCGTCAGGGATCAGGGACAGCCGAGACGACCTCGAATAGGCGGTCGAACACCTCAATCTCGATCCAGGGGCGGTCGCGTCACCTGGCACTCTGGAAGAATGACCTCCGGCAGGTCACACCAGCGTGCTCCTGAACTGCCATCCGCAACAGCACATCGAAGAACTGGCGACCGTTGCTGCGCGGGCCGTACGAACGGTTTCACCTTCCCCCACCGGTCGTCGCACAGAGCATCACCGTTCATCGCCAGCCTCCAAAAGCCAGCGCCGAATTGATGTGCCCGACCCTGGCAGTCCGCCAAAACTTGGTTCACCACCGCAGCCCAGTACCCAATGGTCAAGATTCACCAGCTATTGGCGAGGCCTATCCGTAGGGCCATTCGCCTTTCGCAAACGCATTGATCGCAAGCAGGATGCGCGCAAAACTTTCTGCTGCGCGCGGCACGGTCGACCGTGCCCGCAGATAGCTATGCACTAGACCTGCCTCGGTCACCGCGTGGGCCAGTCCCCCCGCAGCACGGATTCGCGCGGCATAGTCGCTTGCATCGTCGGCCAACGGATCACATTCTGCCGCCACCACGAGCGTCATCGGCAAGCCCATGAAATCCCGATCCTGCAAGGGGGTGACTGTCGGATCGTCCGCGGGGGGCTCCGCCCCGCCATGGCGGATGCGGGCATAGAACACCATATCCGCTGCCGTCAGCATCGGCGCATGAGCATGGATGGCAAAACTGCCGCCCTCGCGTACACCGCCCAATGTCGGATAGATCAGTACCTGTCCTTGGATGCGGAGATCACGGCAGGCATGCACCGCCGCCGCGGCGAGATTACCCCCGGCGCTGTCGCCGACCAGAATCACTGGACCCTCTACCGCGCGCAGCACCGCACAGACATCGTCGAAGGCAGCGGGATGCGCCCATTCCGGCGAGAGCCGGTAGTCGACGGCGATCACCGTCAAGCCGGTCTCGCCGCGAATCTCGGCACAGACATCATCATGGCTGTGTAGGCTGCCCAAGACATAGCCGCCGCCATGCACATAGATCACCGTGGCCGGTCCTGCACCGGGATAGATCCGGCACGGTACGCGGGATATGCTTCGATCCTCCGCGGTCACTCCCTGAGGATAGCCGCGGAAAAAGGCTACGCACATCCGGTCGTAGGAGGCGCGTTGCTCTGTGATAGAAAGGCTTGCGGTATCAGCAGGGTGGAACTCTTCGGTCGCCCGGATGAAGGCCCGGATGGGCGCGTCGAGGAGGAGGTCGTAAGCTGACAGATCGGACATTGGTCAATCTCACTATAGACCGTGGTTCCGGCAACCACCTTAGGGACGTGTTCCACGCTGAGCCGGTCCCCAAGCGGGCACATCGTCTGCGCAACTGCGGCATGAGAAGAGATCTCCTGTCGGCGGCGCGGCAAACCTCCGGCGTTGCGGCAATCATGCGATTGCCGCTGCCGAACTAACCCGCAAAGCCGCTGCGTAGACTGCCGGACGGGTGCCCGCGGCACCCGCCGTCACATCATGTGTTCAGAGCTTGGCGCTCGCCAGGAACTCGGTGGCGACCTGCTCCACGGATTTCTTCTCGACCTCGACCTCTCCGTTCAGCTTCTGCATGGTGGTGTCATCGAGCTGGGTCGACACCGCTTCCAGCGTCGGCTTCAGGTCGGGATGCGCGTCGAGCACCTGCTTTCTCACCACGGGGACGAGCGCGTAATTGGGAAAGTAGCCCTTGTCGTCGGTGAGGACGGTCAAGTTCATCGCGGCGATGAGGCCGTCCGTCGCGGCAGAGGCGATGACGTCGAGGTCGCCATTGCCCAGCGCTTTGTAGGCGAGGCCGAGATCCATCGGCTTCAGTTGAGCACGGGCGACCTCGAAGCCATAGGCTTTCTGCAGCCCGATCAGCCCGTCGTCGCGCTTGGGAAATTCGGCGGTGGTCCCCATCATGATCGACGTGCCGGCCTTGTAGGCGGCCGCGAGATCCGACACGGTCTTCATGCCGTCGGTCTTCGGATTGCCCTTGCGCACCGTCATCGCATAGGTGTTGTTGGCCCTGGAGGGAGCGAGCCACACCAACCCCTTCTCGCCGTCGACCTGCCGGACCCGCTCATAAGTCGCTTCGGGGCTGAGCTTCTCGGTGATCTTGTTGAAGATGATCAGCGAGGTGCCGGTGTATTCCCAATAGAGGTCGACCTCGCCATTCTCCAGTGCCGCGCGCACGATCTTCGTGCCCATGCCGTCCTTCTTGCTGACGGTGTAGCCCTTCTTGGCCAGCAACTGGCTTGTGATCTCGGCGATGATCAGCTGCTCGGTGAAGTCCTTGCCGCCGACCGTGATGGTGTCGGCGAGGACGATGCCGCTGCCGAGCGCCAGCGCCAGGGCCGTGATCGCGATTTTTCGGAGTGTCCCGAATGTGTTCATGTTGGACTCCTCTGGTCTTTGTCGTTATCGCAGTGGATTGATGCCCCGCGGCACCAGGACGTATTGGAGACGTCCGATGCAGAAATCCGTCAGCACGGCCATCAGTGCGGTCGGGATGGCCCCGGCCAGCATCATGGGCAGTTCGTCGAGGGCGATTCCCGTGAAGATGAGCTCGCCCAGCCCGCCGGCGCCAATGAGGAACGCCAGCGGCGCAGTGCCGACGCAGATCGCCAGCGCGGTGCGGATGCCGCCGAAGATGATGAAGAGCGCGTTGGGCAGTTCGACGCGCCAGAAGACCTGCGTCGGGGTCATCCCCATGCCGCGGGCGGCGTCGAGCAGATGTTCCGGCACGCTGCGCAGTCCGGCATAGGTGTTGCGGACGATGGGTAGCAACGTCACCGCCCATAGGCCAAAGATCGCCGGCCGATAGCCGATGCCGAGCCAGGTCATCGAAAGAGCGAGCACCGCGAGGGTCGGAATTGTCTTGCCCAGATTGAAGACCTGGAGGATCGCCTCCGCTACCGGGCGGCAGAACGGCCGCGACACCAGGGCGCCGATGCACACGCCGGTCACCGCCGCCAACAGCCCGGCGGTGCTGACGAGTATCAGGTGCTGGACGACGAGATAGGCGACATCCTCGCGGTAGCTGGCGATGTCGGCCATGAGCCCGCTGTGCCAGAGCCAGAAGGCGACGAGTGCGGCGATGAGCAGCCAGATGGCGGGAAGGCTCCAGCGGCCCGGCCGGATGCTCGCCGGCGCCGCGGCATCCGCGGCGGCGGGGTCGAACGACCGGTTCTCGATTGTGGTCATTCCCCGTCTCCCCGACGCGCGAGCGCCGTGATGATCGAGCGCAGGCCGAGCGTGCCGACCAGGCGCCCCTCCGCATCGACGCAGGGCAGGACCGGCATGTCGTTGGCGAGGATCAGCGCGGCGGCGTTGCGCAGGTCGGCGGTCTCGACGATCTGGATTCCGCTATGCCGCGCGCAGTCGCCGGCGCGTCCCACCGTGCCCGCCACCAGCTGCGGCGTGACGATGCCCAGCGGCCGGCCGTGCTCGTCCACCACTGTCATGCTCGCCGCGCCCGAGGCCCGCAGCTGGGCCAGAGCCTCGGAAGCCGACGTCGCTGCCGCCAGCCCAGCCGATTCGTCGCTCGTGCCTGCGCGCGTCATGGCCTCGCGCACCCGGAGGAGTTTGAGGCGCTTCAGCGCCCGGTCGGTGCCGAGAAAATCCTCCACGAAGCTGTTGGCGGGACGGGCGAGCAAATGCGTGGGGCTGGCGAACTGCTCGAGCCGGCCGCTGCGGAAGATGGCGATTTTGTCCGCCATCTTCACGGCCTCGTCGAGATCGTGCGAGACGAAGATGATGGTCTTGCGCAGCGTCTGCTGCATGCGCAGGAACTCGTCCTGGATCGCCTCGCGCGCGATCGGGTCGATGGCGCCGAACGGCTCGTCCATCAACATCAGCGGCGGATCGGCCGCCAGCGCGCGGATGACGCCGACACGCTGCTGTTGCCCGCCGGAAAGTTCGCGCGGATAGCGGCTCATGAAGGTGGCGGGTGGCAGGCCCACTAGTTCGAGCAGGTCGGCGGCGCGGGCCAGCGCCTTCTTCCGGTTCCATCCGAGCAGGTCGGGAACGACGCAGATGTTCTCCCCCACCGTCTTGTTCGGGAACAGGCCGATCTGCTGGATGACGTAGCCGATCGAGCGGCGCAGCTTGATGGGGTCGATGCGGTCGCTGTCGTCGCCGTTGATGTAGATCTTGCCGCTTGTCGGCTGTATGAGGCGGTTGATCATCCGCATGGTGGTGGTCTTGCCGCAACCGGACGGGCCGAGCAGCACGCAGATCTCCCCGGCGGGCAGTTCGAAGCTCACATCGTCGACCGCTCGGACGAGACCAGCGGGCATGCCGAATGTCTTGGTGAGGTGTTCGAGCCTGATCAATGTGCACTACCTCCCGAAAGGCCACTGGAGGTCAGCGCCCGCTGCACGGCGGCGAGGGTGAGGTCGACCGAGATTGCGAGCAGCGACACGGCCACGGCGCCGGTGATGAGCTGGCGGGAATCCATCTGCGAGATGCCGCGCGAGATGAAGGTACCGAGCCCGCCGGCGCCGATATAGGTCGCGATCGCGGTGATGCCGATGTTCATCACCACCGCGGTTCGGATGCCGGCCATGATCACTGGGAGGGCCAGCGGGATCTCCACCTCCCGCAAGCGGCGCATCGTGCCCATGCCCATCCCGATCGCCGCCTCGCGCAGAGCGGGGTCGACATTGGCGATGGCCGAATAGGTATTGCGGATGATTGGCAGCTGCGAATACAGCACGACCGCGATGACCGCCGGCACGTAGCCGATGCCATGGCCGATCGGCGCCAGAAGTGGGATCATCAGCCCGAACAGCGCGATGGACGGCACGGTGATCATGATCGAGGCGGCGTAGAGGACGATGTCGGCCGCGGCCTTCGACTGGGTGATGGCGATGCCGATCGGCACGGCGGTGACGATGGCGATGCCGACCGCGACCAGCACGATGGACAGGTGCTCAACCGCCCGCGCGCCGATCAGGTCGAGATTGTCGATCATGAAGCTGATGACATCCATGGGGTGCCTCCCGGTTTCCTAAAGGCTGCCATAGAGACGCTCGGCGTCGTCGAATGTGTATTTCAGCGGCACGGATCCCCGGACCTGCCACGCCTTGACGGCCTCCCCCGCCAGCAGCCGGCAGGCGGTGCAGGTATCGACCACGGCGCCGCCATAGAGCCGGTTGGCGAGGTTGAGGATCGCCGCCTGGTGCATCGCTCGTGTGGCGCTGGCGCAGGCGTCCTTGACCAGCACGACGTGCAGGCCACGCGCCACCGCGTCGTTCACGCTCGCGGTCACGCAGGCTTCCGACCACACGCCCGTGACCATCAGCCAGGCGATGTCCCAGTCGGCGAGCTGTCGCGCTGTCTCGGTGGCGCTGAACACGCTGGCGTCGTTCTTGACTATGACGGTCTCGCCATCGAGCGGAGCGACTTCCGGACAGATCGCCGTCGCGGCATCGCCGAGCGCGCTGAAGGCGGAGTGCCCGTCCGGCATCATCGGGTGGAACGGACGCGGGGTACCCTGGCGGGCATCGACCACATATTGCGCGTGGAGTACCGGCATCCCGGCCCGGCGCGCGGCACGTTGCAGGGTCTGCACATTCGCCAGCACGTCATCGAAGTCCTCCACCAGATAACGCGGGTCCCGGCGATGCTCCTCCTGGAGATCGATCGCGAGAAACGCGGCCCTGCGCGGGTCAAGGCTCAACGCTCCTTTCATGAATGGTCTCCCCGATGGTCGGTCGGCATGCGGCAATCCGGGCTGCACGCAAGCTCCGGGATTGTTCGCCGGGCGCATGGGCACTTCCATCAATGTGGTCTGGACCCTGTGCATGAGAGGAATGATGACCAACATGGTCATCATTCCTTGTTTATGAAACCGCAGATTATGTGCGTGATTCCGAAGCCCTGCCGCGAACTGCGCCGTGCTCAAATCCGGGGCACTTCGCCTGCGATCGATTTCCGGCGCCGGATCTCGCCCGGCGGATGGCCAAAATGGCTCCGGAACGAGCGGGTGAAACTCGACGTGTTCTCGAACCCGCAGATCAACGCGACCTCTCCAATCGGCCGCGTGGAATGCGTCAGGAGATGCGCGGCGTGCCGCAGCCGCAGCGCGCGATAGTAGGCGGACGGCGAGGTCTTCACTTCACGCTGGAAGTGCCGTTCCAGCTTGTCGAGGGAGATGCTGAGCTGTCGCGCGATGTCCGCGATGGGCAGGCGTTCCTCGACGGCGCTCTCCATGGCCGCGACCGCGGAGAGCACGAGACCGTCGCGAATGCCGGTGCGCAGACGCAGTTGCAGCATATGGCGATCCGTGTCCGAGCGCAGCCGGCTATGATGATACCAGTCCGCAATATCGGCCGCGAGCGCGGGTCCGTAGTCGGCGGAAATCATCTCCAGCATCATGTCGAGGCTGGCGATACCGCCCGCGGACGTGAAGCGGCTGCGATCGATGACATAGGGCTCCCGCCGCATGTCCAGTCCGGGAAACTGCTCTTGGAAAGCGGGCTGGCTCGTCCAGTGCAACGTACAGGAGAAGCCGTCGAGCAAACCGGAGCGCGCGAGGAAGAAGGCGGCATCGGCAACCGTGCCGATGCTGGCGCCGGCCCTGAGGTTTTTGCGGATCCAGGCCACAGCGTCATTGGCGACGATCTGATCGGCATCGCCGCCGGAGCAGACGACGATGCGGTCGACCATCGGCGCGGTCCGGGCCGGGAAATCCGGCTCGACCCCGATCCGGCTCGAGGAAACGATGCGCTCCTCCCCCAGCCCGACGGTGATCCATGAATAGCACGGCCGGCCGGTGAGGACATTGGCGGCGCGCAAAGGCTCGATCAGCGAGCTGAAGGCCATCAGCGGGAAGCCGCGGAACAGGAGTATGGCGAAACGGATCATCGTGCGAAGAGCTGTTCTTTGGGAGTCGTACTGAGAGATGGACTATCGCCTCGGCAACATCGATGTGCTGCTCTTATCTTAGTCGCTGGCTAGGCGGCGCTGGCGCATCATGCACCCACGCGCCGTGACTAAGCGTCAAGGATCACACTCACGTAGCGACGCCGGTTGCGATCGCGAGATAGGTGAGTCGGCAACCCACAGATGGTCGGGGTCTTCGAAGCTCATGTCCTTGGCGAGGTTGGAAAAGATCGACTGAGGATCATCGCTGTGGATTGTTGCCGTTTAGTATGTCGGTATTTCGGCTGCAGGCCGTGTCTGCGCATCGGACGCTTGATTTCCTTGTGTTTGACAAAGCTACCCAGGAACAGCCGGGACGCGCCGCTAACCAGAGCTAGTCCCGAATCGTGTCCACTCAGAGCCTGAAGGCGATGAGGGCGAACAAGACCGATCTGGACGATGCCGCCGGTCTGGCGGAACTGGCGCGCACCGGCTTCTACAAGGAGGTCCACGTCAAGTCGCCAGCGGCCCATGGCGTGCGCTCGATCCTCACCGCCCGCGGGCATCTGATCGAAGCGCGCGTTCGGCTCGACAACACCATCCGCGGGCTGTGCGCCATCTTCGAGATCAGGCTCGGTATCGGTCAGGGCGAACGCTTCCTGGCACGGATGCGGGAAGCGGTCGCCATTCCGGCCTTGGCGAAGCGGTGGCGTCGCTGCTCCGCGCGCGAGCAGCTGGTCCAAGAGGTCAGGCAGTTGGACCGCCAGCTCAAGGTGATCAGCACGGCCTCTCCTGCCTGCCAGCTTCTGATGAGCGTGGGCGTGCAGACATCGGCCGCGTTCGCGACCGCCATCGGCGACACAACCCGATTCAAGCGTTCACGAATGGCGGGCGCCTATTTGGGCCTGGTTTCACGCTGGCACCAGTCGGGCGAACTGGATTGGACGGGGCGCATCACCAAGCAGGGTGATGCATCGTACGCAAGCTCCTCTACGAAGTGGCCAACTCCACCATGACGCGCACGTCTCAGAGTTTCACCCTCAAGAGTTGGGCGCTCAAGATCGCCGAGCGGCGCGGCTTGCGAAAGGCGTGTGTCGCCCGCGCCAACAGCTTGCGGTCATCATGCACGCCATGCTGCGCGACGGCACTTTGTTCAAGGCCTAACATGAGCTAAGCAAGCTGCACTAGCGGAGAGGCTCTCAAGCTGACCCGATGGCAGCGTCCCGACAGGGAACGCAGGCCGGAGGATCTGCGAAGGTACCGGATCGGCCATCGAGCCCGCTTCGAGTCAAGGCAACGTCCGACCTTGTGAGACCCGATACATGTTCGGCGAGTGCGGACAGATCCTTGAAGTTCTCAAGGGACGACCGCCATGCCGCCCCAAATTGCAGATCCATAGCCTAGCCACAACCTAGGGCGGCACTCCACTCGGCGCTCGGTGACGGGACGTCGGTTCCCGAAAGGCACGTACGCTGCCTGGGTCATTTTCAGGTAGGCACTAGGCGGAACGTCCGCTTACTGACCTTATGTCAACGTCCGTTTCGGGGCGCTAGGCGAACGTCCTGTATCGAGGCGCGGTCCGTGGCCCTCTTTGGCAACATCACAATGTTTCCTGATGATGCCTGAGCTTCTATAATGGGGGCGACCAAGTTCGGTAGTGCCATATGCAATTGCCCATCCGCGCCATCTTGGTGTTTCACACCGCCGCGCGGCTCGGCAGCGTTTCCAAGGCGGCCGAGGAGTTGAGCGTCACGCCGTCCGCCGTGAGTCAGCAGATTCTGGCGCTGGAAACCCAACTCGGCCTGACCCTGATGAGCAAGGTCGGGCGCCGCATCGTGCATACCGAGGCCGGAGAGCGTTATTTCTCCACTATCACAGACGAGGTCGAGCGCATCGCGGAGGCGACCAATCTTATTCGCGGCTACCGCACGGTGACCACACTCACCGTGCGCGCGACGCCGACGCTCTCCAACAAATGGCTGCTGCCGCGGCTCGGTGCCTTTCTCGACCGCAACCCGGATCTTGAGATGCGCATCGATGGCACCAACGAGCCGACGAACTTCAAGCGCGAAGTGGTCGATGTTGAGATACGCCACGGCGATGGCCGCTGGCCCGGCCTCAGTTGGCGGTAGCGTGGGAATATTTCTACTGCCCACCGGTGCATGTCGTCGTGGAAGCGGTAGGTTTCGTGTGCGTTGCAGTCAAACGTCTGCAATCCGGACGCATTCCAATCTCCGCAATTGGCGCCTCGCCAGCATCGCCCGATAGCTGCCGCCAACCCGACGCGTCCATAGTCAGGCGACATTATCGACGGAGTTTTCATTCGGCAGTATTGTGGCGAATGAATATCTGCCGGGACGCATGGTGCAGCCTCGAGGCTCGTTGTCTGAACTGAGGATTACCTGCGCACGGTGAACGGAGTGAGATGATCCCCATGCTTATGGGTTCCTGTCATTGCGGTGCCGCTCACTGGAGCTTTGAGGGCGATCCGGGC
Organism: Ancylobacter sp. GW821-FHT10E12; assembly: GCF_058809335.1. Taxonomy (NCBI): domain Bacteria; kingdom Pseudomonadati; phylum Pseudomonadota; class Alphaproteobacteria; order Hyphomicrobiales; family Xanthobacteraceae; genus Ancylobacter; species Ancylobacter sp. GW821-FHT10E12. The sequence continues at coordinate 210,105 of NZ_JBXASN010000006.1, read as the reverse complement.
CCGGCGACGGCTTGCAACTGCACGCTCTGTCGCCGCTATGGCGCGCTCTGGGCATATGATTATGGGGACGAGCGCATTCGGGTCTCGGGGCCGAGTGCTGTCTATGCGCGCGCGGGCAAGGCCCATCCGACGCTCGAAATCCACTTCTGTCCGACGTGCGGTTGCGTGCTTTGCTGGCGCGGCCTGCACCTCGAATCCGATGGGCGCCGCCGTGTCGCCGTCAATCTCCGGCTCGCGCCACCGGAAGCGGTTGCCGACCTCCCAATCGACCATTTCGACGGCCTCAACGCGTTCGACGACCTGCCGCGCGACGGCCGCTGCGTGCGCGACCTCTGGTTCTAGCTTGGTGAGTCTTGAGGCGTCGTCATAGACCTCTCATCTCCCCGCGTCAGCGAACCAGATCGTTTCGTAGGATGGGGTGCCGTTAGGCGATGCCGGATAGTCGATGTGCACAGCGAGCGGTTCGCCAATCCCAGTGGCCAGCGTGCGAGCACCGGATGACAAATGCCGATCTCGGCGAGACCATGAATCGTGGTCCACTGCTTCTGAGCAGGCAGATCTGGTCTAGCAATTACCCGTTAATGAGCAACGTTAGTTTCGCCGTTCTCCTGTATTTGCACGCCACGGCCCTACTACGATCGAAACTTGTTGAACCACCCTGATTTCTGGCTCTCTTAATCATCCCCGCCGGAGCGGGGGCCGATGGCGACTTCTCACCTCAAGTCCGAGGCGATCCTGCGCGGCGCGCGCATGCTGCGCACCGCGCTTGGTCCTGCCATTGCCCGGCTGCTCGAGGACAGTGGCGTCGTCGAGGTCATGCTCAACCCCGACGGCAAGATCTGGATCGACCGTCTCTCGGAAGGCTTGTCCGACACCGGCGAGCGCCTGTCCCCCGCTGACGGCGAGCGCATCGTGCGCCTCGTTGCGCACCATGTCGGCACTGAGGTTCACGCCGGCGCGCCGCGCGTCTCCGCCGAGCTGCCGGAAACCGGCGAGCGGTTCGAGGGGCTGCTGCCGCCGGTGGTGACCGGTCCGACCTTCGCGATCCGCAAGCCCGCCGTCAGCGTGTTCAGCCTCGACGACTACGTCGCCGCCAAAATCATGTCAGCAGACCAGGCGAAGACGCTGCAAAACGCAGTTGCCGAGCGCCGAAACATCCTCGTCGCCGGCGGGACGAGCACCGGCAAGACCACGCTGACCAACGCGCTGCTCGCCGAGGTCGCCAAGACCGCCGACCGCGTCGTGCTGATCGAAGACACGCGCGAACTCCAATGCACGACGCCCAATCTGGTCGCGCTGCGCACCAAGGACGGCGTCGCCACCCTGTCCGATCTGGTCCGCTCGTCGCTGCGGCTGCGCCCGGACCGCATCCCCATCGGCGAGGTGCGCGGCGCCGAGGCGCTCGATCTCGTCAAAGCCTGGGCGACGGGCCATCCCGGCGGCGTCGGCACGATCCACGCCAGCACCGGTATCGGCGCGCTGCGTCGTCTCGAGCAACTGATTCAGGAAGCCGTCATCACGGTGCCGCGTGCCCTGATCGCCGAGACCATCGATCTCATCGCCGTCCTCTCCGGCCGCGGCGCATCGCGCCGGCTTGTCGAGCTCGCCCGCGTCGAGGGACTCGGCCGGGGCGGCGACTACCTCATCATGCCCATCACCACCACAGACCAACCGGGAGATCCCTCATGATTCAGCGCGTACGCCACATCCACCGCCACGCTGTCACCGCCGCTTCCGCTCTGCTCGCCAGCGCCATGCTGGCTTCGTCCGCCCATGCCGCGGGTTCGTCGATGCCATGGGAACAGCCGCTCGATCAGATCCTGCAGTCGATCGAGGGGCCGGTGGCCAAGATTGTCGCCGTCATCATCATCATCGTGACCGGACTCACTTTGGCCTTCGGCGACACGTCCGGCGGCTTCCGGCGCCTCATCCAGATCGTCTTCGGCCTGTCGATTGCCTTTGCGGCAAGCTCGTTCTTCCTCAGCTTCTTCAGCTTTGGCGGTGGGGTGGTCATCTGATGACCGCGCTGATCGAACGCGCCGTCGAGGTGCCGGGCTTCTCCGTTCCCGTCCACCGCGCACTGACCGAGCATATCCTGCTCGGCGGCGCCCCGCGCAGCATCGCCATCCTCAACGGCACGCTCGCGGCCGTGCTCGGCCTCGGCCTGCGGCTCTGGCTGGTCGGCCTCGCACTCTGGGCGGTCGGGCATGTCGCGGCGGTGTGGGCGGCCCGGCGCGACCCGATGTTCGTCGAAGTCACGCGGCGCCATCTGCGCATTCCCGGTCACCTCTCGGTCTGAGCCGGAGCGCACAGCCATGATGCATCTCGCCGAGTATCGTCGCACCGCCAGCCGGCTCGCCGACTTCCTACCCTGGGCGGCCCTCGTCGGCGACGGGGTGGTGCTGAACAAGGACGGCAGCCTCCAGAGGTCGGCGCGTTTTCGCGGCCCGGACCTCGACAGTGCCGTGCCCGCCGAGCTCGTCGCCATCGCCGCCAGGCTCAACAATGCCTTTCGGCGTCTCGGCTCCGGCTGGGCGATCTTCGTCGAGGCGCAGCGCCACCCCGTCGGCCGCTATCCCGACAGCCAGTTCCCCGACAGCGCTTCTGCGCTCGTTGAGGTCGAGCGCAAGGCCGACTTCGAGGAGGCGGGCAGTCATTTCGAAACGAGCTATGTCCTCACCATCGCGTTCCTGCCGCCGGCGGATGACGCGACCCGCACCGAGACGTGGCTCTATGAGGGGCACGAGCGTTCCGGCGTCGATCCTCACGAACTCCTGCGCTCCTTCGTCGACCGGACCAGCCGTGTCCTCCAGCTCCTCGAAGGCTTCATGCCCGAGTGCCGCTGGCTCGATGACAGCGAGACGCTGACCTATCTGCATTCCTGCGTCTCGACCAAGCGCCACCGCGTCCGCGTCCCCGAGACGCCGATGTATCTCGACGCGCTCGTGGCCGACGAACCGCTGACCGGCGGGCTCGCACCAATGCTGGGCAAGGCGCACCTGCGCATCCTCACCATCGTCGGCTTCCCGAGCGCCACCACGCCGGGGATTCTCGACGAGCTCAACAAGCTGGCCTTCGCCTATCGCTGGAGCACGCGGGCGATCCTGCTCGACAAGACCGACGCCACCCGGCTGCTCACCCGAATCCGCCGGCAGTGGTTCGCCAAACGCAAGTCGATCGCCGCGATCCTCAAGGAAGTCCTCACCAACGAGGCCTCGGTCCTGGTCGACACCGATGCCGCAAACAAGGCGGCCGATGCGGACCTTGCTTTGCAGGAACTCGGAGCGGATTTCGCCGGTGAAGCCTATGTCACGGCAACCGTCACGGTCTGGGACAAGGACCCGCGCCTCGCCGACGAGAAACTTCGCCTCGTCGAGAAGGTCATCGAGGGCCGCGACTTCACCTGCATCATCGAGACCATCAATGCGGTCGACGCCTGGCTCGGCACCTTGCCCGGACATCTCTACGCCAATGTCCGCCAGCCGCCGGTCTCGACCCTCAACCTCGCCCACATGATCCCCTTGAGCGCCGTGTGGGCGGGGCCGGAACGGGACGAGCACTTCGACGCTCCCCCCTTGCTGTTCGGCAAGGCCGACGGCTCGACCCCGTTCCGGCTGTCGCTTCACGTCGGCGATGTCGACCACACCCTCGTCGTCGGTCCGATCGGCGCCGGCAAGTCCGTCCTGCTCGCGCTGATGAGCCTGCAGTTCCGGCGCTATGAACGCGCGCAGATCTTCGCCTTCGACTTCGGCGGCAGCATCAGGGCGGCCGCGCTCGCCATGCGCGGCAGCTGGCACGACCTCGGTGGAAGGTTGAGCGAGGGCGCTACCGACTCCGTCTCGCTTCAGCCGCTTGAGCGCATTCATGAGGTTCCCCAACGCGCCTGGGCAGCGGACTGGCTGGTTGCGATCCTCGCCCGCGAAGGCGTGCCGATCACACCCGAGCTCAAGGAGCATCTCTGGTCCGCCCTGACCTCACTCGCCTCCGCACCGGTCGGCGAGAGGACCATCACCGGCCTGACGGTCCTGCTTCAGTCCAACTACCTCAAGCAGGCGCTCCAGCCCTACTGCGTCGGCGGCGCCTATGGTCGCCTGCTCGATGCCGAAGCCGAACAGCTCGGGCGTGAAACCGTGCAGGCCTACGAGACCGAGGGATTGCTCGGGACCGGCGCCGCACCAGCGGTTCTCGCCTATCTCTTCCATCGCATTGCCGACCGTCTGGATGGACGGCCGACCCTGATCATCGTCGACGAGGGCTGGCTGGCGCTGAGCGATCCCGCCTTCGCCAGGCAGCTCACCGAGTGGCTGGTCACGCTGCGCAAGAAGAACGCCAGCGTCGTCTTCGCAACTCAATCCCTCGCGCAGATCGAGAAAAGCGCGGTCGCCGCGGAGATCATCGACAGCTGCCACACGCGCATTCTGCTGCCGAACGATCGCGCCATCGAGCCGCAGATGAGCGCGATCTACCGCAAGTTCGGCCTCAACGATCGGCAGATCGAGATCCTCGCCAGGGCAATCCCGAAACGGGACTACTACTGCCAGAGCCGGCGCGGCAACCGGCTGTTCGAGCTCGGCCTGTCCGAGGTGGCGCTCGCGCTCTGCGGCGCCTCCTCCAAGGAGCATCAGGCGTTGATCGCGGAGGTCTTCGCCCGCGCCGGCCGCGATCGCTTCCTCGAAGAGTAGCTCGCTGCGAGTTCGCTCGCCTGGGCGGCCGATCTGATCCCCGACCTCACCAATGTCATCCCGCCACCCGAGCCGGAGGCCCAGCCATGATCTTCAATCGTTCGCACGCGTGTATGGCACTGGTCGCCAGCGCGCTCTTGTCCGCTCCCACCATCCTGTCGACGCTCGTGGCCGTTCCGGCGCACGCCCTGATCGTTTTCGACCCCTCGAACTATGCGCAGAACGTGCTCACCGCGGCGCGCGCGCTCGAGCAGATCACCAACCAGATAACCAGCCTGCAGAATGAAGCGCAGATGCTGATCAACCAGGCCCGTAACCTCGCGAGCCTGCCATACTCTGCGCTCCAGCAGCTGCAGCAGTCGGTGCAGCACACCCAGCAGCTGCTTCAGCAGGCGCAGAACATCGCCTTCGACGTCCAGCAGGTCGATCAGGCGTTCCAGAAGACCTACGGCAATGTCTCCCTGTCGGCGACCGATCAGCAACTTATCGCCGATGCACGATCCCGCTGGCAGAACACGGTCGGCGGCCTTCAGGATGCCATGCGCGTGCAAGCCGGCGTCGTCGGCAACATCGATTCCAATCGCGCCGAGATGTCCACCCTGATCGGCTACAGCCAGGGCGCGACGGGCGCGCTTCAGGCGACGCAGGCCGGCAACCAGCTCCTGGCGCTCCAGGCACAACAGCTTGCCGACCTGACGGCGCTCATCGCCGCCAACGGACGCGCACAGATGCTCACCGAGGCCGAGCGCGCAGCGGCCGCCGACCAGGGCCGCGAACAGCGACGCCGCTTCCTCACGCCGGGCAACGCCTATCGGCCCGGCAACGCCCGGATGTTCAACAATTGAGGGCTCGACGATGGACGGCAAGATGCTGGCCCGGCTGGGTGTCGTCGTCTTCATTGCGTGTGCGGTCACCGCGGCCGTGGTCGAGATGACCCGCAAGGAGGATGCGCCGCCATCGTCCACGGCCGCACGTCTTCCGGAGCCTTCGCGCGACCTGCTGCGCGAGAGCCAGCGCTGGTGCCAGCAACTCGGCGAAGCCGCCGCCAGCAACTCCGAATGCCTGCGCGTCTGGGCCGAGACCCGTGACCGCTTTCTCGGCCGTCGCACCATGCCGGCTCATTCCGGCGAAGGGCGGTGAGCCATGGGCGGCACTGGCGTCATCGATAATTTTCTCGGCGTCTTCACCTCCTACATCGACTCAGGCTTCGGCCTGCTCGGCGGCGAGGTGGCCTTCATCGCCAGCACCCTCATCGTCATCGACGTGACCCTGGCGGCACTGTTCTGGAGCTGGGGCGCCGATGACGACATCATCGCACGGCTGGTGAAGAAGATGCTGTTCGTCGGTGTCTTCGCCTATCTGATCTCCAACTGGAACAGCCTCGCCAAGATCGTCTTCGACAGCTTCGCCGGGCTCGGCCTGAAGGGATCGGGTACCAGCTTCACGACGGCGGATCTCCTGCGCCCTGGCAAGGTGGCGCAGACCGGCCTCGACGCCGCCCGGCCGCTGCTCGAATCCATCTCCGACCTGATGGGCTGGATCGCCTTCTTCGAGAACTTCATCCAGATCGCCTGCCTGCTGTTCGCCTGGGCCCTCGTGCTCCTCGCGTTCTTCATATTGGCGGTGCAGCTCTTCGTGACGCTCATCGAATTCAAGTTGAGCACCCTGGCCGGGTTCGTCCTGATCCCGTTCGGCCTGTTCGGCAAGACCGCCTTCATGGCCGAACGGGTGCTCGGCAACGTCATCTCATCCGGCATCAAGGTGCTGGTGCTCGCCGTCGTCATCGGCATCGGCAGCACCTTGTTCTCGCAGTTCACGGCCGGTTTCGGCGGCCAGACGCCGACCATCGACGACGCCATGGCGGTCGTGCTCGCCGCGCTCTCGCTGCTCGGTCTTGGCATTTTCGGTCCTGGCATCGCGAACGGACTGGTGAGCGGCGGCCCGCAGCTCGGCGCCGGTGCTGCTGTCGGCACCGGATTGGCCGTCGGCGGCGCCGCGCTCGTCGCTGGAGGAGCGGCGGGGCTCGCCGCGAAGGGAGGAGCGGCGGCGCTCTCGGGAGGGGCCGCCGCCGTGGGGGGCGGAGCCGGCGCGGCCGGCGCCGCTTCCGCGGCCTACAGCCTCGGATCGATGGGCCAGTCCGGGACGGCCAGTGTCGCTTCCGGTCTCGGTGGCGTCGCCCGTGCGGCGGGGTCCGCCGCCTCCTCGCCGCTCCGGCGTGCCGCCGCGCAGGCTGCGGAAGGAGTCAGATCCAGCTTCTCCGGAGGGACCACAGGCGCGTTCAGCGTGACCGGCGGCTCGTCGACCATGGGGACCATCGGTGGTCACGCTGCTGCCGCCGATGATGCTTCCCACGCCGGCGCTGGTTCCCCCACGGCCTCTCGCGACACGCCACCCGCCTGGGCCCAGCGCATGAAACGCAGCCAGTCCATGAGCCACGGCGTCTCGGCCGTCGCCCACGCCGTCCGCTCCGGCGACAGCCATGGCAGCGGCTCCTCCATCAATCTTTCCGGGAACGACTGACCATGAGCTTCTTCAGGCGACCGTCCACCCATTACGGCAAGGCCCCGGAGCCGGAAACGCCCTATCAGCGCGCCGGTCAGGTCTGGGACGAGCGGATCGGCTCGGCCAGGGTACAGGCCCGGAACTGGCGCCTTATGGCCTTCGGCTCGCTGGCTCTGGCGGGTGGCTTCGCCGCCGCGCTCGTCGAGCAGTCCGCCCGCGGCACGATCGTCCCATGGGTGGTTCAGGTGGACCAGCTCGGCCAGGCGCAGGCCGTTGCGCCAGCCGCGGCCGATTATCGCCCGACCGATCCGCAGACGGCGTGGCATCTGGCGCGCTTCATCGAGCAGGTCCGCTCGATCCCGGCCGACGCCATCGTCGTGCGGCAGAATTGGCTCCGGGCATATGAGTTCACCACCGATCGCGGCGCAGCGGCGCTCAATGATTTTGCAAGGTCGAACGACCCCTTCACCAGGGTCGGCAAGCAGCAGGTCGCTGTCGACGTGTCGTCGGTCATCCGCGCCTCGCCGGATTCATTCCGCATCGCCTGGACCGGGCGCCACTTTGAGAACGGCCAACTCTCCGGCACGCAGCGCTGGACGGCCATCCTCACCATTGTGGTGCAGCCGCCGCGCGACGCCGAAAAACTCCGGGCGAACCCGCTCGGCATCTATGTGAACGCCATCAACTGGTCGAGGGAGCTGGGGCAATGAGCGCCGCTTGCCGCGATGCCGGAAAGCCGGCCTTCCGTAAATCCGTATCGGACCTCGCCAGCGGTTCTCCCTCTTTCCGTACATCCGGCGCGGCACTTCTGCTGTGCTCGACGCTCGCGCTCGCCGGCTGTGCAGCGAGCAAGCCGCCACAGATCAGCTACGATGCCGATGTGCCGCCACTGCCCTCTGTGCCGGCCGCCGTCACGGACGATCGCCCTTGGCCTCTGCACACTCCGCCGGCCTGGATGCCGGGCCGGGGCGGAGCCGCCGCGAGCGCACCGACGGCCCGGGTTCAGAATGCCAATGCCGCCGCTCGTGTCGAGCCGCGCCGGGAGGGCTATTACAACGCCATCCAGATCTATCCCTGGAGCGACGGTGCGCTCTATCAGGTCTATGCCGCCGTCGGGCAGATCACTGACATCGCGCTGGAGGCCGGCGAGAGTCTGACCGGCGCAGGCCCGATCGCCGCCGGCGACACCGCCCGCTGGATCATAGGCGACACTGAGAGCGGCAGCGGCGTCACGCGCCGCGTGCATGTCCTAGTCAAGCCGACCCGCACCGACATCACCACCAACCTGGTCATCACCACCGACCGGCGCACCTATATGCTCGAGCTGCGTTCGGGCGAAACCCCCTATATGCCGGCCGTCGCTTGGGCCTATCCGCAATTGCCGGCCTCGCTGCGGCAGGCGATGCCGGCCACGCCGATAATCCCCGCCGTCGCGGCGCGGAACTACCGCTACGGCCTCACCGGCGACACTCCGCCGTGGCGGCCGGTCTCGGTCTATGACGACGGCCGGCGGGTCTATGTCGAGTTCCCGCGCGGCATCGTGCAGGGCGAGATGCCGCCCATCTTCGTCATCGGTTCCAATGGCGAGTCGCAGATCGTCAACAGCCGGATCCATCAGAACATCCTGATCGTCGACCGGCTCTTCGGCGCCGCGGAGCTGCGCCTCGGCAGCGGCGACCGCCAGCAGACGGTGCGCATCGCCCGAACTGACGGAAGGCCAGCATGATGAGCGAAAACGAAGCCCGCAACGGCAACCCCGACGGTGCCGACACGGCCGCCCTCGGGTCGGCCACTGACACGGCATCTCCCATGCGACTGCGCACCGAGCCGCCACGCGTGACCCGACTGTCCCGCAAGGTGCTCACCGGCATCGGCATCGTCGCATCGCTCGGCGTCAGCGGAGCGCTCATCTATGCGCTCCGAGCACCCGATGCGAACACGGGCGCAGAGGAGCTTTACTCCACCGACAATCGTGCCACAGCTGAAGGCATCGCCGGCCTGCCGCGCGACTATACCGGACCGATCCTCGGCCCCGCTCTGCCCGGCGATCTCGGCAGGCCCATCCTCAACGCTCAGAACCGCGGCCAGCCGGTCGTGCCTCCGAGCATGCCGGCGGCTACGGTCGATCCGGAGGAGCAACGCCGCCTGGCCGAGGAGGAGGCCGCGCGCACCAGTCGTGTCTTCTTCCAGACCCAGGCGAGGATCGCGACCACCTCGGCGACCGGTAGCGGTGCCGCGACGTCGAATCTCACGAGCCTTGGTCTTCCAGGCCAATTGGGTACCCCGTCGGCGCAGGATCGGCACGTCGCCTTTATCAATGCCGCCGTCGATCGGCGCACCGTCGCACCTGATCGCGTCACGGCGCCGGCGTCACCCTATGTGCTTCAGGCAGGCGCGGTGATCCCGGCGGCGCTCATCACCGGTATCCGCTCCGATCTGCCCGGACAGATCACCGCCCAGGTCACCGAACACATCTACGACAGCCCGACCGGACGGACGCTGTTGGTCCCGCAAGGCACCCGCATCATCGGCGAATACAGCAACGATGTCGGCTTCGGCCAGCGCCGGGTATTGCTGGTCTGGAACCGCCTGATCTTCCCGAACGGCCGGTCGATCGTTCTCGAGCGCCAGCCGGGCGCAGATACGCAGGGCTATGCCGGGCTGGAGGACGGGGTCGATTTTCATTGGTGGGAACTGGCCAAAGCGGCAGGCCTTTCCACGCTGCTCAGTGTCGGTGCCGAGCTTGCCATCGACGACGAGGACCGGCTGATCCGTGCCATCCGGGATGGCGCCCAGGACACCATCAACGATGCCGGCCAGGAAATCGTCCGCCGCCAGCTCAATGTCGCTCCGACATTGACGATACGGCCGGGGTTCCCGGTTCGGGTCATCGTTACCCGCGATCTGATGCTCGAACCCTATGGAGGCTCATGATGGCTAAGCTGAAGCTCGGTCCCATTGCCGACGACAAACCCGTCAAGATCACGGTGGAATTGCCCGCAGCGCTGCACCGGGATCTCGCCGCCTACGGGGAAATCCTCGGTCGGCAACAAGGCTGCGCCGCCATCGAACCAGAGAAGCTGATCGCACCAATGTTGGAGCGATTCATGTCAACCGATCGCGGTTTCGTAAAGGCTCGGCGTTCGGTTCTTCAGGCCGCGCAATCCCCTCTAAAAGATCTGGCGAGCCATTCCTGAGCAGGCAGGCGGCGCATTTTTTCGAAAGGGTCTTTGCCAGACTCAGAAGTCGGCGAAATGCAGGATTGTCATTTCTGGGCGACCACACCGCACAGACGGGCAACACTGCCCCTGAAAGTGGTCGAAACGCCACGCCTGGAAAGCGTGCTGAAACCGTCGCCTCGCTGGTGAGGGTCAGGCTCTGGCCCAGGGCGACGATGTTCAAGATCGTGTCTCGGTAGACTGCCTGCCGCTCAATGCTTGGGGGATGACCCAACTTGGTCAGGTTTTTCGCTAGATAGTCGTGGATCTCTGGCCCCGGCGCGGCCGCGCTGACGACGAAGTGCCGCTCACGAAGCTCCTCCCATTCGATCTCTTCGCGACTTACCAACTCGTCAGACATCGACATCGCGACGTAGACACGCTCATTCCACAGATGAGCAATGTCGCAACCCTCGGACGGCGATGGTCCCGGTAAAAAGGCAACGTCGAGACGATGTTGCAGGATCGCGGGCATATGATCAGCCGGACCACCCTCAATGAAATCGAGGCGTACCCCAGCGTGTTCCGCATCGTAGGCTTGGAAGAGGCTGATGAGGAAGTCGGAAGCCAGCGGTGAAAACAATCCAATTCGTACTATTCCCTCCTTGCCACGTCCGATGTCACTGACATCCTTCGCAGCATCGGCCACCTGGCTCGTCACCCGACGAGCGCGGCGGACGAATTGTTCGCCAGCATAGGTGAGGCGCACACCACTCCGTTCGCGAATGAACAAAGCCGCGCCCAACTCGTCTTCCAGATCGCGAACCCGACGACTGATTGCTGATTGACCGACGCCTAAAGCCGTGGCCGCACGCCGGAAGCTTCCTTGCTCGGCGGCGGCAAGAACATAGCGAAGATACCGAAGCTAGATTTCCAATATTACTTCCTGCTTACCCTTTGACACGACAGATTTGGACCAATATACGATCCGGAAGAGCAACCTTAGAGCTGCTCGTAATAAGGCATCGAAGCTGTCGTTAGTTGAAAATTACCTGTACGTCCGTATATTCATGCAACCCTTCTTCAGCAAATGAAGCTCCAAGGCCGGATTGCTTCACGCCAGCCATTGGAGCATTGGGCTGAATGGCCCCATGCTTGTTGATCCATACGGACCCCGTCTGCAGGCGCAAGGCAAGCGACCGCGCCAACTCGATATCCTTGCTCCAAACCGAGCCACCGAGGCCGTTAGGGTTGTCATTGGCGCGCTCCACAACTTCTTCGACATCGGAATAGCGAATGATCGGCAGCACAGGGCCGAACTGCTCCTCGTCCACCAGCAAGGCGCCATTGTCGAGGTCGGCGATCAGGGTGGGGGAGTAGAACAGCGAATTTTCAGCCGTCGTGTGTCGATCGCCGAGGAGGACGCGACCTCCGCGCGCCTTGGCATCCTCGACCAATCGCACGACCTTGTCGAACTGAGCGCGATTCTGGATCGGACCGAGGGCACTCGCCTCGTCGAGGCCGTTGCCGACTGGAACGTTGCGGGCGTAATTCACAAGTTCCGTGCAGACCTCTTCATAAATGTCATCGTGAACATAGAGCCGCTTCAGCGCCGCGCAGGTCTGCCCATTGTTGATAAAGGCACCCCAGAACAGACCTTCAGCAATCTCGCGGGGAGCACAATCGGGCAACACGATTCCGGCATCATTGCCACCAAGTTCGAGCGTCAGGCGCTTCAATGTGGCGGCGGCACTGCTCATGATTTTCTTACCGGTGAGGCTTGAACCGGTAAAGGCGATCTTCCCGATGCCGGGGTGTGTTGACATCGCCACACCAACCTCGTTCTCCCCGGCGACGCAGCTCACGACGCCGGGCGGCAAGACCTCGTTGATCAATTCGACGATGCGGATCGTCGCCAGCGGGGTATAAGGCGACGGCTTGACCACGATCGTATTGCCGGCGCGAATGGCCGGGATGATGTGCCATATGGCGATCATCACCGGGAAGTTCCACGGCGTGATCGAGCCCACGACGCCAATTGGCCTCCGGTACAATTCCACCCGTCCGGCATTGTCGTCCTGAAGCACTTTCGGTCTAAGCTGGAGATCCGCGGTATAATGGGCCCAGGCTTGAGCCCCACCGATCTCCCAGCGTGACCCGAGCCCGTTCAAGGGTTTGCCCTGCTCAAGGGTGACGAGCCGGGCGAGTTCTTCAGCGTGTGCGGAAATCTTGTCGGCAACCGCATGACATGCGGCCGCGCGATCGGCATCGGACGTCGCACTCCAGCCGGAGAAGGCGGTGGCCGCCGCCGCGACGGCGTCGTCGAGGTCCTGTAGCGTGGCCCTCGGGGCAAGTCCGACGACTGCTCCATCTGCAGGATTATGGACTTCGAAATGATCCTGCGCCGGGCGGGCTTTTCCGGCGACGATCAGCGGGAATGATTGTACCGTCATTTATGCACTCCGCCTCATGTTGCGAGCAATATTGCCCGACCCGGATTAGAACCGATAAGTAACACCGGCCATGATGAGCCACGGATCAAGGTCGATCTTCGCGGTCGCCGGGGCGCCGCCCACGGTTCCCGTTGCATCGGTGTCCAGGAAGATCTTCTTCACGTCGATGAATGTTCCCCAATGCTCGTCGAAGTCGCTTTCGATGCCCGCCTGAAGCACGAAGCCGAAGGCATTATCGACCTTCAGGTTCTTGACCGCCTTGTCTTTCTCATTCCACACGAGCGTATAGTTGACGCCGGCTCCGACATAAGGCTTGAAGAGCGGCCCGAAATTGGTGAAATGGTAGTGGGCCGAAAGCACGGCCGGCCCGTAGGTGACCCGTCCGAGATCCGTTCCTGCGAGCGGACCAGTTCCCGTGAGGGTCGTGCTTGGAGGAATGCCGGCAGTGAGCGAGACGGCGAAGTTTTCGGTGAATCGATAGCCGATCTCGAATCCGACCGTGAAATTGTCGTCGGCCAGGGCACTTGCCCCAGGGACCGGCTGACCACCGACACCGATGCGCGCACTTTCGTCGAAGACGACGCCTATCGGGCCGACGTGAAGGTACCACGGCAGAAAGGGCGTCGGCGCCGAGGCGGTGGGCGCCAGATCGGCAGCAAGGCAGTTGCCGGAGAGGCCAAGGGACAGCGCGGCAGCAAGAAGATATTTCGTCATTTTTCCCCCCAATCTGTTCAGCCAGGCCGCGGCGATGCGCCGTGGCGAGCCATGCACGAACGGTTTTCGGGTGCAGGTAGGTTCGCGACGCGTCCTTCAGCGAGCGATGGCGCGCCATCCGATCGCGACGAGAGCGATCATTGCGAGCACGCCGAATAGATAGGCGGGCGCCAAGGCCAGGAAGCTGAAGATATCAGCCGGCCCAAGGCGGCTTTCGCCGAATGCCAATCCGCGGTTAGGGGAGAAATTTCCGAAGAAGTAGAAGCCCGTGTTCGACCAGCCATCGAGGATGATGATCCATCCCAGCCGCTTCGCCCAAAGCTCGGAAAAATCGAGCAAGGGCAAGGCGCAGCCAATGGCGATGACCATGAGGCCGTTCAGCACCGGGCCGGTATGCGCGCGCTGCCAGCCATCCGCCGATCCCGGCAGCTGGAACGAAACAACGTAGCCGGGGATGATCTCGAAACCGCCAAGGAGATACATCCACAATCCGACGCCTCCGACCAGCGCCGCGAAGATCATGAGAGCGCCGTGACCCACCATCGTCCTTCGCAGGGCACTTAAGCTGGCGGTATACTCAGTGGCGGTAGTGCCGCCTCTATTCGTGTAGCTCACAGAAACCATTGTTTCCTCCCGGTTTTATTTTCATGGCGCGGCTTACGGCACAGGTGCCGTTGGCCGCCCCCGGAGCCGTTCAGCTTCCGTTGTTGTGATCGCGCCCGGCAGCATGTGGAACGCGCCGGCGTGGTAGATCAGCGGCGGATCGCGGCGGAGCCGAGCGACCTCCACGATGCCGAAGAAAACCGCGTGCGTTCCCGACCGCACGATCTGGTCGACCCGACATTCGAGGGTTGTAATCGCGTCCGAAAGCAGCGGCAGCCCTTCATGCTCTCCTGCTTCCCAATCACCGTGACGAAAGCGCTCGTCGCCCTGCAGCCCGTTGCGACCGGCAAAGACCTCGGCAACATGCCGGTGCTGTTCCGCCAGCACGTTCACCGCGAACCAGCCGTGCTCCTCGATCATCTTGGAGGTTCCGGTGGCCGTGTTGATGCAGACGAGAATTGTCGGAGGACTGGCCGAGACGGAGCAAACGGCCGTAGCGGTGACGCCGCGGCGCTCGCCCTCCCTGGCGGTGGAGATTACGCTGACCCCGGCCGCCAAGTGCGACAGTGCGCTGCGAAACAGGTCCACATGTACTGGCATGACACACCTCCTCCCTTGAAGAGGCTACGGCGCATTTGCAGGGTCGGGTTCGCCACACCTAGGGCTCCACCAGCCTGCCTGTGTTTGTGCGCCGGAGCTACAGGTCGCGTCTCATCCGACGCGGGCGAGGACCGCCTCGCTCGGAATGGAGGCGCGAAGCCCATCCAGGCGAGTCTCGACCCAGGCGCGCGTGCGCTGCGGGCTGGCGAAGCAATCCCACTGCCGTTCCGGGAAATTGAAGTTCTCGGTGAACTCTCCGGCGAGTTCCGCGCTCTGGCTCAACGCACCGATAAATTGAAGGAGCTCCGGCGAGAGGGTGCCCAGCGACCGCAGGATATAGTTCGTCCAGCGGGTAGCGCTCAGCACGCGGTCGCGCCGGCGCTCCTCGACCCGCTCCATGAACCGCTCGTCGAAAACGTCTTGCTCGACGATTTCCTCACCAAGAACAACGGCCGCGTAAGATGCCATGTTGGCGCCCTGACCGAGGACGGGATCCACCACCGCCTGCACGTCTCCGAGCGCCACGACAAGCTTCCCATCGTCGAGCGCCACGTGGCTCTTTCGCACGGTCGGCGTCACGCCACCCTGCAGGATATCGAGCGGGCCGTTGGCCAGGTCGAATTCCTTCTCGTCGATCCGCTCCGCGCAGTCCGGATAATGCTTGCGCAGCTTGTCGAGCAGCAGATCGAGGAAGGCTCTGGGATTCTCATCATAGCTGGTCTTGGCGAGAATCTCGAGATCGCCGCCGATGTGGTTCTCGATGACGAGCGCCGTCACCATTCCGCCGAAGGATAGCGTCGGAATCTCGATCATCTCGCCGGCACCGGGAGAGAAATTCATCACAACAGCACGCGTTGGCGGTTCCTTGATTCCCTTGAACAAACCGACACACAACGCACGCTGCGGGCGATCAAACGGCGAGAAGCTGGGATCGGGCTTGAACATCTGCCCAAAGGGGCCCTTGCCCGTGCAGACCACGAGCAGATCGAATTGCTTCGCGATGTCGGGGACGTCGTCGTGCGAGATCTCGCGGAACTCGATCACGCCGCCCTTGGCGACGAAGTCGTCCATCAAACTCGGCTGATAGATGCGATAGTCGACCGCACGACTGGGCCCTTCCAAGGCGCCGAAGAAGCGCAGCGGCTGGGGGCCCCCGACGTAATAATAATGTCCAAAGTATCCATATTGATCCGCGGGCCAATGATTGCATCCGAGCGCATCTTCCCTCTCGACCGTGACGTGATGGTGCGCGACGGTATTGAGCAGTCGAGATGTCTTGAAATCTTCCTGCCGACGATCCGTGAAGATGGTGACATCGACACCGAACTTGCGGAGATGAAGGCCCAGATGGAGCCCAGCGGTGCCGGCCCCAATGATGGCGATTCTCTTTCCCATGCGTTTCCCCAGTTTTCTTGATGATTGTGTTTTCTCTATTTACTAACCGCCCGGTCATTCGTAAATCAGTGATATCGACTATGACATATTCCGTGGGGAATAAATGTCGGAGAGCATCGAAGCCTATGTCGCTTTCGCGCGACTGATCGAACGCGGCAGCTTTTCCGCAGTGGGCCGCGAAATGGGCGTTTCGCAGTCAACGGTGAGCAAGTACATCGCCGGGTTGGAGGCCACGTTCGGCGTGCCTCTCTTCGTGCGGACGACCCGAAAAATCAATCCGACCGCCGAGGCGGCCCAGCTTTATGAGCAGGTGCGGCGCATGCTTGAGGCTTTGGACGAAGTGCGCACCTCGGCGCGCGGGCAACACCCTGAAACCACGGGGCTTCTGCGCATCGCGGTTCCCATCTCATTCGGGAGGACGCACATCGTGCCTCTGCTCCCCAGGTTCCTGCAGCACTTCCCACTTGTGTCGATCGAGACCACCCTTGCAGATGTCATCCACGACCTGGTGAAGGAGGGCTTCGAGCTCGCCATCACGACCGGACAACCGCTCTCGAGCTCGCTCGTCGTCCGATCCATCCGGACATTCGAACGTGTCGTGGTGGCATCGCCCGTCTATCTGGCGGCACGGGGCGTTCCCAAAGAGCCCGTGGATCTCGACAAACACGACGTCATCGTGGCCACCAACTCCATGGACGCGAGCATCGAATTTGATTCAGAGGATGGACGTCAAAGTGTCCGCGTCGGAGGGCGACTGCGCTTCAATAGCGAGGAGGTCGCGTACCAAGCCGCCCGCGACGGCCTAGGGATTGCGATCGTGCCGAGCTGGCTCGTGCAGGCGGATGCGGCAGCCAATCGCATGAAGATAGTTCTGAACAATTATTTCCTGCCGGCCATCCCGGTGAACCTCACCTATCCACAGGCGCGCGTTCTCTCCCGACGGGCGCGTTCCTTCATCGATTTCATCGTTCCGGAGTTGACAAGGTCGGGGCGGCCCGCGTCGGCGGACACCGCCCAAGGCGGCAACTAGGGCCGGCTGGCCTGGTGCGCGTCGCTCTGGCTGGCGTGACGCACGGCGATGAGCGGACGCCGACGCCGTCCCTTTACGCCGCGGCCCGTGCGCTCATCGTCAGCAGTTCGTACCGGGCGACGGTCTCTCCGTTCTGGTTGAACACTTCCGCATCCCACCGCACCTCACCGTATTCCGGCTTGCGTGCAGGCTGCTTCTCCTTGACAGTCAGGCGCACGCGAATGGCATCATCCGGGGAGACCGGCTTGAGAAACCGCAAATTGTCGAGCCCGTAATTCGCAAGGAGCGGCCCCGGCGCCGGATCGACGAACAGTCCCGCGGCGAAGGACAGGATAAGATATCCGTGAGCGACGCGACCGGGAAAGAACGGATTGGCCTTCGCAGCCTCCTCGTCCATATGGGCGTAGAAAGTGTCACCTGTGAAATTGGCGAAATGTTCGATGTCCTCGAGCGTGATGGCGCGGGAGGCCGTCTCCACCGTGTCACCGACACTCAGCGCATCGTAAGGCAGCTTGAATGGATGGACCGACGGCACGCGAGCCGGTGCGCCCTTCAGCCATTGACGCGTCAGGGCCGACAGCCGCGCGGGCGATCCTTGTACGGCGGTACGCTGCATGTAGTGGAACACGCCGCGCACGCCGCCCAGTTCCTCGCCACCGCCAGCTCGGCCCGGTCCGCCATGGACAAGACCGGGAAGGGGAGAACCATGGCCGGTGGACTCCTTGGCGCAGTCGCGATCAATAACGAGGAGCCGACCGTGATAGGGAGCGAGGCCGAAGATGAGGTGGTCCGCCACCGCGTCGTCATAAGTGAAGACGGAAGCGACAAGGCTCCCTTCGCCCTTCGCAACGAGTGCGACAGCCTCGTCGAGCGTCCCGTAGGGCATCACCGTCGCCACCGGGCCGAACGCTTCGACCGTGTGAACACTCCGAGCCTCGAGCGGCACTTGGCAGCGCAGCAGTACGGGGGCCATGAATGCGCCGGTCTCAACGTCGCCGCCGATCACCTCGGCACGCTCGGGATCGCCCGCGACGATTTCAGCCTCCCGGGTTAACTCGTTCACGGCCGCGCGCACGGCCGTGCGCTGGGAGAGCGAGGCTAGCGGCCCCATGCGCACATCCTCGCGGCGCGGGTCGCCGAGCACGGTTTTTGAGAGCTGTGCCGCGATCGCCTCCGTGGCTGCCGCTTCAAACGTGCGCGGCACGAAGATGCGGCGAATGGCCGTGCACTTCTGCCCGGCCTTGACCGTCATCTCCCGTACCACCTCTTTCACGAACAGATCGAATTCCGGCGTGCCGGCGCCAGCGTCGGGCCCGAGCACGGCCGCGTTTAGCGAATCCCGCTCGGCGATGAAGCGGACGGCGTTGCGCGTGATCGACGGATGGCGGCTCAGTCGCTCCGAGGTCTCGGCCGAACCGGTGAAGGAGACCACGTCCTGGCCGGTCAGGTGATCGAGAAGATCGCCGGTCGAGCCACAGATAAGCTGCAGCGCGCCCTTGGGCAGCACACCCGCCTCGACGATGAGCCGGACCACCGCTTCCGCGACATAGGCTGTGGCGGTCGCAGGCTTAGTGATGACGGCGACACCTGCAAGCAAGGCCGGCGCGAGCTTTTCGAGCATGCCCCAGCAGGGAAAGTTGAAAGCGTTGATGTGGACGGCCACGCCGTGAAGCGGCGTCAGCACATGCGCACCGATAAAGCTGCCACCCTTGGAGAGAGATTCGGTCTCTCCTTCCACCACGAAGCACTGGGCAGGCAACTCCCGGCGCCCTCGCGACGCATAGGCAAAGAGAGTGCCTATACCGCCATCGATGTCGATGAGGTTGTCGCGTCGGGTCGCCCCCGTGTCCGCAGCCAGAGCATAAAGCGGCTCCTTGTGTGCGCTGAGATAGGAGGCGAGCGCCCTCAGCAGGTCGGCGCGCTCGTGGAATGTCAGGGCTCTCAGAGCCGGGCCGCCGACGTCCCGCCCATGGCGAAGCACGGTGGCGAAGTCGAGCCCCGCACTGGAAGCTCGCGCCACGGTCCGGCCGTCAATGGCGCTCGGAATGTCGGCGAGACCGCCCTGGGGCGCGGTCCAGCGATCCTCAGCGTAGCTTTCGAGAAGACGTGTCATCATGATTCTCCTGCGGTCAGGACCGACGCCATTCCGCGAATGTTGCGCCACGGCGAGCGAGTTCGACGAGGAGTGCCGACGGTTCGGAGCCCACGCCGCCTGCTGCATGAGCGGCTTCAACCTCGCGCAACACCGTAGCGAGGCCCTTCCGGTCGGCGGCGAACATGGGACCGCCCTTGAGCCGCGGGAAGCCGTAGCCGTTGACGAAGGCGAGGTCGATGTCGGAGGCGCGAAGCGCAACCGCCTCTTCCAGTTCCTTCGCGCCCTCGTTCGCCATCACGCTGAGAAGACGCGACTGGATCTCCTCGGCGGCGAAGTGCCGGAGCGAGATACCTTTCTCCGCGCGGACGGCTGCAATGATCTCGGCAACCTTGGGATCCGGCGCCTTCCGGCCCTCAGCGTCGTAGGCGTACCAGCCAGCGCCGGTCTTCCGGCCGAGACGCCCCGCCTCGCACAGCCGGTCCGGGATCGCGATGTAGCGCTCGCCGGGGTCGCGTGTCGTCGCCCGGCGCCGGCGCATGGCGAAGGCGATGTCGAGGCCCGACATGTCGGAGACAGCGAATATGCCCATGGCGAAGCCGTAGGCTTCCAGGGCCGCGTCTACCTCTTCCGGCGTGGCGCCGTCCTCCACGAGATACTCGGCGTGGCGGCGATAAACCGCATAGATCCGGTTGCCGATGAAGCCGTCACAATTGCCGGCCACCACCGGCTGCTTGCCAATCGTCCTGGCGAGCGCGAGAGCGGTCGCGAGTACCTCCGGCGCGGTTCCGTCCGTACGCACCACTTCCAAGAGACGCATCACGTTGGCGGGTGCGAAGAAATGCAGCCCGACGACGTCCTGCGGCCGGGCGGTCGCTCCCGCAATGGCGTCGAGATCGAGATAAGAGGTGTTGCTCGCCAGCACCGCGCCGGGGCGCGCGACGGCGTCGAGGCGACGGAAGATGTCCGTCTTCACCGCCATGTCCTCGAAAGCGGCCTCGATGACGAGGTCGGCATCTGCGATCCGGGTCCAGTCCGCAGTGGGCGCGATGCGCGCGGTACGCTCTTCGGATTGCGCGAGGCTCAATCGTCCACTTTTCACCGGGCGTTCATAAAGGCCCCTGACGCGATCGAGCCCGGCCGCCGCCGCCGATTCGTCCCGCTCCACCAGCGTCACGGACAGGCCCGCATCGGCCAGCGCCACCGCGATGCCGGCACCCATGGTGCCGGCGCCGATCACGGCGGTCTTCGCAAACGTCCGGGGCGAAACGCCGTCGAGGCCCGGCACTTTGGCCGCCTCGCGTTCGGCGAAGAACAGGTATCGCAGCGCCTTGGCCTCGGCGCTCTCGCGCAGGGCAAGAAACGCGGCGCGCTCGCGATCGAGGCCCTGCGCAAAGTCACCGTCCCGCGCCGAACGGATCACCCGGATCGCCTCGGCGATCGCCGGCAGGCCTTTAGCGCCTTTCAGCACCTGTGCGGCAGCTTTCTCCTCCTCGTCTCCATCGGTCTGCGGCACGGGCTGTGCGGAGATGCGGCGCTTCGCCTGTTTCGGCGCAGCAGCGACGGCGGCGGCGAGCAGGTCGTCCTTCACGATTTCGTCGAGGAGGCCGAGGTTCAGAGCTTCGTCAGCCTTCAGGATGCGGCCCTCGCAGATGAGCGAGATGGCGTGCTTGATCCCCACCACCCGCGGCAGGCGCTGAGTGCCGCCGGCGCCCGGAATGACGCCGAGCCGGGTTTCGGTGAGGCCCAGCAACGCCTTCGGCGAGCCGATCCGCGCGTCGCAGGCCAACGCGATTTCAAGGCCCCCGCCGAGCGCCGCTCCATCGATGGCGGCCACAACGGGCTTGTCCAGCGCGTCGAGAGCTGCCACGACGTCCGGCAGATAAGGCTCGTCCGGCGGGCGATCCATCTCCCGAATGTCGGCGCCGCCGATGAAGCGCCCACGTCCGCCGCTGAGGACGACAGCGGTGACAGAGGAATCGTCGCCCAGTATCGCCACCGCGTCCAGCAGGCCTAAGCGCACCGAGTGCGACAGCGCGTTCACAGGTGGATTGTCGATCTCCACCACCGCCACAGTTCCTTGGCGGTAGATGAAGACGGGCAAGATATGCGCTTCCATGTCACACTTTCTCGATGAGTGCTGCGATGCCCTGGCCGACGCCGATGCACATGGTCGCCACCGCCAGCTTTCCGCCGCGGGCCTCCAGCGCGCTCACCGCGGTCATGGCAAGACGCGCGCCCGACATGCCGAGCGGGTGGCCGAGAGCGATGGCACCCCCGTGTGGGTTCACGTGCTCGGCGTCGTCCGGCACGCCGAGCTGCCTCAATACGGCGAGCGCCTGCGAGGCGAACGCCTCGTTGAGCTCGATCAGGTCGACGTTGCGAAGGGCGATGCCGTTCTTCTCGAGAAGCTTGCGGGTGGCCGGCGCGGGCCCAATGCCCATGATCCGCGGCGGCACGCCAGCCTGTACAACGGAGATCACGCGGGCGCGCGGCGTCAGGTTATATTTGCGCACTGCGGTTTCTGACGCGAGGATCAAGGCGCCGGCGCCGTCATTGATGCCGGAGGCGTTGCCGGCGGTGACCGTTCCGCCCTGCTTGCGGAAGGGTGCCTTCAGTTGCGCAAGCTGTTCCAACGTGGTGTCGCCACGGGGATGCTCGTCATTGGCCACCACCATGATGGCGCCTTTCTTGCCCTTCACTTCGATCGGCACGATCTCGTTCTCGAAGAAACCGGCTTGCTGCGCCGCCTTGGCGCGTTGTTGGGACCGCCAGGCGAACAGGTCCTGGTCGTGGCGCGAGATCTGGAAGTCCTCGGCCACATTCTCACCCGTCTCCGGCATGGAATCGATGCCGTATTGCTCCTTCATCAGCGGGTTCACGAAACGCCAGCCGATGGTGGTATCGAAGACCTCGGCCTGACGGGAGAAGGCCTCGGTGGCCTTGCCCGTGACGAAGGGCGCGCGTGTCATGCTTTCGACTCCGCCGGCGAGGATGAGGTCGGCGTCGCCCATCATGATGGCGCGAGCACCCATGCCGACGGCGTCGAGACCGGAGCCGCACAGGCGGTTGATGGTGGTGCCGGGCACGCTGACGGGCAGGCCCGCTAGCAGCACCGCCATGCGGGCGACATCGCGATTGTCCTCGCCGGCCTGGTTGGCGCAGCCGAGGATTACATCATCCACCGCCTCCCAGTCGACACTAGCATTTCGCACTTTCAAGGCCCGGAGGGGATGGGCGGCGAGGTCATCAGCACGGACGTCCTTGAGGGCGCCGCCGTAGCGGCCGATGGGTGTGCGCGCGAAATCGCAGATGAAGGCGTGCGCCATTCTTTTTCTCCGATGGAAATGAGGTCAGGCAGCGGCCGGACGGCGCACACAGACGACGTGGAAGCGCCCGGCGACGAAGGCCGCGTCGGTAAGGCAGGCATTGCCGGCCGGGTTGGCGCCCGAGACGTGGTAGTCGCTGAAAGCCGCGCTCTGATTGACGTAGATGCCGCCGGTCAGGTTGATCGATAGAGCCACTCCGGCTCGCGCATAGGCGATCGCGGCCTCGGCGATTTCCGTGTCGTCCGTGCTGTAGAGCGCGGCCGTAATGGCGCCCCTGCTGCGAGCAGCAGCTGTGGCGCGCGCGATGGCGTCCTTGGTATCGCCCACCGCCACGATAAAGCTGATCGGTCCGAAGTGCTCTTCCAGGTGAGCGGAGTCGCGATCCCCGTCCACAGCCAGGAGGAGCGGCGTCGCGGTGCGCGCACCCTCGATCTGCAACGAGCTGCTCTCGCGCACCACGCGGCCGAGGCCGCGAGCTTCGTCGATGCGGGCCAGCGTCGCGGGATTCTGGATCGCCCCCAGCACGGCCACCGCACGGGCGGGATCGGCCAGGAGGCTGTCGATGGCGGTGGCGATGCTGTTCGCCACGGCCTCGAAACTCTTGTGCCCTTCGTCGGTGGTGATCCCGCCTGCCGGCACGAAGATGGTCTGCGGTGCCGTGCACATTTGTCCGCTGTAGAGCGACAGCGAGAAGGCGATGTTCTGGCACATAGCCGCGAACGCGTCGGTCGAGGAGATGACGATAGTGTTGACGCCCGCTTCCTCGGTGAACAGCGGCTTGCCTTTCACATTCTCTCGCAACCAGCTGCCGAATACAGGCGAACCCGTGAAGTCGACGAGACCAATGGCTGGATGGGTCGCCAACACCTGGGCGAGCGGCTCCTCCACCGTGTCGGCCGCAAGCTGGAGCACATCGGGATCGAAGCCGGATTCCTGCAGAACCTCGCGACCGATCTTCACGGTGATCGCCAAGGGCAGCACTGCGGCTGGGTGCGGCTTGACGATGACGGCGTTGCCGGTGACGAGATCCGCAAACAGCGCCGGATAGGAATTCCAGGTCGGGAAGGTCGCGCAACCGATGACGAGGCCGATGCCCCGCGGGACGACGTGAAATTCCTTGTCGAGGCACAATGAATTGCGACCCGCGGGCTTCACCCAATGCGCCGTACCGGGCACGCGGGAAAGCTCGTCATAGGCATAGGCAACCGCTTCGAGACCGCGATCCTGCGCGTGCGGGCCCCCAGCCTGAAACGCCATCGCGAAGGCTTGTCCGGTCGTGTGCTGCACGGCATGCGCCATCGCGAAGGACGAGCGGTTGAGCCGGACCAGGATTTCGATGGCGATACCGGTCCGCGTTTCGAGGTCCACCTCGGCCCAGAGCGGCGCCGCCTTGGAAGCCGCAGCGATCAAGTCATCCGGTGTGATCTGAGGATAGGTGATCCCGAGAGCGGGTCCGAACGGCGACACTTCAGCGCCGACACGCCCGTTCGGGACCTCCTGACCCGTGTCGAAGGGCTTGCCGAGGAGCGCCTCGAACGCCGGTTGGCCGGCGGCGGCGGCCTCTTCGCCGTAGCTGCGCGGAGTTTCCGAAAAGGCGCTCCAATAGTCCCGCCGCCGGAGTGCCTGAAGTGCGCCGTGGAGCACGGTGCGGTGCCCTTCGAAACGTTCAACCATGCCCGTCCTCCCGCCGTTCTCATTGTCGCGCTCGCCTGTTGACACGAACGACCGTTGCGCTAAAGATTAACCGATCGATCGGTTAATTCAAGAGGCTCATAAAGAGCCCGTTCAGGGAGGCAGCCGTGGATCCTTCAGTTCTTGTGGAGCGCCGCGAAGGCTGGACGCTCATTACCCTCAATCGTCCGGATCGACTCAATTCCTTCAACGAGGAGATGCACCACCGCCTTGCGGATGCTCTTGAGGAGGCGGCAACGAGCGAGAATTGCCGCGCTATTCTCGTCACGGGCTCGGGACGCGGCTTCTGCGCAGGTCAGGATCTTTCCGATCGGCTACAGTCGAATGGCAGCCAGCCAGACCTTGGCGCCACAATCGAGGCGTTCTACAACCCGCTCATTCGCCGCATCCGCACACTTCGAAAACCCGTCATCTGCGCGGTGAACGGGGTGGCCGCCGGCGCCGGGGCGAATATCGCCTTCGCCTGCGACATCGTCCTCGCGGCGCGTTCGGCCAAGTTCATCCAATCCTTCGCCAAGATCGGCCTCGTTCCCGATTCCGGGGGCACTTTCTTCCTGCCTCGCCTGATCGGCGACGCCCGCGCCCGCGCCCTGAGCCTGCTGGCCGAACCGTTGCCGGCGGAAAAGGCGGAAGCCTGGGGCCTGATTTGGAAGACGGTGGACGACGCCAGCCTCCGCGAGGAGGCCGAACGGCTGACCGCTCATCTTGCAACCCAGCCGACCCAAGGCCTAGCCTTCATCAAGGAAGCGCTCAATGCCTCGGGGGGCAACGACCTCGACGCACAGCTCGACCTGGAGCGGGACCTGCAGCGAAAGGCCGGCCACACGCCGGATTATGCCGAGGGGGTCTGTGCATTCATGGAAAAGCGGGCTCCCAGCTTTACGGGCAGGGCCTCGTGACCTCCGCCCTTGCCTCCGCGCGGACCCCTGAGGAGACCGCGCGTCTCTCCGCCGATGTCATGTGGGCGAGCGACCCGGCGAGCCGCGGCCTCGGCATCGAGATCCTCAAGGTCGGCCCCGGAACGGCTGTGCTGGCCATGACGCTCACCGAGACCATGACCAATGGCCACGGCTCCGCCCACGGCGGTTTCATATTCGCTCTCGCCGACAGCGCCTTCGCCTTTGCCTGTAACTCCTATGACGAGCGCGCCGTCGCCGCCCATTGCAGCATCACCTTTCTGCGCCCGGGCAAACGGGATCACCGGCTGATCGCTAGCGCCAGGGAAGTAAGCCGGGCCGGGCGTTCGGGCCTCTACGACGTCCAGGTAACCCAGGATGGCGTGGTGATCGCCGAGTTTCGGGGGCATTCTCGCATCATCGGCGGCTCCGTGATCGAGCCGCCAGAACGCGCGCCGCAGAGCCGCGAGCCCAGTTCAACACTTTGAGTGGAGGAGACAATGAACATGGCGATGCCGGCCATATCTTTTGACCATACCGTCGAGCCCGGACTCGACGCCGCCGAGCGTGCGTCCCGCGACCAGATTCAATCCCTGCAGCGCGAGCGCCTCGCGTGGTCGCTGCGGCACGCTTATGAAAATGTGCCCTTCTATCGCCGGAAATTCGAGGCGGCTGGAGTGCACCCGTCCGACTTTCGCGACCTGTCCGACCTCGCGAAGTTTCCCTTCACGCTCAAAAGCGACTTGCGGGACAATTATCCGTTCGGGCTTTTCGCCGTTCCGCGCGAGAAACTCGTCCGTGTCCACTGCTCCTCCGGCAGCACGGGCAAGCCTACGGTGGTGGGCTACACCAAGGCCGACCTCGACATGTGGGCGGACGTGATGGCCCGCTCGCTCCGCGCGGCCGGGGTGCGTCCCGGCATGATGGTCCACATCGCGTATGGCTACGGCCTGTTCACCGGCGGGCTCGGCGCGCATTATGGCGCCGAGCGGCTTGGCTGCACCGTGGTGCCCGTGTCTGGAGGCATGACGGAACGCCAGGTCCAACTCATCAACGACTTCAAGCCCGACGCCATCATGGTGACGCCGAGCTATATGCTCGCACTGCTCGACGGGTTCACCAAGGCTGGCCTCGACCCGCACGCATCCTCCCTCAAATTTGGCATCTTCGGTTCCGAACCCTGGACCAACGCCTTGCGGGAAGAAATCGAGCGCACCTTCGCCCTGGAAGCCACCGACATCTATGGCCTCTCGGAGGTGATCGGACCCGGCGTTGCGCAGGAGTGCCTGGAGTCGAAGGATGGCCTCCACATCTGGGAAGATCACTTCTTGCCCGAGGTCATCGACCCCGAGACCGGCGAAGTCCTTCCCGACGGCGAGATCGGGGAACTGGTCTTCACCTCCCTGACCAAGGAGGCGTTCCCGATCATCCGCTACCGCACTCGTGATCTGACCCGCCTGCTTCCAGGCACCGCTCGCCCCGGCATGCGGCGCATGGAAAAGGTGACCGGTCGCTCCGACGACATGATCATCCTGCGCGGGGTCAATGTCTTTCCGACACAGATCGAAGAAGCCTTGCTCGCCACGGAATGGTGCGCCGGTCATTTCGTGATCGAACTATCCCGAACCGGACGCATGGACGAGATGACGATCTTCACGGAGGCGAAGCACGAGCACTGGGATGGCGCCGGTCTCGAGACACACGCCACACATCTCGTTACCCGCATAAAGGATACGGTGGGCGTCACGACCCGCATCGTTATTCACCCGCCAGGCACGATCGAACGGTCCGTCGGCAAGGCTCGCCATGTCATCGACAAGCGTTCGAAGGAGTGAGGGGCGATAACAGGCACAGCGATAATTTCGGGAAGAAGACCCATGGAGCGCGAACACCCGGGCTCCATGGGTCTGCAAAGTTATCTCATCGCTTCTGCATCAGAATGTTATGGCGCTTCGCTGCATGGCGAGGCCTCTAGCCGTTGCTCCAACGGCCAAGACCCTGTCCGTGGTCTTCAGATTTCCTTCGAACCGTAGGATGTAACCGTTAAGGCTGATCTTTGGCTCTATCTCGACGATCACCCATGTCAAATGCATCGTCGCCCCAGCATGCACCGCTTTGCGAAGCTGAAAGCTGAACTCCAAGCCGAGCGCTTCCGCGCGGGCCGTCAAATATTTCGCGAGCGCTCCCATCATCAAGGCCGATGTGTGTCCCGCGCACGCGATGAGACCGCCGAACCGGCTTGCCCGAGCGAACGCCTCGTCGTGATGAAGGGGGTTCACGTCCCCGGAAATATTTGCGAATTCTCGGATCGAAGCCGCATCGAATGTGAACGTCTCGCCAAATGTCTCGCCGATCGTGAAGGGACAAGGCGGCAGGCGCGGTTGCAACTCGTCCATCACCGGCTCAAGCACTAGACCTGATCAAAATCCACGACGACCTTCCCACTGGTCGGGTGCGCCTGGCAGGTGAGCACGAACCCAGCCTTCACCTCCCAAGGCTCCAGGGAATAATTGACCTCCATATCAACCGTTCCCTCGACCACCTTGGCGCGGCAGGTGGAACACATGCCACCCTTGCAGGCGAAGGGAAGATCCATCCCGGCACGCAGAGCCGCATCCAGGATCGCCTCGCCCTCGGCCACGGGAACTTCCCGGCGCTTGCCGTCGACGATGAGGGAAGCAAGAAAGGCCGGGGCAGCCTCGGGGGCAACTTCAGTCCGCGGTCGCGGCCGTCCGCCGAGCGCGGAGACGAAGCGCTCCACATGGATCTTATCCTCCGCGAGCCCGAGTTCCTTCAGGACCGCTTCGAGATCATCGATCATCCCCGAGGGGCCGCAGACGAAGGCGTGGTCGACGGCGGCCGCCGGAACGATGGCGGTCAATAGGAGGCGAGCCTTTTCTCCGTCGAGTCTGCCGTTGAGGACGGGGATATCCTGTTCCTCCTGGCTCAACACGTGAAAGACCGAGAGACGGCCGAGAAAACGATCCTTCAGTTCCTCCAGGTCCTCCCGGAACAGCATGTCGGTCGTCGATTTGTTGCCGTAGAACAGAAAGAAGCGGCTGTCCGGCTCCCACGCCAGCACGCCGCGTAGGATAGACAGCACGGGCGTGATGCCCGAACCGGCTGCAAACCCCACATGGATGCGGCCATTCCCGACGGCATTCGACAAGCCGAACCGGCCAGTCGGCGTCATCACGTCCAGTTCGTCGCCTGCCTCGATATGCGCATTGACCCAGGATGAGAACAGGCCGTCCTGCACCCGCTTGACCGCGATGCGCAGTTCTCCGTCATCAGGGCCGGTGCAGATGGAATAGGAGCGCCGCAACTCTTCGCCGTCTACCGTCATCCGCAAGGTGAGATACTGCCCGGGCTCGAACTTGTAGTCGTCCGCGAGGTGCTCTGGGATCACGAACGAGATCGAAACGGCGTCCGCCGTCTCCCGCTTCACATCGGCCACGGCGAGACGGTGAAAGCGCGGTACCTTCCCTGATCCCGCGAACGGAACGGATGAGGCTGCGAGCGCCGCGGAGGCTTCCGGCGCGAGATCTGGGAGGGCGGTCGACATGGCGTCACCTGCTCAATGGCATTTGAAGTAGTCGAAGGGTTCGCGACAGGCATTGCAGCGCCACAGCGCCTTGCAGGAAGTCGAGCCGAACGCGGCAATTTCCGTGGTGTCGTTGGACCCACATTGCGGGCAGGCAACCTGATCGACGCCGAAGAGCGCACGCCGGCCCGACCCTTTTCGAGGCGAAGCGATACCGTACTCCTCGAGCTTGCGTCGACCCGCTTCGCTCATCCAGTCGGTCGTCCAAGCCGGCGAAAGGACGGTGCGGACGGTTATGTCGTCATAGCCGGCCCCGCGCAGGGCGACCTCTATCTCAATGGCGATCATGTTCATGGCCGGGCAGCCTGAATAGGTCGGCGTGATGTCGACCTCGATATGCGCTCCGTTCACCCGGACATCCCGGAGCACGCCGAGATCCTCGATGGTCAGAACGGGGATTTCCGGATCGACAACGGCGCCCGCGATGCGCCGGACACTCGACCGAACATCGCCGCCGGACGCTTGCTCCGAGCGCGACGTCGGGTTCGCTTCAGTAACGGGGTGGGGCAGTGCGGTCATTACCAGGTTGCTCCCGGAACGGCGCGCTGCACATATTGCAGCTCGGTGAGCAAATGGCCGAGATGTTCGCTATGGCGGCCGCTGCGGCCACCCTTTTGCATCCAGCCGTCGGCGGGTACCGCGAGCGTCGCTTGGGCGAGCACACGCTGTATCGTCGCTCGCCAGGTTCCCCGCAGATCTTCCGGATCGACGGCGATCCCTTCGGCGATGACGGCGCGGTCGTACTCGTCGGCCTCGAAAAGTTCGCCGGTGAAGGGCCAGAGCGTCGCGAGTGCCGTTGCTGCACGATCGCGACTTTCGGCCGTGCCGTCGCCGAGCCGCACAACCCACTCGGCGGAATGGCGCAGATGATAGGCCAACTCCTTCTCCGCCTTGGCGGCGATGGCCGCCAGCGTCGGATCGGCCGACCCCATCATGGCGCGCCAATAGAGATCGGCGAAGGCGGCATAGAGGAACTGGCGGATGATGGTCTGGGCAAAATCCCCGTTAGGCTGCTCGACCAACAACAGATTGCGGTATGCCCGTTCGTCGCGCAAATAGGCGAAGGCGTCCTCATCGTGCCCGGCCGCCTCAACTTCGCTGGCGTAGGAATAGAGCGCGCGGGCCTGTCCGATCAGGTCAAGCCCCATATTGGCGAGCGCCATTTCCTCTTCCATGGACGGTCCATGTCCGCACCATTCGGACAGGCGATGGCCGAGTATGAGTGCGTCATCGGCGCGGCGCAGTAGATAGGAGACGAGCGGCGTCTCAGCCACCCGGATGGAGCCCGAGGCCATGTGTGCAATCCCGTCGCTGAATGCGGCAAAGCCGCGATCAATTCCAATGGGGCGGCGACCGCCACCTCACATGTGCCCGACTTCGTCGGGCACATCGTAGAAGGTGGGATGGCGATAGATCTTCGAGGCCGTCGGCTCGAACATCATGCCCTTTTCCGACGGATCGGACGCCGTGATGGCATTGGACGGTACGACCCAGATCGACAGACCCTCGCCTCGCCGGGTGAAGAGATCACGTGCCGACTGAAGGGCCAAGGTCGCGTCGGGCGCGTGCAGCGAACCCACATGCTTGTGGGACAGGCCGTTACGCGAACGGATGAACACTTCCCAAAGGGGAATTCTAGGCTCGGCCATGGGATTTCCTCCTTATCTTGTCACGCGGCCACCTTCAGGCGGCTCTTTTCGGCATAGGCGAGCGCCGCATCCCGCACCCAGGCGCCATCTTCATCGGCCTTGCGACGCGCCGCCATGCGGTCGGCATTGCAGGGGCCGTTGCCGGCGATCACCTGCTTGAACTCTTCCCAATCGATCGCGCCATAGTCCCAGTGCCCGGTCTTTTCATCGAACGCGAGTTCGGGATCGGGAAGCGTCAGCCCGAGATAGTGCGCCTGGGGCACAGTAGCGTCGACGAACTTCTGCCGCAGTTCATCATTCGAAAACCGCTTGATCTTCCAGCGCGTCGACGTATCGGAGTGCTGGCTCTGCGTGTCCGGCGGACCGAACATCATCAGGCAGGGCCACCACCAGCGGTTCAGGGCATCCTGCGCCATGTCCTTCTGGGCATCGGTGCCCTTGGCGAGGGTGATCATGATCTCGTAGCCTTGGCGCTGGTGAAAGGATTCCTCCTTGCACACCCGGATCATGGCGCGCGCATAGGGCCCATACGAGCAGCGGCAGAGCGGAATCTGGTTCATGATCGCCGCACCGTCGACCAGCCAGCCGATCGCGCCGATATCGGCCCATGTCGGGGTCGGATAGTTGAAGATCGAGGAATATTTCGCCCTTCCGGACACAAGTTGCTCCACCAACTCCTCGCGGGAGATGCCGAGCGTCTCGGCAGCGGAATAGAGGTACAGCCCATGACCGCACTCGTCCTGGACCTTGGCGAGCAAGGCCGCCTTGCGGCGCAGCGACGGGGCCCGAGTGATCCAGTTGCCTTCGGGCTGCATGCCGATGATCTCGGAATGGGCGTGCTGCGAGATTTGCCGGATCAAGGTCTTGCGATAGGCCTCCGGCATGAAGTCGTTTGGCTCGATGCGTTCTTCCGCATCGAGCTTTGCTTGAAACTCCGCGAGAAGAGCGGCGTCTTCGATCTGACCATCCGCCGCGTCCGGATTTGCGTTCAGGCCCTGCGTGTACATGCGCCTCTCCCTAACTTTTGAGCCATTATATATAACAGAAAAATATGATTCAACAAATTTCTGTAACATATCGGATGACCCGACTCCGCTTGGCGCCAGCAGGAATTTTACAGCGGCACGAGTGCAGCATGCCGCCCGGACGACAGCTTGAGATGTTGAACCGGGACGGTTGTCGGCAAGGGGGCGTCCAGCCCGGGATCCAGCCGAACGTCATGGCGGTTCAGTCTCGCTGCCGCCTTGCAAGGCGAGGGTGGCCATGGTGGGCATCACTTGACATCACGCGGCGGTGGGTTCCGTCTACGTCAGATCGCCCTCAAGCTTCTTCTTCGGCGAAGCGCAGAAGAACATCCGGGCCGGGCGGCAACGGCGCGCCTGTCTCATCAAGGGCATGGGTATCGAGCCAGCGCTCAGAGGGGACCACGAGCGCCTTGTAGAGGCTCGCACAGAGGTTGCGGGCGGCGCCGCCGGGCCAATCCTCGGGCAGCACCTCGGTGGGCAGAATGGGATCGCGCAGCACGATCCGCCGGTATTCGTGAATCAGAAGGACGCGCGCAACGAGGGCATCGATGTCGTTCAAGGCCGCGTCATCGGCGAGCGCGGCGCGCATCGGCTCGAACATGTCGATAAATCGGAGATAGGCCATCGCGGTTGCCTCCAACGGCCAGCTCCGAGCCGCAAGCGTGCGCAAGGTTGCCAGATCGCTATCCGCTTCAAGTCGCAACACAGTCTGGGCAGCTGCCGGCACCTCCCATTCTGCCGGCGCCACCCAGACACCAGGCAAGGGCGAACCAAATCCGGCCGCCTCCAACTCCATACGCGCCGTGTCGCGCTCGGGCCCGTTGGCGAGGAGGAACAGATCGAATCGACCCTTGAAGAGTGGAGGACGCGCGACATAGATGTGCCGGGTAGCGTCCGCGAAGGTGGTTCGGCCTTTCTCGGCCAGTCGATAAAAGCTGTTGCGCCCTACTTTGTTGCGCTCAAGCCAGCCATCTGTTGCGAGGCGCGACATGGCGGTACGCACGACGCCGTCAGAGATATCGAGAGCCTTGAAGAAAGTGAGGAGCGTGCCAAGCCATACGCTTCCGCCGCGCGGGACGATGGCATCGCCATAGATGGTGATGATGATGGACCAGGTGCGGGAGGGCTCTCCGCGAAGCTGTTCCAGGATTTGACGGAGTGCAACACGAGACATGCTATGATTGATAATCTGCGTCGGGCGACGCGCAAGTGCTCCACTCATGTCCCACGCGCTCGCCGCGCCTTGGCGACTGCGCCGCGCTGCCCACGTTCCGCAACGGCGGCATGCTCGCTGCCAGACGCGGCAGCGCCTGTGAGCCTGGAAGTGGCGACGGTCGCGCCGGGGCGCGGGCGAATCTCCACTGAGGCGGCGGCAACCTCTGCTCCCGTCAGGACCATGCGAGTCACAAGATAGGCGTATTCCTCTCGAGTCAGGCCCTTGCCTTCGCGGAACCAGAGGTAGTGCCAGTTCAGCATGCCGAATACCGACATAGTGAGTGGCTTGAGAAGGGGACCCCGACCAATGGCGGGCAAAGCAGCGGACAAGGCATCGGACAGCAAGGTGACGAGAACCCGCTCCATCTCCCTGAGCCGTTCCTGCTTGTCCTCCGGCAAGAGCTTCAGATTGGCGATCTGGACCTGATGCTCAGCGTCTGCGTCTCGATAGGCATCGAGCAGTGCGATCGCAATGGCATGGACGCGCGCCTCGGCGTCATTCGCGCCGCGCGCGGCCTTCTCGACCACTTCGATCAGCCTTTCCAAATGGGAGGAAAGGATATCGAAGAGGACAGCCTCCTTGTCGGGATAATAATGGTAGAGAAGAGCTTTGGAAACCCCGCAGGCCTGCGCGATCATAGTGATCGACGTGCCGGAATAGCCAAACTTAGCAAACAACTCGGCCGAACGATGAAGAATCGCCGAGCTTTTCGTATCGTAATCCTGGGCGCGGGTTCGAGCCATTCTTAAACCTCGATTTCCGACGGCACAACGGTCGAGGAACGACCATCGGACCGCCAGTTATTCGGGCGTCGCGATGCGATGCCGCCTATTCTGATTCTGACACTGCGCGCGCGCCGTCAGTCCATCAGCGCGCATCATGGAGATAGCAAAAATTATCCAAACGGTCGATCAATCTGGGGGAATAATGTCGACCATAACCTCTCGGCCCAGCCGTTTTTAACGTTGCGCACCAAGCGGCTTTCTTCCGTTCGGTCAGCATATGATTGACCAACCGATCGGTTAATAATATGCTGACGTCACGGCCTCTATCTTCGCGAAGGCCGACGCATCCGGGGGCGGGTTTAACCGCCCCCGCAATGTCCGGAGGAACGCCAAATGGACGCGATTTTCGCTACGCGATGGATATTGAGAGCGGCCACCCTAGCGCTCACCGCTTTCGCAGCAGCGCTGCCCATTGCCGCCGCCGAAAGCATCAAGATCGGCTCGGTGCTGTCCACCACGGGTCAGGCCGCCTTTCTGGGTGATCCCGAGGCCCGCACGCTGCGGCTCTATGTCGAGGAACTCAACAAGAAGGGCGGCCTGCTGGGCCAGCCGGTGGAGCTCGTTCTCTACGACGACGGCGGCGACGCCAATAAGGCCCGCACCTTCGCGACCCGCCTGGTGGAGGACGACGGCGTCGTCGGTGTCGTCGGCGGCACCGGCACGGGCACCACCATGGCCATGATCCCGGTGTTCGAGGACGCCAAGGTTCCCTTCATCTCGCTCGCCGGCGGCATCGAGATCATCGAGCCGGTGCGCGCTTTCGTCTTCAAGACGCCCCATACCGACAAGACGGCATGCCAGAAAATCTTCGAGGACATGAAGGCGCGGGGCATCGGCAGGATTGGCCTGATTTCCGGCACGGACGGCTTCGGCAAATCCATGCGCAACCAGTGCCTGAAGGTGATCCGCGACTACGGTATCGCCGTCGTGGTGGATGAAAGTTACGGCCCCACCGATACCGACATGACGCCGCAACTCAACAAGATCAAGAATGCCGCTGGCATCCAGGCGGTGCTGAATCCAGGCTTCGGCCAAGGCCCGGCCATCGTGACCCGCAACTATGCCCAGCTGGGGATTGCGCTGCCGCTCTACCAGTCGCACGGGGTCGCCTCGAAGAGCTTCGTCGAGCTTGCCGGCCCTGCCGCCGAAGGCGTGCGTCTGCCCGCTCCCGCACTCCTGGTCGCCGACAAGCTCGACGCGGCCGATCCGCAGAAGCCTGTCGTCGCGGAATACAAGGCTGCCTACGAAAAGGCGACCGGCCAGCCGGTCTCCACCTTCGGCGGCTACGCCTTCGACGGCATCCAGCTTCTGGCGAAGGCCATCGAGGCGGCGAAGTCCGCCGACCCGCAGGAGATCCGCGACGCGCTGGAAGCTACCCAAGCCTATGTCGGCGTCACCGGCATCTACACCATGACGCCCACCGATCATCTGGGGCTCGGCACCGATTCGTTCCGCATGCTTCAGATCAAGGACGGCGAGTGGCTCGCAGACGCGCGTTGACGTCCACCCCCGACCTCCTGCCGCGAGACGACATGCCATGGCCGAATTCCTGCAACTGGTGTTTTCCGGCCTGACGGTCGGGGCCGTCTACGCCCTCGTGGCGTTGGGCTTTACCCTCGTCTACAATGCCTCCGGCGTCGTCAACTTCGCCCAGGGCGACTTCGTCATGATCGGCGGGATGGGCACCGTGTTTCTCGTCACCGCCGGCGTCGCGCTGCCCCTCGCGGCTCTCATCGCCGTCATCGCGGCGGTGATGGTCGGGCTGCTGCTCCACCGGCTCGCCATCGAGCCGGCCCGCGACGCGTCGCCGGTTTCCCTCCTCATGATTACCATAGGCGCCTCGATCTTCATCAAGGGCGTGGCGCAGGTCGTGTTCGACAAGCAGTTTCACTCCTTGCCCGCCTTTTCCGGCGACGCGCCCATCGTGGTCGGCGACGCCACCATCCTGCCGCAGAGTTTCTGGGTGCTGGGTGGTGCGTTGGCGCTGTTCGCCGCCCTGTACATATTCCTTGAGCGAACCCTGCTCGGTAAGGCGCTCGTTGCCACGGCGGCAAACCGGCTTGCTGCCCGCCTGGTCGGGATCAACGTCGCCGTCATCCTGGCGCTCGCCTTTGGCGTGTCCGCGGCCATCGGCGCAGTCGCCGGCGTCCTCGTCACTCCCATCACCCTCACGCGCTACGATGTCGGCACGCTGTTCGCCCTGAAAGGCTTCGCCGCCGCCATGGTGGGCGGCATGGGCAACCCGCTGGGGGCCGTAGTGGGCGGCCTCCTGATAGGCCTGCTGGAGGCGTTCGGCGCGGGCTATCTCAGTTCCACCTACAAGGATGCGGTGGCCTTTGTCGCCATTCTGCTCGTGCTGTTGGTGATGCCGCGCGGCCTGCTCGGCAGGAACGTCATGGAGCGCGTGTGATGCCGGCGCAAATGCTCAGGTCGCGCGCTGCGACGCTTCTCGTCCTTGCCGTGCTGATGGCCTTCATACCAGTGATCGCGCCGTCGTCGTTCTATCTGCGGGTCGCCGCGCTGGTCTGGATCTTCGCCCTCGCCTCGCTCGGGCTCACCATCCTCATGGGCTATGCCGGGCAGGTCAGCCTTGGCCATGCTGGTTTCCTTGGGATCGGAGCCTATGCCGTGGCCATCGGTCCGGCCCATCTCGGGTGCCATCCGCTGCTTTCGCTGGTGCTTGGCGCGCTGCTGTGCGGGCTTGTGGCCTATCTCGTCGGCAAGCCCATTCTGAGGCTCAAGGGCTATTACCTCGCCATAGCCACCCTCGGCTTTGGCCTCATCGTCGCGCTCGTCCTCAACAACGAGAGCTCCGTCACGGGCGGACCCGACGGCATGCAGGTAGCGCGCCTCGCCCTATTCGGCTGGCGCGCCACAGGTGCATTAAGCTGGTACTGGATCACGGCAGGAGTGCTGCTCTTGGGCGCCTTCCTCGCACTCAACATCGACGCCAGCCCAACCGGGCGCGCGCTGCGGGCGCTTCACGACAGCGAGGTGGCGGCCGCAGGCGCCGGCATCGACGTTGCGTCCAAGAAACTGGCGGCCTTCGTGCTCGGGGCGGTCTATGCGGGCGTAGCTGGCGGACTGCTCGCCTTCATGAACGGCCTGATCACGCCGGATGCAGCGGGCTTCATGCACTCCATCGAGTTCGTCGCCATGGTGATCGTCGGCGGCCTCGGCTCGGTGCTCGGCGCCGTCGTAGGGGCGGCGTTCCTAGTGGTGCTGCCGCAGGCGCTCGCCGGTCTGCAGGATTATGAGCAGATAATCTTAGGCCTGCTGATCATGATCTTCATGATCTTCCTGCCCTCCGGCATCGTTCCGACGCTGCGCCGCCTAGTGCTGGAGCGTACGTCATGACCATCCTCAATGTAGACGGCCTCGGCATCTCCTTCGGCGGCCTCGTGGCCGTGGACAGCGTCTCGTTTCAGGTGGCGCCCGGCGAAGTGTTTTCCATCATCGGCCCCAACGGCGCCGGCAAGACCACCTTGTTCAACCTCGTCACCGGCATCTACCGCGCCGACCGAGGGCGGGTGCGCCTCGCCGGGGCCGACGTAACCAATCTTGCGCCGCATCTCCTGGTGCGGCGCGGCATGACACGCACGTTCCAGAATCTTCAGATATTCTTCCGCATGAGCGCTATCGAGAACGTCATGGTGGGCAACCACCTCGCCGAGCACACCTCGCTCCTGGCCGATCTCCTCGGTCTGCGGGCCGTCAGCCGGCAGAACCGCGCGACGCGTGCCCGGGCGGAGGAGCTTCTCCAGCGCGTCGATCTTGCCTGCTATGCCGATAGCGTGGCCGGCTCCCTCTCTTACGGCGCGCTGAAGCGCCTCGAGATCGCCCGCGCACTGGCGGCCAATCCCAAGGTGCTGCTGCTGGACGAACCGGCCGCCGGTTGCAACGCCGTTGAGACTGAGGCCATCGACCGGCTGATCTGTGAGATCGCAGGCAGCGGCGTCGCCGTGGTGCTCATCGAGCACGACATGAAGCTGGTCATGCGAATTTCCGATCGCGTCCTTGTGCTGGCCCAAGGCCGCCGCCTCACTGAGGGACCGCCCCGGACGGTGCGAAGCGATCCCGCGGTCATCGCGACCTATCTCGGCGAACATGGAAGCAGGGAGGCGGCCCGTGCTCACGGTTGATGTCGTCTCTTCGGCCTATGGCCGCATCGCCGTGCTCCACTCGGTGTCGCTCGACGTTGCCCAGGGCGAGATCGTCGCTCTCGTCGGTTCGAACGGTGCAGGCAAGACCACGCTGCTGCGAACGCTCTCCGGCGTGCAGCCGGCAACCGGCGGTCGCATCCTGTTCGAAGGCGAAGAGATCCACTGTCTTCCCGCCCATCTCCGGGTCGCTCGCGGCATCTCGCAGTCGCCGGAGGGGCGGCAGGTATTCGGGCCCCTGAGCGTCGAGGACAATCTGCGTCTCGGCGCCTTCCGCAGCCGTGATCGTGCGGGATCTGGGCGCATCGACGAGATCTACGCCATGTTTCCCGTGCTCGCGGAGAAGCGGCGCATCCCCTCGGCGAGCCTGTCGGGCGGACAACAACAGATGCTCGCGATTGGCCGCGCGCTGATGGCGGCACCGAAATTGCTGTTGCTCGACGAGCCGTCGCTCGGCCTCGCGCCGCTGCTCGTGGATCAGATCCTCACCGCGGTGGTGGATTTGAAGCGCAAGGGCATCACGGTCCTCCTCGTGGAACAGAATGCCTCCGCGGCACTCGCCATCGCAGACCGGGGGTATGTTCTGGAAACCGGGAAGGTCGTGCATGAAGGTCGCGGACAGGAACTGCTGAATGATCCAAGAGTGCGGGCTGCCTATCTCGGCCTGTGACCCCCACCGGCCCGCAAGTCTTTGCCGTGACGATCCGGTCATGGGCGTCTGTGCGTAGCTGTCCTAGACACCGACCCGCCGACCTCCCCCGCAAAAACCCTGGTATGCCCGCCGCAATGGTCAATGACTTACCCCCTGAAGGCAGCCCGGTGATCCGGACCATTGCCATGCCCGCCGACACCAATCCAGCTGGCGATATTTTCGGCGGCTGGCTCATGGCGCATATGGACCTCGCCGCAGGCAACATCGCGACGCGGCGGGCCAAGGGCCGAGCAGCGACGGTGGCGGTCGAGGCCATGGCGTTCCTCAACCCGGTCCTGGTCGGCGACGAGGTCAGCTTTTACGGGTCGATCTTATCGACGGGTCATTCCTCCATGAGGATCCGGATCGAGGCGTGGCGACGCAAGCGCGAGGAGGACCATTCGGTAAAGGTGACCGAAGCAACCTTCACCTTCGTTGCCATCGATGAGGACCGCAAATCACGTCCGCTACCGTCCTGAGTGGCCTCCCGGGCTCGCCGCCGAAAGATTTCGACGGTTCACTGCCGGTTCGTCCGGGCGGTCATACCGGAAAGTTGTTTATTGAAGGCGGCGCGGCAACCATTCGGCGGCGCTTGCCCCTCTGGGCACCAGCGGAACTTCATAGAAGCCCGGTGTGCGGGACATAGATACCTGATCCGTAACGCCTTGATAGTGGCCGCATGGGGTCTGTACGTTGAACAACTCCGGAGCACGGTAGGCATGTTCGCCCTCAGTTCCGGCGATCGATGCGGCGTAGTTTTTGTCGAAAATGCCCATATGCAGGAGCCAAAGCGACAGGCGCGCCAGCGAGATGCGGATTCGATAGCTGCCACCCTCGATCGCCCGCCGCTTCAGCGCGGCGGCCACCGCTATGCTCGAAATCCAGGACATCGCATAATCATTGACGACAAAAATTTCCGTGAGCTTCGGCCGCTCCGGGGTGCCTTCACGTGCAAAGACGCCTGTTACCCCGCCGGCGTTCTGATCAAAGCCGATGCGGTTCGCCCAGGGGCCTTTCCAGCCATAAAGCGACATGTCGACATGGATGACTCCGGGTTTTAGTTCAGCCATCTGTTCGGCCGTCAGATTGAAGGCCTCAAGATAGCCGGGGCGGCGATTGGAGAAAAAAATATCGGCGCCTTTGATCAGAGATTGTAGGCGCTCCATTTCGCTCGACCGCCCGAAGTCGAGAACCGAGGAACGCATTCCGACATTCGCGGTATAGTAGACCAGATCCATCTCGAAGTCGTTCGGGCGCCAGAGGTTCAGCACGTCGGCCCCATGATGGGCGAGGGCGCGGCCCAGACCAGAGCCGGCGATGACATGACCCAGACCGAGCGCACGCACGCCGTCCAGCGGCGTTTTGGGGTTGGGACTGAAGGGGACCGGTTCGCTCTCGCCGATTTTCTCGATTTCGACCAGCGGCATGTCTTTGAGGTATTGGAACTGCTCCTCGGCAAGGAACTCCTCGACAGTGCGGATCATCGTCGCCTGCAGTCCCGCCCGGTTGGCGGCTTCCTCGAGCGCTGGCGCGTCCCACCGTCGCACCGCAGCTCCCACCGCCCGCGAATCATCGTTGCAGCCGAGAAAAGCGAGTGCGGCCGTCTTGGTGCGGGGATAGATGTTGAGGAGTTGAATCCAGCGACCCTCGCGAGTCTGGTACATATGGCTTGGCATGAACGGATTGGAGGGATCGGACGGCGCGCCGGGGGCATAGCCGTTCAGCAACTCCCATTTCCGGTCATAAAACGGGCAAAGCCGATGCAGCACCTGCCCCAGATTGACGGACAGATCCTGTCCTTCCCCGGTGCGCACCCGCCAGATGTTGGCGAAGGCGACGGCCTTCGCCATCAGCGATACAGCTGCCATCGTCGCAAGGGGCCACGGGCTCGAGATGATCGGATCGCGTCCCGTGAAGCGGATCTCTCCTCCCGCGTCCTCCGGCGTGAAGCCGAGAGGGGCCAGAACCTCACGCAATTCGCTCAGCGCATCGATGTCCTTGTCCGAGGTGAGCGGTCGAGCGAGCGCGGCTTTGATACGATCTTCAATGGCGTTCATGGTTATCTTCCTAGCATCCGTCCATCGTCGCTCACGGCAGCGGCGCGGCCGCGGCCTTGAGCGACAGGAGTTGAACGAGAATGTCGTCGCGGGCGTCCGTGAGGGTGGCGAGCGATCGGCCGGCCAGTTCCTCCCCGACCCCCTCGATAGCCTTTGCCCTGACTTCGGGCGTGAAGGAGATGTCGCCAAGATCGCGCCACCAGCTTTCGATCGGCGGCCCCAGATGATCGATTACGTGGCCGATACCGGCTTCGCCACCGGAGAGATGCAGATTGAGGAACGGTCCGAGCAACGCCCAGCGCAGGCCCGGACCGTGCGCAATGGCCGTATCGATGTCGGAGACGCTCGCGACGCCCTGATCGACGAGATAGAAGGCCTCGCGCCACAGGGCCGCTTGCAGGCGGTTGGCAATATGCCCCTTGACCTCCCGCCGGATGTGGATCGGCTTCTTGCCTGCCGCCTTGTAGAAGGCGAGAGCGCGCTCGATTGCGTCCGGCGCCGTCTCCTTCCCGCCCACGACTTCGACAAGCGGGATCAGATGCGGGGGATTGAACGGATGGCCGAGCACGACGCGCGAGGGATTGCGCGCCGCTCCCTGCACGTCCGAGATCAGGATGCCGGATGAAGAGGTGGCGATGAGGACGTCCTCCGCGACGGCAGCGGAAATTTCGGCCAGCAGATTGCGTTTGATATCGACCCGCTCCGGGCCGTTTTCCTGGACGAAATCGACATCGGCGAGCGCGGCCACATCCTTGCTGAAGCTCAAGCGCTCTTTCGACGCGCCCTCCGCAAGTCCGATCCGGGTGAGCGGTGACCAGAACTGATCCACCAAGGCACACAGCCGGCGCTCGGCGCCCTCGGCAGGATCGGTTGCGACGACGTCGAAGCCCCGAGAAAGATAGTGGGCCGCCCAGCTTGCGCCAATCACGCCGCAACCAACAATGCCAATCCTCTGAACCTCGCTAGATGTTTTCGCCATTTCCTTCTCCTGCTGGCCGGCGTGCATTCGATCCGCTGCTTGACTGCGCCGGAAGTGACCCGATTGGTCGGTAGGAGGATCAGAGGTTGGGCTCGAGCCGTTTCCAAGACAGGTTGGCGAGCTTCATCGTGCCATTGAAGGGCATCGGCTTGTCAGGGGCGAGATGAAGCATGTCGTCAATATGGGCAACGCGGACTTGGCGCTGCCCGCGCCAGTTTGGAAAGAAGCACACGAACATTTCGTGTTCGAGCAGCCCTCGGCCTTCGTCGAGATAGAACGGCCCGCTATAGGCGATATAGGTCTTGCCGGCCTCCTCGTACTCTTGAGGAGTTCCGGCATAAGGATCGCTAGATCCAAAGCATTTCCTACCTGCTACCCCCAGTTGGGCAGACATGTAGCCGTCGGGCGTGTATATGATGATGCCATCAGGATGCTCGCCCATGGGGAATACTTCGATTCCCGTCTCGACATCGCGTTCTGTATAAGAGACAAGCTTCCAGGCGCCAATCAGGTCACTTCTCTTGATAGGTTTCATTTGGCCTCTCCTCATTGGAGGGAGATAGGCGCTAGTACCGCTTCCGACAAAGACTTGTTGGCGCTGGCATCCATGCCTGATAGGTATAGCTTCATGGAGCTCAGGCATATTCGCTATCTTGTGGCGGTTGCGGATGCAGGCAGCCTCAGCGAGGCTGCGCGCTCCCGCTTGCACACAGCGCAGCCATCTTTGAGCCGGCAACTGCATGAGTTAGAGTTGGAACTCGGCGTTCAGCTTCTGGAGCGCCGGGCGCGTGGAGTCAGTCTGACGCGGGCGGGGTCCATCTTTCTCGAACATGGACGGCGCATTCTTCATCAAGTCGATGATGCGATCGCTGCGACACGCAACGCCCCTGCCTTGTTGCGCGTAGGCAGCCTTCCCGGCCTGGAACCCGAAATTCTACCGAGGATACGGGCGTTGGTCGGCGCCGATGGAAGGGCCGTGGACGTGCGCGTCACGGGTGCTTCTTCACCGCGAATGCTCGAAGAACTACGCGCGGGCAATCTCGACATGGCGTTCATGCGCCAGGATGAGGATGCACCGGACATCCATTTCATTATTGTCGGAGAACATCGGATCGTCGCGGTTCTTCCCGTGGATCATCGGTTGGCCGGCAGGGACACGCTGGCCTTTTCCGATTTGGTGGGAGAGTCCTACATCGCCGTAAGTCGCAAGGCTGCGCCGTCCATACGAACCGCTATAGATGCCTGGGGCCAGCAGAGAGGTCTCGCTTTAGAGCCCATCCATACTGCCGCAAACATTGCATCGGCTCTATCGCTGATGCTGACGACGCGCGCATTTACTCTGATGCCGGAGTACGCCGCAAAGCTCGCCTCATCCGAGATCGTGACACGACCCCTTGTCGATGGTCCGCATCCATTGCCGCTCGCGATAGCTTATCGCCCAGCGAACGGCTCGGCTGTCCAAACACTGGTCCATACGGTCGCTAGCAGTTGGATCTGACGTGCCAAGGCTACCCGGAAACAACCATCGGATTTTTCGAAGTGTTGGCGTGTGAGCAGCGCTTCATCATCTTGGAACTCCGGAGCCAAGGGCAATTCGAGCATGCTGCTAGAAGGCGTCGTAGACCGCTCCCGCAAAGACTTC
Source organism: Ancylobacter sp. GW821-FHT10E12 (assembly GCF_058809335.1). NCBI lineage: Bacteria > Pseudomonadati > Pseudomonadota > Alphaproteobacteria > Hyphomicrobiales > Xanthobacteraceae > Ancylobacter > Ancylobacter sp. GW821-FHT10E12. Next base: position 167,151 of record NZ_JBXASN010000006.1, on the reverse strand, counting down.
CGCTGTCGCCAAGTCCCCTGCCCGAGGCGGTTCCCGTAACCAGTCGACCCTGGCAGAGACCCCAAGGAAGACAACGCGCCATTCATCTTGAGATCAGAACCGGCACAGGTATTTGCGCCAATAAGGTCCGTGTCACACCACCGAGTACAAGTTCACGCAACCGGGCATGACTATAGGCGCCGACGACAAGCAGGTCCGAAGAGCTCTGCACGGCGTAGCGAAGAATAACCTCAGCGATCGGAGCACCGTGCGAAGCGATCTGTTCGACATTAACATGTGCACCATGCCGCGCCAATTGCAGACCTATGTCGGCGCCGGGTTCTTCGCCGTGTCGGTGGTTCGCGACCGGACCCACCACCAGCACCGTGACGGATTCGGCCGCGACAAGGAAAATCATGGCGTCTGATACGGCGCGCCGCGCCTCGCGAGTTGCGTTCCAACCGATCAAGATGTTGTCGCCGATGGTCTCGCCTTTCCAGGCGTTGGGAATCACGAGAAGTGGAACACCGCTAGCTAGCAGGATCCGTTCGGCGGACATGTCGTCGGGAAGGCCATGCGGCTCGGGATGCCCCACGATGACGAGATCGGAATGCAACGAGTTGAGGATCGCATCCTCCTCGGTTTTCCCTCGACCAATTGCACGAAACTCTCCGAGCACATTCAATCGGCTGCAGAGAATGCTAAAGTCTTTCCCTAACCGATCCGCAGCCGCTTCGGCGTCAATATCGCGTTGCCGCTCATGGGCGATGACCTGTGCAATTGCCTTCTCGCCACGGGCATAGGATGCGGAAGGATGCACCGTTACGCCAGCAAAAATCACGTGAACACCGATGAGATGGGCGTTCCAGCGCTGAGCGAGGGCGGCTGCGTGGAGCGCCCGCCTCTTCCCAGACGCGCTTGGGTCGAGAAAGACCGTGATCGTCTTCGGATCAATAGGCATAGTTGCGCCCGCCCGTTGAATGACGGCGGGGGCCGCGGTCACCTCCGAAGTCATTCTCCGGATTCGGGCCCGTCTTCACGGCGCGCCAGAACGTCCGCACGGCGTGCTGAATGTTGCTTTCGATGGCTTGCGCAAGGTTCTCTGGTGGCAAACCCGCGAGCACGCGCAGATGCAGTTCGCCACGGACGATATCAAGGAACTGGGTGGCCATGCGCTTGGGATCGTCCACACGGATGAGGCCGTGGCTTGCCCAGATACCGAGCGCCTCGGCTACGCAGGCCGTCACACGATCCTGGCCGGCATTGTAGAACCTCTTGGCCAGATCGGGAAAGCGCGGCCCCTCCGCTAGGATTAACCGATAGAGCCCAATGACCGCCGGACTCATCACCACACCCATGTATTGACGTGCAATGTCCGTCAAAGTCGCGGGGACGTCGACACTCTCGGTCGCTGTGCTAGGAAAGCCGGCAAGAAGACGTTCAGTTCGTTCATCGACCAAAGCGCCGAAGAGGCCTTCCTTGCCGCCGAAGAAACTATAGATGGACGCTTTGGATGCTCCCGCGCGAGCAACCACTAGTTCGATCGTCGCGCCTGCATAGCCATGTTCGAGAAACACCACGGTGGCGGCGTCAAGTATCTGGATCCGCCTCGTCTCGCCGCGCGGCCGGCTCTGTCGGGAAACGACACCGCCCACTACAACTCCTCCCGATAATAGTAATGTACGTTACGTTCTATATCGGCCGAATCTGATGTAGTCAATGAGCAATAAATGTCTCCGGTACGCACCTTCGACGGCGGGGGGCACGTCCGTCAGGCTCAGGTCGCTAATCGTAGCGCTGCCAAGGTTGCCGACGTGCTCAAGCGCAATACGGCATCCGAGTCCGGTGAGGTTGCTCAGTCTGCTCACATCGCGGGGGCGGGAGCCGCGGCTATTGCAATCTTCCTGTGATGGCTCGAAGCGACCTCGGGAAACGTCAGACCGAACTCGCTCGGCGCATTCGTGTGATCTCGTGGAGGCCTTCGGCTAAGGCTCAGCTTGCGGCAAGATCGCACGCAGGGTTCCGGCCGCCGTAGAATCGTCGAAGGGCGAGGGTATTGGCAAGATCGTCACCGCGGATACAGGCAAGCGCTTGCTTTGGGGAGCTTGCTATCACCTGAAAGCTAGAGGACGTCCCCGACTTGGTGGCTCCGGTCGATGAGATTTTCAACGGCGGTTCGGCGGAAGACGGATTGTGGAACGTCGTCCGTCCGATCGGATCGCTGCCGAGCCCGCGCGGTATCGGTATTGTCGAGGGCGACGTGGACGGTACTGCCGACATCGCGCTGAACAACGCCTACGTCGATCCGCGCCTTTTCGGCCGTGCGTCCATCCGCATCTGCTGCAGGTGGTGTGGGAAGGGCGTCGCTCCGGGCCGGCAAGATCAACGCAGCAGCGGACGAAGCTCCGCCTGCGTCGCCAGTAACGCCGGCAGGAAGCGGGGAACGAGTTCCGTCGCCGGGACCTGCAGCGCGGAGACGCCGATATTGATGGCCGCCACCACCTTGCCGGCGGCATTCAGGACCGGCACGGCGATGGAGCACAGGCCGAGCTCCAGCTCCTGATCGACCAGCGCGTAGCCCTGTTCGCGCACGCGGGCGAGCTCCGCCGTCAGCGCGTCGTGCGAAACCTTGGTGAAGGGGGTGAGCGCGCGGATTTCCGAACGGTCGAGGATCGCCTGCGCCTCGCCCTCGGGCCGCGCGGCCAGCAGCACCCGGCCCATCGAGGCGCACCAGGCCGGCAGGCGCGAGCCCGGCGTGAGGTTGATCGACATCACCCGCTTCTGCGAGGCGCGGGCGATATAGACGATCTCCGTCCCCTCCAGCACGCTGGCCGAGGCGCTCTGGCCGACCTTTTCGGCCAGCGCGTCGAGATGGGGCTGGATCAGGCGCGGCAGCGGCGTCGCCGCCAGATAGGCGTGGCCCAGCCGCAGCACCCGCGGCGTCAGCTCGAAATGCTTGCCGTCGTAGCGGGCATAGCCGAGCTCCACCAGCGTGAGCAGGCAGCGGCGGGCGGTGGCCCGGTCGAGCCCGGTGGCGCCGGAGATGTGGGCGATGGTCAGGCGCGGGCTGTCGGCGTCGAAGGCCTCGATCACCTTCAGCCCCTTGGCGAACCCGCCGACGAAATCGGTCTGCTTCATGCGCGCTCGCGAATGTGCGTTATATGAACAAATCTCACATATCGCACATATCGCTTGCTGTCGAGCCCGCCCCGTCCTATCTCTCGTCGCATCGAAGACGTCCGGCATCGCGGACGCACGCCAGGCTTTGGAGACAGCCGGTCCCCTGCGGGTGGATGCGGCTCCAGCGGAGACGGCCCATGGACAAGACGATCGGGGACGTGGCGCACGCCGTCTCCGGCATTGGCGACGGCGCCAGCGTGATGATCGGCGGCTTCGGCGGCGCCGGCGCGCCGATCGAGCTGATCCACGCGCTCATCGACAGGCGCCCCCGCGGCCTCACCGTCATCAACAACAATGCCGGCAATGGACGCATCGGCATCGCGGCGATGATCGACGCCGGCATGGTGGCGAAGATGATCTGCTCCTTCCCGCGCTCCTCCGATCCGCGCGCCTTCACCGAGCTGTATCTGGCCGGCGGGATCGCACTCGAACTGGTACCGCAGGGCACGCTGGCCGAGCGCATCCGCGCGGGCGGGGCGGGCATTCCCGCATTCTACACGCCCACCGCCTTTGGCACCGAGCTCGCCGAGGGCAAGGTCATCGCCGAATTCGACGGCCGGCACTATGTGCAGGAGCGCTGGCTCAAGGCCGACTTCGCGCTGGTCAAGGCCGAGCTGGGCGACCCGCAGGGCAACCTCACCTACAACAAGGCGGCGCGCAATTTCAGCCCGCTGATGTGCATGGCAGCGGCGACCACCATCGTCCAGGTGTCGCAGATCGTGCCGGCCGGCGCGATCGACCCTGAGGCCGTGATCACCCCCGGCATCTTCGTCGACCGGGTGGTCGAGGTCGCCCATCCCCAGCAGGAAGAAGAGCTCATCCGGGCCGGAGCGGTCTACGCATGACGACCATCGACACCCGTGTGAACAGCCGGCTCAGCAACGCGCAGATCGCCTGGCGGGCGGCGCAGGACATCGCCGACGGCGCCTATGTGAATCTCGGCATCGGCTTCCCGGAAATGGTGGCGAGCTATCAGCCACCGGGCCGCGAGGCCATCTTCCACACTGAGAACGGCATTCTCAACTTCGGTGAGCCGCCCGCGCCGGGCGAGGAGGACTGGGACCTCGTCAACGCCGGCAAGAAGGCGGTGACGCTGAAGCCGGGCGCCTCCTTCTTCCACCACGCCGACAGCTTCGCCATGGTGCGCGGCGGCCATCTCGACGTGGCAATCCTCGGTGCCTATCAGGTGTCGCAGAATGGCGATCTCGCCAATTGGCGGGTCGGCAGCACCGGCGTGCCGGCGGTGGGCGGCGCCATGGACCTGGTGCACGGCGCCCGGCAGGTCTTCGTGATTACCGAGCACCTGACCAAGGCCGGCGAGCCGAAACTGGTCGAGGCCTGCAGCTTCCCGCTCACCGGCGTCGCCTGCGTCACCCGGATCTATACCAGCCACGCGGTGGTCGACATCGCCGATGGGGGCTTCGTATTGCGGGAGAAACTGCCGGCGGTCTCCCTCGACGCGCTTCAGGCCATGACCGGGGCCAAGCTCCATCTCGACGGCCCGGTCGCCGATCTCGTCGCCCCCGAGCTGTGAGGACATCATGAGCGAAGCCTATATCTGCGACTATGTCCGCACGCCGATCGGCCGCTTCGGCGGTGCGCTGGCCTCGGTGCGGGCCGACGATCTCGGCGCGGTGCCGCTCGCGGCGCTGATCGCCCGCCAGCCCGGCGTCGACTGGGAGGCGGTGGACGACGTCATCTTCGGCTGCGCCAACCAGGCCGGCGAGGACAACCGCAACGTCGCCCGGATGTCGCTCCTTCTCGCCGGCCTGCCGGTCTCGGTCGGCGGCACCACCATCAACCGGCTGTGCGGGTCGGGCATGGACGCGCTCGTCACCGCCGGCCGCGCGATCAAGGCGGGCGAGGCGGAGCTGGTCATCGCCGGCGGCGTCGAGAGCATGAGCCGCGCGCCCTTCGTGCTGCCCAAGGCCGACAGCGCCTTCTCGCGCAAGGCGGAGATCTACGACACCACCATCGGCTGGCGCTTCGTCAACCCGCTGATGAAGGCGCAGTACGGCGTCGATTCCATGCCGGAAACCGGCGACAACGTCGCCATCGACTATCAGGTCTCGCGCGCCGATCAGGACGCCTTCGCCGTGCGCAGCCAGGAGAAGGCGGCGAACGCGCAGGCCAATGGCCGGCTCGCCCGTGAGATCACCCCGGTGAGCATCCTGCAGAAGAAGGGCGACCCCCTGCTGATCGACAGGGACGAGCATCCGCGCGTCACCAGCCTCGAGGCGCTGGCCAGGCTGAAGCCGGTCAACCGGATCGAGGGCGCCACCGTCACCGCCGGCAACGCCTCCGGCGTGAACGATGGCGCGGCGGCGCTGATCGTCGCTTCCGAGGCGGCGGCGCGCCGGCACGGGCTCACCCCGATCGCCCGCATCCTCGGCGGCGCCAGCGCGGGCGTGCCGCCGCGGGTGATGGGCATCGGCCCGGCACCGGCCAGCCAGAAGCTGCTGGCCCGCCTCGGCCTCACGCCCGACCAGCTCGACGTGATCGAGCTCAACGAGGCCTTCGCCAGCCAGGGGCTCGCCACGCTGCGCCTGCTCGGCATTGCCGACGATGATCCGCGCGTCAACCGTAATGGCGGGGCGATCGCGCTCGGCCATCCACTCGGCATGTCGGGCGCGCGCATCGCCGGCACGGCGGCGCTGGAGCTTGCGATTTCCGGCGGCCGCCGGGCGCTGGTCACCATGTGCATCGGCGTCGGCCAGGGCATCGCGGTGGCGCTGGAGCGCGGATAGGGCGTTGTTCTGAGCGACGCAGGCCCGAGGTTCGCGCGTGATGCGGCGGTTCGCCCGCCGCCGGTCCCCGGGACATCGTCGCGGACAACCCGAGGCGCAAGCGGCTGTCGCGGCATGGCCTGTCGAGCAGGCGATGTCGCGGTCGAGCTCGCACGCCATGCTTTGAAAGACCACAGCCTGGAATGAACAAAGTCGCCCCCGTGTCAACGGGGACGTTTAACAATCCACCTCCCCTATTCCTGACATTTTGACCGCGATTTCTCAAGGTAATTTTTCCTTCGATACTCAACGAGTATCGATATATACCTAATTGATCTTTGATCCGGCCTGAAACCGGATGTACCTCCATCATGAGAGCCGCCGCCTGTTCGGAGGAGCCCAAACCTCCGCATAGGAAGAAACGCGGCCTCAGGAGGAGCCATGCCAGCCACTCATCGGACGGGGATCGACGGCCCACACTTATCCGGAGGGCCACGGCCAGGACAGCGTAACGCCTCGCTCCGGCACATGGTTGGATGTCGCGGCGTTTCGGCGGTCACCGCGCCACGCCCGCCGAGGAACCTCCGCCCTGTTCCTTTCGCCAGCCTCCTCTCATGGCCGCACGCGTGCCTCTGGTGACGCCGGCGCCGGGCCGCAGCCCATCGCGCACGATGCCGCCCGCGCGCCGGCATGACCCGCGTCGCCTTCGGCCGCTTCCCTAACCAGCCGACTGCGCCTGCCCAACGTCGCGTTCGCACCCATCGCCCACAGTCATAAAAAATGAGGAAACCTCCGATGCCAAGCAGTCTTCCGCAGACGCGAGATATCAAGGATATCATTGACGCGGGTTCGATGACCGGCCGCCGGTGGGCGGTCGTCGGTCTGTGTTTCATCATCGCCCTGCTGGACGGCTTCGATACGCAATCGATTGCCTTTATCGGGCCGGCGATCGCACAGGAGTTCCAGATGAATCCCGCCGATATGACGTGGGTCATCACGGCGAGCATCATCGGCATGGCGATCGGCGCGATCGGGCTGGGAAGCTTCGGCGACCGCTTCGGCCGCCGCAAGGCGGTCATCATCGCTGTCTTCTTTTTCGGCATTTTCTCGCTCGCGGGAGCTTACGCGACGTCTCCCACACAGATCATTGTCCTGCGTTTCCTCATTGGCCTCGGCATGGGCGGAGCGACGCCCTCGCTGCTCGCCCTGGCGAGCGAATACAGTACCGCGTCCAAGCGGGGTATCATGATGACTGGCGTGCTTCTCGGCCTACCTGCCGGCGCCATGTTGGGAGGACTGATCGCGGCAAGCTGGCTACCAGTCCTCGGCTGGCGCGGCATCTTCATGCTCGGCGGCGCGTTGCCCCTCGCGCTCATGGTCGTTATCTACTTCCTGCTGCCGGAATCCCCCGCCTTTCTCGTTTCCCGCCAGCAGAGCGGGGGACAGCAGAAGGCGAAGCGCCTTCTGGAGCAGATGACTGGGCAGGCCATTCCCGCCGACGTGCAAGTGGTGAGCCCTGCCGAAGTCGAGCATGGGGCGTCGATCACGGGCCTGTTCGAGGAGCGCTATCGAAACGTCACGCTGGCGATCTCGGCAATCTACCTCTTCAACTGGATCGCCTGGTTCCTGCTCCTTCAGTGGCTGCCCACGGCGCTGACGACGCTGGGCCTTGAGAAGGCGCAGGCAGCCTATGGTACCGTGGTGGTCAATGCCGCATTCATTCTCATGGCTCTTCCGCTGTCTTGGATCCTGCCGAAGGTCGACCCGCGGAAACTGCTCACCGTCATGTTCACGGTCGGTATCGCGGTTGCGGTCGGCCTCGGTTTGGCGGGGGACCGCTGGGCGGTGGTGTTCGTCCTGATCGCATTGGCCGGATTTGGCATCGGCGGGCAGCAACTCGTGCTCAACTATTTGATTGCCGGCGCTTATCCAACCCAGCTGCGCGCGACCGCCACGGGCTGGGGCATCGGTATCGGCCGCACGGGCGCCATCGTCGGCTCCGCGACCGGAGGGCAGTTGCTGTCCAGCGCCGGCCCGTCGGGATATTTCATGGCCCTGGCCATTCCCCTCGCCGTGGCGGCGTTTGCCACCTTCACCGTGCGCACCACGCACCGGGAGAAAGGGGGCGTGGCCGCGGCCTCTTCGCACTGATGCTCTGGCCGTCCGGTCGGGTCGAAGCGACCAGACCGGAGCCTCCGCGGTCTTCCGAACAATGCCACCCAGGAAAGGGGTACACGTGTCAGACCAGAGCGCCCGCTCTCGACGCTTCGAGGGCATGAGCCTGATTGTTACCGGCGCAGCCCAGGGAGTGGGCAAGCAGGTAGCACTTGATGCCGCGCGGGAAGGCGCCAGTCTTCTCGTCGTCGACCGTTCACCCATCGTGGAGGAGGTCGCCAGCGAGATCGGAAACACACATGGTGCCGGCCGCGCGGTGGCGATGGTGGAGGACCTCGAGACCTATGTCGGCAACGAGCGCGTCATGGCGCGCGCTCATGGCGCTTTCGGTAAGATCGATGTTCTGGTGACGAATGTCGGCGGCGCGATCTGGATGAAGCCGTTTCAGGAATTCGACGAACACCAGATCACGGCCGAGATCAGCCGATCCCTGTTCCCGACATTATGGGGATGCAGGACCGCGCTTCCCTACATGCTGCGCCGGGGCCGCGGCGCGATCGTGAACGTATCCTCCATCGCCACCAAGGGCATCAATCGGCTTCCTTATTCGGCCGCCAAGGGAGGCGTGAACGCCCTCACAGCTTCGCTTGCGTTCGAACTCGCAGGAACAGGCATTCGCGTGAATGCCGTCGCTCCCGGCGGCGTGAGCGCGCCGCCTCGCCGTGTCCCGCGGGGAACCGATCCGGTGTCCGAACAGGACAAGGTGTGGGCGCAGCAAGTGGTGGATCAGACGATCCGGTCGACGCATCTCGGGCGGTATGGCGAGCTGCATGAAATCGCGGCGGCGATATTGTTCCTCGCCTCCGAGGAGGCCTCCTATATCACCGGGACCGTTCTGCCTGTTGGCGGCGGAGATCAAGGTTAGCCAGCGCGAATGTGGTCATGGGCCGATTCGTCAGGACCGTCCCGGGGGCTGGTCGCTGCCGGCTGTCCGGTGAGGGATAGATGCGACGGGAGATTGTGCTCAAGGCTCAGCCAGGGCGGATTCTCCGCATACATCTCTCGGATCAGGTCCTTGACCAGGTCGATATAGTGCGAGCTGTCGCCGACCCGGTGATACAGGATGATCGGCGAGGTGGTCCGTTCGCCCTCGAGCAGCCGGTAATGCACGTCAGAGCGCATCTGGCGGGCGGATGAGGGAATGATGCATACGCCGGCTTCCGCGGCGACCAACCCGAGAGCGGTCTGGATCTCGCGAACCTCCTGCACCTCGGCCGGGCGGGCGTCATGACCATGCACCAGGTTGAGCACATGGTCGGCATATCCCGGCCGCGGTTCCTTGGGATAGACGATCAGCTTCTGGCCCGTCAGAGCCGCCACTGGCAGGGGACCGGCATGCTCTGCAAGCGGCGTACCCTTCGGGATCGCGGCCACCAGGCGTTCTTCGCGCAGCACGATCCCGACGACGTTCGGGTCGGTGTGATGCATGCGGCCGAAACCGATGTCGATACGCCCTTCCTTCAGGGCGGGAATCTGCTGGACCGACATCATTTCCAGCACCTGGATCTCGAGGTCCGGCGCACGCTGTCGGAGCTTTCGAACCAGCGACGGCAAGCCGCCATAGAGGGTGGAGGCGACAAATCCGATCGATAAAACACTGTTCTGGTTCAGTCCGACGCGCCGCGTCGCCGTTCGCATCTGCTCGACACGGCCGAGCACTTGCAGGGCCTGCTCGTAGAACAAGCGGCCAGCCTCGGTCAGCCGGACAGGTCGGCTGTTGCGCATGAGGAGGGCGACGCCAAGCTCCTCCTCCAGCGACTGGATTTGGCGGCTCAGGGGCGGCTGGGCGATGTTCAGCAGCTGGGACGCCCTGGTGAAATTGCGCTCGCGGGCGACAGCGACGAAGTAGCGAAGCTGGCGAAGGTCCATGCTTTGAGCTCCGGCCGGCGCACATCAAGCACCGCGTTTTCGGTATGTTGCAGCGCGGGAAGGCACGGATTTTCTAGGTTCTTTCCGTGCGCCATACCTTATCAGTATAATTAGAAACATAAAAGGTTTTGGACGTCCACACCTTGCCCGTCGCAAGGTGCGGTGATGAACACGACCTTTGCACATGCTGCCCCGGTCTCACCCCTCCGCCCTGTCATCGAGCGGGTGGAAACCGTTCTGGTCGATCTGCCGACGATCCGACCGCACAAATTGTCGGTCGCGACGATGAACGGCCAGACCCTGATGCTCGTGAAAATTCACTGCTGCGACGGGATCGTCGGCATTGGCGAGGGCACCACCATCGGCGGTCTTGCCTATGGCGGGGAAAGCCCCGAAGGCATGCAGCTGGCCATCGAGACCTATTTCGCCCCGCTGATGATCCGCGAGGACGCGACCGCCGTGCGCGCGCTCATGCTGCGCATCGGCAAGATGGTCAAGGAAAACCGCTTCGCGAAATGCGCGGTGGAAACCGCGTTGCTCGATGCGCAGGGCAAGCGGCTCGGCCAGCCGGTCAGCGAGTTGCTGGGTGGTCGGCTGCGTGATCGCCTGCCGGTGGCGTGGACTCTGGCGTCAGGAGACACCGCGAAGGATATCGCCGAAGCGGAGAGGATGCTCGATCTGCGCCGGCACAAGATCTTCAAGCTGAAAATCGGGGCGAAGACGCTGAATGAGGACATCGCCCATGTCGCCGCCATCAAGCGCGCATTGGGTGACCGCGGCGCGGTGCGCGTCGATGTCAACATGGCTTGGAGCGAGACAGAGGCGACCTATGGCATGGCGGCGCTCGCCGACAACGGCTGCGAACTCGTCGAACAGCCGGTCAGCTCCGCCTCTGCACTGGGGCGTCTTATGAGGCGCTTTCCCGTGGCGCTGATGGCGGACGAGTCGTTGCAAGGCCCCGAAACAGCGTTTGAGATCGCCAGGAACAGCGGCGCCGACGTGTTCGCAATCAAGATCGAGCAAAGCGGCGGACTGTTCGGCGCCCAGCGCGTCGCGGCGATCGCGGACGCGGCCGGCATCGGCCTCTATGGCGGGACGATGCTGGAAGGCGCCGTCGGCACCATCGCGTCGGCCCAGCTGTTCTCCACCTTCGACCATCTGCAATGGGGCACCGAGCTGTTCGGGCCGTTGCTTCTGACCGAGGAAATCCTCGCCACCCCGCTCGACTACAGCGACTTCGAGCTGACGGTCCCGCGCGGACCGGGGCTGGGGATCGAACTCGACGACGATCGCGTCGCGTTCTTCACGCGCGACAAGCTCCGCAAGACGACCGGTGTTGCCGTGTAGGGAGCGGCAACAACCGGGTCCACGAGAAGCGCGAACGCGCCACATGACCAGTGGAAAATTACCTTTCAAGGGAGGAACGCCATGACAGAGGTTGTCGAAAAGACCACGGATCTCGATCACCTGCTCGCCACGGCGGTGCAGGACGACAAGGAGGCGGGCGTCTTCCGCTGCCGCCGCGACATCTTCACCAATGAAGACCTGTTTGAGCTGGAGATGAAGTACATCTTCGAGAGCAACTGGGTCTACCTGGCGCATGAGAGCCAGATTCCGGAGAAGAACGATTACTATACGACCTATATCGGTCGTCAGCCGGTGGTCGTGACCCGCGACAAGAATGGCGAGCTGCACGCGGTCATCAATGCGTGTGCGCATCGCGGCGCCATGTTGTGCCGGCGCAAGCACGGTAACAAGGGAAGCTTCACCTGCCCCTTCCACGGTTGGACCTTCGCCAACACCGGCAAGCTGCTCAAGGTCAAGGACGAGAAGAACACCCAGTATCCGCAACAGTTCGACACGGACGGCTCGCACGACCTTCGGCGCGTGCCGCGCTTCGCGAGCTACCGGGGTTTCGTGTTCGGCAGCCTGAACGCAGACGTGGCGTCGCTCGAGGATTATCTCGGCGAGACCAAGGTCATCATCGACCAGATCGTCGACCAGGCCCCCAACGGGTTGGAGGTCCTGCGCGGCAACTCGTCCTACATCTATGACGGCAATTGGAAGCTGCAGATGGAGAACGGCTGCGACGGGTATCACGTCAGCTCGGTCCATTGGAACTATGCCGCAACCATGGGGCGCCGCAAGGAGGAAGGCACGAAGGCGGTCGACGCGAACGGCTGGAGCCGCTCGATCGCCGGGGTCTACGGCTTCGAGAACGGCCACATCCTTCTGTGGACCAACACGATGAATCCCGAGGTCCGCCCGGTCTATGGCCACCGCGACGAGATCGTTACCCGCGTCGGCAAGGACAAAGCGGAATTCATCGTCAACCAGACGCGCAATCTCTGCCTCTATCCGAACGTGTTCCTGATGGACCAGTTCAGCACGCAGATTCGCGTGACCCGCCCCATCAGCGTGGACAAGACCGAGATCAGCATCTTCTGCTTCGCCCCGAAGGGCGAAAGCACGACCGATCGGACGCTCCGCATCCGCCAGTACGAGGATTTTTTCAACGTGTCCGGCATGGGCACGTCCGACGACCTCGAGGAATTCCGCGCCTGCCAGGCCGGCTATGCGGGGATTTCCGCGCTGTGGAACGACCTGTCGCGGGGCGCGCCTCTGTGGATCGACGGCCCGGACGCCAATGCGAAGAAGATGGGCATCCAGCCCCTGCTGTCCGGCGAGCGGAGCGAGGACGAGGGACTGTTCGTCCGCCAGCACGAATACTGGGCCAAGGTGATGCGCACCGCGCTCTCCGCCGAGAAGAGCGGAGTTGAGGCATGAGCATTTCCTATGAAGCCGCGCGGGCCTTCTTCTACCGGGAGGCGCGTCTGCTGGACGATCGCGAGTGGGACGAGTGGCTCACCTGCTATGCGCCCGACGTCGCCTATTGGATGCCCGCCTGGGACGACGACGACCGGATCACCGAAGATCCGCAGTCGCAGATTTCGCTGATCTATTATCCCAACCGCGACGGCCTCGAAGATCGGGTCTTCCGCATCAAGACCGAGCGCTCCGGTGCATCCACGCCGGAACCGCGCACCAGCCACAACGTGAGCAATATCGAGTTGCTCGCAGCCCGAGCGGATGAGGCCGACTTTCGGTACAATTTCCTCACGCTCAACCATCGCTACAAAGTCACCGACCAGTTCTTCGGCACGGTGTTCGTCACCTTGCGCAAGAGCGAGGCCGGCCTGCTCATCTCGAACAAGAAGATCGTTCTGAAGAACGACTACATCCGCCAGGTCATCGACGTCTATCACATCTGAGAGGCGTCGCCGGCCGGCATAGGGAGTGTTCTATGTCCAGCTACAGGATCGCACTGAACTTCGAGGACGGAGTGACCCGCTTTGTCGAATGCAAGGCGGGAGAAAAGGTGCTCGATGCTGCCTTCCGCAGCAAGATCAACCTACCGATGGATTGCTCCGACGGGGTTTGCGGCACGTGCAAGTGCCGCGCCGAAAGCGGTGAATACGATCTTGGCAGCGACTATATCGACGATGCCCTGACGCAGGACGAGGCGGCGCAGGGGCTGGTGCTGACCTGCCAGATGATCCCGTCGAGCGATTGCGTCATCAACGTTCCCGTCAGCTCGGTCGCTTGCAAGACCGGGCAGCAGACATTCGCTGCCACGGTGGCACAGGTGACGCTGCACAACGATGCCGCGATCGTGCTCGAGTTGGACGTGGACGCCGCCGCGCCGGCGCCGGTCTTCCTGCCGGGGCAATATGTCAATATCGACGTTCCGGGCAGCGGCCAGAGCCGGTCCTATTCCTTCTCCTCAGCGCCGGGCGCAGGGCGGATCGCCTTTCTGATCAAGAGGATTCCCGATGGGGTGATGAGCGGCTGGCTGGCGCGCGCCAAGCCGGGCGACAAGCTCAACCTCACGGGCCCGCTGGGGAGCTTCTATCTGCGCGATGTCCACCGCCCGCTTCTTCTCCTCGCCGGCGGCACGGGGCTCGCCCCCTTCCTGTCGATGCTGGAGGTGCTCGCCCGCGCCGGCTCGCAGCAGAGGATCCATCTGATCTACGGCGTCACCCGCGACCTCGACCTGGTGCTCGTGGAGGCCCTGGAGGCCTATGCGGCGCAACTGCCGGGCTTCAGCTACACGACCGCGGTGGCCGACGCGGCGTCCAGCCATCCGCGCAAAGGCTGGGTAACGCAACACATGCCCGAGGACATCGTCCGCGAGAGCCATCCGGATGTCTATCTGTGCGGCCCGCCTCCGATGGTCGATGCCGTGCGGAAGTATTTCGACGCCAATGGCGTCGAGCCCAACAGCTTTCACTACGAGAAATTCACACCGAACGTCGCGTTGAAGGAAAGCGCATAGGAACGCTTGAGAATTTCAGCGCGGAGAATCTCCGCGACAATGAACAATCATAAAAGCTTCAGGAGGGACAACAATGCGAAACATCGAGGTGACCGAGGCGATCGACAATACGCCGTTCGGGGGATTCCAGTGGATGGTGGCGGTCGTCTGCGGTCTGCTGCTGATCGTCGACGGCTATGACGTCTTCGTCGCCGGCACCGTGTTGCCGGCACTGATGACGGAATGGGGTCTGAGCAAGCCGCAGGCGGGCACCCTGCAGGCATGGGCGCTGTTCGGAATGATGTTCGGCGCCCTGATCTTCGGCTCGCTGGCCGACAAGATCGGACGGAAGATGGGCATCGCCATCTGCTTCGTCCTGTTCACCATGTCGACGCTGCTCGCCGGCTTCGCCAGCTCTCCGACCCAGTTCGGGGTCTTCCGCTTCATCGCGGGCCTGGGATGCGGCGGTCTGATGCCCAACGCGGTGGCGCTGATGAACGAGTACGCGCCGAAACGCCTGCGCAGCACCATGGTCGCCGTGATGTTCTCCGGCTATTCGGTGGGTGGCATGGTCGCGGCCGGCCTCGGGATCGGATTGATCCCGAACTACGGCTGGAAGCCGATGTTCTTCGTCGCCGCGTTCCCGCTCCTGATGCTTCCCCTCATCCTGTGGAAGCTACCGGAATCCCTCGGCTTCCTGATCAGGCAGGGCAAGCAGGAGCAGGCCAGGGAAATCTATGCGAAGATCGCGCCTTCCGCGCCGCTCGGCGCCGATGATCGCCTGGTGTTCACCGAGAGCAAGGGGGCATCGGCCTCGGTGGCCGAACTGTTCCGCCATCAGCGCGCGGTGAGCACGCTGATGCTGTGGGCGGCGTTCTTCTGCTGCCTGCTGCTTGTCTACCTGCTGTCCTCGTGGCTGCCGAAGGTGCTCCAGGAAGTCGGATACGCCGAACAGGCCAGCCTCCTGAGCCTGTTCTCGCTCAATTTTGGCGGTATGCTCGGAGCGATCATGGGCGGCTGGCTCGGCGACCGGTTCGGCTTGCCGAAAGTAGTGGTCGGCTTCTTCCTCGCCGCCGCGGTGTCCATCGCCCTTATCGGCTTCGGCCTGCCGACTCCTCTGCTGTTCACGATGGTCTTCATCGCCGGCGCCACGACCATCGGCACGCAGATCCTCCTCTATGCCAGCGTGGCGCAGCTCTACAATCTCTCGGTACGCTCCACGGGCCTCGGCTGGGCCTCCGGTGTCGGGCGCATCGGGGCGATCGTCGGACCCACCCTCGGGGGCGTGCTTCTGGCACAGGAACTTCCACTCCAGCACAACTTCCTGATCTTCGCCACTCCGGCGGCGCTCTCCGCCCTGGCGATGCTGGTGTTCGCGGTGAGCAATGTGCGCCGCTCCGCAGCCGTCCAGGTGGCGGCGGCTTAATGAGCCAGCAAGCGGCAGGCCCGGAGCGTTTCGGGCCTGCCGCTTCGATTTGACGGCCTGATCAAGGTCACCGAGTGGGGCAGGAGGAACAACGGAGATGCTTTTCCATGTGCGAATGGACGTGAATCTGCCACTCGACATGCCGGCGGGCGTCGCCAATGAGATCAAGGCACGCGAGAAAGCGTATTCGCAGGAACTGCAACACAGTGGCAAGTGGCGACATATCTGGCGCATTGCCGGCGAGTACGCGAACTACAGCATTTTTGACGCAAAGGACAATGCCGAGCTGCACGAGATCCTGATCGGCCTGCCGCTGTTTCCGTACATGAAGATTTCGGTGACGCCGCTATGCCGTCACCCCTCGTCGATCCGTGAGGACGACGCCTGAAGCCAACCGGCGCGGCGGGTCTCCGTGAGAACCCAGCCAGCGCATCCAAAGGAGGAAGCAAGGATGAGCGTGAAGATTTACGACAGCAATGACGTGCAGGACTTCCTGCGCGTCATTGCCAATCTCGATGGCGCTGGCGGCAACGAGCGCGCAAAGCAGCTCGTGCATCGCATCGTGTCCGACCTGTTCAAGACCATCGAGGATTTCGACCTCACCCCGGACGAAATCTGGGCGGGCATCAACTACGTCAACAAACTCGGGGCCGAGAGCGAGGGGGCCCTGCTGGCCGCGGGTCTGGGTCTTGAGCACTACATCGATCTGCGCCTTGATGCCGAGGACAAGGAGCTGGGCATCACCGGCGGCACCCCGCGTACCATCGAGGGTCCGCTCTACGTGGCCGGCGCCCCGATTGCCGAGGGCAAGGCGCGGCTCGACAAGAACCCCGACCCGGATGCGGCTCCGTTGCGCATCCATGGCACCGTCACCGGCCCGGACGGCGCGCCGGTCGCCGGCGCGCTCGTCGAAATCTGGCATTCCGATTCCAAGGGCTTCTATTCGCACTTTGACCCGACCGGCCGGCAGAGCGAGTTCAACCTGCGCGGCGCGATCCGGACCGGCGCGGACGGCAAGTACGAAGCGCTGACGAAGATGCCGGCCTCCTATGGCTGTCCGCCGTCGGGGTCGACCCAGACATTGCTGAACCAGCTCAACCGCCACGGCAATCGCCCGGCGCACGTGCATTTCTTCGTCACCACCGACAAGTTCCGCAAGCTGACGACGCAGTTCAACATCGAAGGCGATCCGCTGATCTGGGACGACTTCGCCTTCGCTACGCGCGAGGGGCTGATCCCGCATGTCGTGGAGAAGAACGACGGCCGGGCCGTGGGCTTCGACGAGGATGCCTACAGGGACATCGAGTTCGATCTCGAACTGACCCCTCTCGTCCACGGCAAGGACAACCAGGTCGTCGAACGCGCCCGCGCCGCGGCCTGAGCGCTCGATCCGGCGGCAGCGCCCAGGCACTGCCGCCGCCCCCATCACGCATTATCGGGAACAGCCATGCGCCATTGAAGCCGTGACCATGTTGCCGGAACGACCGGAGAGCCGCGGCATGCCCGACGACGCCTTTCTCGCATTGCCCACCCACAATCTGCACTTCCGCGTCGCGTGCGAGGCAGCGCCCTCTTCGGCACCGTGGCTGCTGTTCTGCAATTCCCTCGGCACCGACCTTCATATGTGGGACGCGCAGACGACGGAGCTGGCGCGGCATTTCCGCGTGTTGCGCTACGACCGCCGCGGCCACGGCCAATCGACCACGCCGCTGCCGCCCTATTCGCTCGCCGATCTGGGCCGCGACGCGCTGGCATTGTTGGACGCGCTGAAAATCGAGCGTGCCCATTTCTGCGGCCTGTCGATCGGCGGGCTCACCGGGCAATGGCTGGGCATCCACGCCGGCAGCCGGCTCGACAGGATCGTGCTCTGCGCCACCGCGGCGAAGATCGGCACCGCCGAGAGCTGGAGCGCCCGCATCGCCGCGGTGCGGGCAAACGGGCTGGCGGCCCTGGCCACGGCAACCGCCGAGCGCTGGTTCTCCCCCACGTTCAATGCCGAACACGCCGACGTGGCGGCGAAGATCCTGGACAGCTTCGTGAAGGTCAACCCCGATGCCTACAATGGCTGCTGCGCGGCACTGGCAAACGCGGATCTGCGCGAGCAGATCCAGGCGATTTCCAACCCGGTGCTGGCAATCTCCGGCGACGACGACCAGGTCTGCCCGCCATCCGACCTCGAATACATCGCCGACAAGGTCCGGGCAGGCCGGCACGTCTCGCTGCCGGGCCGGCACATCGTCAATCTGGAATCGGCAGCGGCATTCAATGCGGCGTTGCTGGGATTCCTGAGGAGCTGAGCGCCCGCCGATGGACAGCCGAACCCGCGAACAAGCACAGCATGATCTTGTGTCGGTGCTGCCGAACCGAGCGCACGACCTTGCCCGCTTGCGGGAGTTGGCCGCCAGCGGCGAACCCGTCGTCACGGTGATCGGCAAGTACAACCACGGCAAAAGCCGCCTGCTCAACGAGCTGGTAGGTCGTGACGTCTTTGCCGTGGCCGACAAGCGCGAGACGGTGAAATTGTCCGAGTGCCTGCATCACGGCGTGCGCTGGCTGGACGCACCGGGCCTGGATGCGGATGTCGGCACCGAGGATGACTGCCAGGCGCTGCAAGCCGCCTGGTTGAAATCGGACATCCGGTTGTTCGTCCATTCTGCAAAGGAGGGCGAGCTGGACGCGAAGGAACTGGCGTTGTTGGAAGAGCTGCGCACGGACGCGCTTCGCACCCATCGCCAGACCTTGTTCGTGCTCACTCAGGTGGACCAGCTGGCCGACGAGGGAGAGCTCGGAAAAGTGCGGTCGGCCATCCATGATCAGGCGGCCGACACCGCCGTGCATGCCGTCTCCGCCACACGCCATCGCCAGGGCGTCGAGGGTGCGAAGGCGCTGCTGGTGGAAAGGAGCGGAATCCCTCTGCTGCGGGCGTTGCTGGAGGAAGCAGTAGGTCGCGTCCCTGATGCGCGCGATCATGAAGCCCGGCTGCTGTTCGGGGAAATCCACGAGGAGCTGGAGCAGCTTCACGCCCGGCAGCAGCAGACGCTGGGATCCTTGCGGAGGAACCAGGTCCAGCAGCGCCAGAGCTTCGACGAGGGGCTCGACGCGATCCTCGACAAGGTCGGGCGGGACGTCGAGGAGGTCGTGGATGCTCCGGTTCCAGACTATGCCGTGGTCAAGGACACCGCACAGGACAAATACAAGCTGACCCAGGCGAAGCTGGAGCGCGCGCGCATCCAGATTGCCTACTCGCGTGCCTGCATTCAGATCGACAGCTTCCTGGTCGGGCACGGCGTGGTCGGCTTGCCCAAGGAACAGCAAATCGCCGCCGGCAGCCTGAACACCGTCATGGTGGCCGTCATGGGCGTGTCGGTGAAATTCCGAAAGGACCTGCGCAGGCGGTTCTGCGAGGCGACGGGCCGCGAGGGCATTCGGTGCGCATTTGCCTATTATTATGAGCTGTCCAAGGACAGAAACGCGTTGAGAACGGCGATTGCGGATGTCGAAGCGGCCGGCGCCGCGGCGGCGCGTGCCTTGACCGCCTTACAGGCAATGGAAACGGATGCATGAAAGCGGATACGAGCTGCGAGCAGCGCTTCATCGCTGAAATCGATGCCTTCGAGTTCCTTGAGCAGGATCTCAAATCGGTCCTGCGGCGACTGAATGACTGGCTGGCGCAGTTCTCCATGGACCTGCGGGCCAATCGTCTGACGGGCTCGGGATTAAGTGAGAATAGTGCGCTAGCCCGCCAGATCAAGGCCATTGACGCCATGCTGCATACCGCCATGTCGACGTGGTCGCGCCAGTGGACCGACCTGCAGCCGGCCTTGGGGCTGGCCGACAGCTTCGACGACAGGGCCATCCTGCTTGTGTTCGGCAAGTTCAATGCCGGGAAGAGCTCCTTCTGCAACTTCCTCGCCGATCGCTTCTCCGCGCAGGGCAAAATCGTTCGGTACTTCCACCTCGATGCCGGCCGCATCGTGGAAACTACGGAACGCTTGAGGGAGGGCGTGACCGAGACCACAGCCCGGCTCCAGGGCGTACTCCTGGGGGAGAAGCTCATGCTGGTGGACACGCCAGGTCTGCATTCGGTGACGCAGGAGAACGCGGCGCTGACCCAGCACTTCACGGACAGCGCCGATGGCGTGCTGTGGCTCACGAGCTCCGCGTCGCCGGGTCAGGTGCAGGAACTTGACGAACTGGCCCGCGAGCTTCGTCGTGCCAAGTCGCTGCTGCCCGTCTTGACGCGCAGCGACCTGTACGAGGAGGACGAGGTCAATGGCGAACTGGTGAAGCGCCTGCGCAACAAGACCGCCGAGAACCGCGCGCTGCAGGAAGCGGACGTCGTTTCGCGCGCGCGGGAAAAGCTGGCGGCAATGGGCGTGAAGGTGACGAAGCTTAGACCGCCGGTCTCCATCTCGGTTTACATGGCGCGCGAGCCGCGGCAGATGCCGGCGGTGATGAAGGAGGCCGGATTCGAGCGTCTCTACGCTGCCTTGCTGGCCATCGCCGAGTCGGCGCTTGCCTACAAGGGGCGCAAGCCGGCCGAAGTGCTGCTGCACCATCTGGAGGAAAACGTGATGGGCGGGCTGCACGATCGGTTGCTGCCGGCGCTGGCCGAATTGAAGGAAGCCGCACGCGAGTCACGCGGCCGACTGGTCCAGCATCATGACACGATCAGCGAGTCGACATGGCGCGAGGTGGTACCGGCCCTGGTCGAATTGCTGGAACGTCACGCGGCA
This sequence comes from Ancylobacter sp. GW821-FHT10E12, assembly GCF_058809335.1. Classification (NCBI taxonomy): domain Bacteria; kingdom Pseudomonadati; phylum Pseudomonadota; class Alphaproteobacteria; order Hyphomicrobiales; family Xanthobacteraceae; genus Ancylobacter; species Ancylobacter sp. GW821-FHT10E12. The sequence continues at coordinate 146,745 of NZ_JBXASN010000006.1, read as the reverse complement.
GCGCGCGACGTGAAGGCCGTTTGCCGGGAGCTATCGCGATCGCTGTTTGGCGCGTTTCTCCGGGCGGAACGGGAGTATCTGGGCGACTACACGGTTCGCTCCGATGAAGCACGTGCAGAAATCGAACTTGCGACGGACATCAGCTTTGAAGCGGTTGCGGTCGAAGCGGGAGGCCTGTGCGAAGTCGTAGGCGTTGATTATGCGCGCCTGTACGCCGAGCTGGAAAGGCAGGTGCGCGCCCGCCTGCTGGCATTGACCAGCGCGGCTCTGGATCAATGCCAGCGTTCGCTCGCTGGCCTGATCCAGAGCGTCACACGCAAGGAGAGCATCCTGCGCGACTACGAGTGGCGGCTGCTCGAAATGAAGGCCGAACTTCGCGCGGACATGGCCTGACGCGGCAATCCGAAGCAGAGACGGAGGGAAGACGCCCGGCACGTCACCGAACTAGATTCACCGTTGGATACGCTGTTCGCGGGGGAAGGAGTATTTGCCATGGACTGGGAGAGCGTGACCGATCACGAAGCTCGCAGCCGGGTTGAGCGGCCGGAGGATCCCATCGGCGATTTCCTCCGCGTCCCCAACATGGCCCATTGGCGCGCTCCTTCTGTCTCAGTGCGCCACGAAGCCGCCGTCGACGGGGAGCGCCACGCCCAGCACGAAGCTGGCGCCCGGGCTGCACAGCCAGAGCACCGCCTGTGCGACCTCCTCGGGCCTGCCCATGCGACCGATGGGCTGCTCCTTCAGAAATTCCTTCATCGCGGCGGGATCGATTTCATCGCCCATCGGCGTATCGATGCAACCGGGGCAGATGGCATTAACGCGGATGCCCTCGGCGACGACGTCGAGCGCGGCGCTCTTGGTGAGACCGATCACGCCGTGCTTGGTCGCGTGATAGGCCGCGCGGCCCGGAAGACCGACAAGTCCGCCCAGCGACGAGCAATTGACAATCGCGCCTCTGCCCTGCTTCTTCATCTGAAGAAGCTCGTGCTTCATGAACGTCCAGACGCCTCGCAGGTTGACCGCGTTGACGCCGTCGAACCCTTCGGCCGTTTCCTCGACCATCGGGCACATCGGCCCCAGGATGCCGGCATTATTGTAAGCCATGTCGAGCCGGCCGAACTCGGCAACGGTGCGCGCGACGGCGGCCTGCGCCTGCGCCTCGTCGGAGACGTCGCAGACGATGCCGATCGCCTTGCCGCCGGCGGATGTCAGCTCGTCGACGGTCGCGAGGAGCTTCTCCTCGTTGCGGTCCACGAGCGCGACCGCCGCGCCGGCCTCTGCAAACGCCTTGGCGGTGGCGCGGCCAATGCCGGTGCTGGCACCTGTGACGAGCGCGACCTGCCCCGTGAAATCGTAGCTGGGGTTCATGGCGTCTTCCTTTCGTTCACGCAGTCAGCGTGGCGTTGTCGATCACGAAGCGGTATTTGACGTCGCTGCGCTGCATGCGGTCATAGGCCTCGTCGATCTGCTGGATGCGGATCATCTCGATCTCGGCGACCACGCCGTGCTCGGCGCAAAAATCCAGCATCTCCTGCGTCTCGGCGATGCCGCCGATCATCGAGCCCGCGATTGACCGGCGCCTGAAGATCAGCGGAAAGACATTGGGCGACGGGTGCGGACGCTCGGGCACGCCGACCAGGGTCAGCGTTCCGTCGCGCTTCAGGAGGTTGGTGTAGTCATCGAGATTGTGGCTCGCCGCGACGGTGTTCAGGATGAAGTCGAAGCTCTCGGCATGGGCCGCCATCTCCTCGGCGTTCCGCGACACGATCACCTCATCGGCGCCGAGGACCTTGGCGGCCGCGCGTTTGCTCTCGGAATGGGTCAGCGCGACCGTATGTGCGCCCATGGCATGCGCGAGCTTGATGCCCATATGGCCGAGGCCGCCAATACCCACGATGCCCACCTTCTTGCCCGGCCCCGCTTTCCAATGGCGGAGCGGCGAATAGGTGGTGATCCCCGCGCACAACAGCGGCGCGACCGCCGCAAGCTGCTCCTCGGAGTGGGTGACCTTCAGGACGAATTTGTCGTTCACCACGATCCGCTGCGAGTAGCCGCCGAGCGTATGCCCCGGCGGATCCGCGATCGGCGAGTTGTAGGTGAAGGTGGCCCCGTGCTGGCAATATTGCTCCAACCCGTCATCGCAGGCGAGGCAGTGCTGGCAGCTGTCCACCATGCAGCCGACGCCCACGGTATCACCGACCTGGAACCTACCGACGTCGCGGCCGACTGCGGTGACATGGCCGACGATTTCGTGGCCAGGCACGCACGGATAGATGGTGCCGGCCCATTCCGAACGAACCTGGTGCAGATCTGAGTGGCAGACGCCACAGAAGGCGACATCGATCTGCACGTCGTGGGGACCGGGCGCGCGGCGTTCAATGCCGATGGGTTCAAGCGGCCGGTCGCCGGCATAGGCTCCATAGGCTTTGACGGCCATGGAAAGACTCCTGATTGCGATAGGACTTGATGAGGCGTCGCGACAGGCGGCGTCAGCGTCCGACCGAACATAGAAGCCGGGACGCTCGTTGATTATCTGCCTGAAGTGGCATGCGCTTATGAGCACGCCTCATCATTCTCAGCGAAGGCGAAACTGATTGTTGCGCGCGGGCAAGGGGAGGTACTGCAATGATCCATGCTTGCTTCGCAGACAAGCTGCCAGGAGACTTGGGGCGCGTATCTCAGTTTGCAGTCGCAGGAAGCCCAAGCCTGCGCCGTAGCTCAGTCGCTGACAGATGCGCTCGCCAACCGGGTCCCCCCTGCTCGAAGACCCTTGCCGAGGCCAGGTTTCCGACGATGACCGGATCACAGCCTGCGTCGACGACAAGGCCGGCGCCAAGTTGCATGGCTTCCGGGTCATCGCTCGCGACCGGAACGCCGACGCGGCCGCTACTGCGCGTGCCTGACCCTTCAATGACGGTAGCATCCACGCAGCTGAAGGCTCTGACCAGTCGAGCCCCGGCAAGATACTTCGCCATCGTTTCGGCGACGCCGTTCGCCCGGGCTTCTCGGATCAGGTCGCTCGATCCTCCGGACAGAGGAGGATTGCAGGCGTCCACAATGATCTTACCGTTGATCGACTGACGCAGATCGCGGCCGAGCTGTGGAACGGCTTCGAACGGGACGGCAAACAGCAGCACCGACCCAAATTCGGCCGCGGCCGGAGGAAGGCCCACGGATGCGCGCGAACCGAGCTGGTGTGCCATCGGTTCCAATTCCTCGGGATGGCGGGACGAGAACATGACTTCATGGCCGGCCCGAACCCAAAGTCGTCCGACCGTGCCCCCCAACGATCCCGCCCCGATCACACCGATACGCATCGGCGGAAGTGCTCGGGCGCGAGCGGGAAAGAGGACAGGCAGCGCGGCGAGCATGCCGAGCGCACCGATGGTCGATCGACGTGAGATGGACATGTGTTCATTCCTCTCGATTTGGGATGGGCACGGGCTTTGCGTGCCTCGTCAGTAAACCTTCGCCGGGCATGGGATCGCGGCGAGCGACGCGCGCTCTTCTGCCAGCCGCGCTTCCTTCCGGGTGTGTGTCCGCCCCAACCAAAGGCTCAGCGCCAGCCAGATGAGGGACAACGGCACCGCGATGATCGAGATCTGGGTGATGCTGAGGCCAAGGCCCATCAGCCCGGCATAACTCCAGCTCCCGACCTGATCGCCCCCGCGATAGATCACCGTGTCGATGAAGTTCTTCGCCTTGTAGCGGTCCTCCCGCACGCTGGACGTGAACAGCACTTCCCGGGCCGGACGGGCGAGTGCAAAATTGCTCACCCTCCTGCTGACCTGGGCGACAACAAAGACGCCAACCGTTGGGTAGGCGGCGAGTGTGCTGAAACCCAGCACGCTGACCAGCGGAAGCGCGCAGAGCGTGGCCAGCACGCCGAGCCAGCCCATGAGCCGGCCGGTGAAGAAGAGCTGCAGGATCAAGGTGATCGCGTTCACCCAGAGGTCGATGCCGGCGAAGAAAGCGGTTCTCGCCGCACGGTCGGGGAAGTTCGCCTCAGCGATGCTGGCCTGCTGGAAATAAAGAACGGTCGAGGTGACCGAATAGATCAGAATGAAAATCGCAAGCCCCAACAGATAAGGCGAGCGGAAGGTGTGAACGAGCCCGGCGAATATGCCGCCGCCCAGCGGCGTGTGGGGGTCTTCGGTCTTGATGGGCTTGTGGAAAGTTTCGCTGACGCGCGACAATTTGCGTGAGGCGAGTACCGCGACCTCGATCAGCAGGATGGAGATCACGAGAAGCCAGGTTCGCCCGACCTGCTCGATCAGGCCCGCGGTGAGTGCCGATCCGATCAGACCGCCAAACGTCGCGCCCGCTGCGAGAACACCGAACAGCCGCTTGCCTTGTTCTCCATCGAAGATGTCAACGATGAAGGACCAGAAGATCGAAACCACGAACAGGTTGAAAACCGAAACCCATATGAAGAAGGCTCGGCCTATCCAGGCCTGCTGGCCCAACGGAGCGACCGCCAGGAGGACGACGAACACTATGAGGTTCGCCGTGAAGAACCTGTAGGAAATGGCGATGAATCGTTCCCGCGGAAAGCGGCGCACGGCATAGGCGAACAAAGGGCTAGCTGCGAGCATGGCAAGCAGCGTGCCGGTAAAAAGCCAGGGCAGGTTTCCCACGCCGCCGGCTACGCCGAGTTCGTCCCTGATGGGACGCAAGACATAATAGGCCAGGAAGAGGGCGATGATGTAGACGACGGACCATGCGACTGCAGGGATCTCTTCCGATCGTGCGCCGGTAATACGTTGTAGAAGTAACTGCACAGGCTTCTCCGGCAGCATAATTTGACTGGAGTCTTGACGGAGCGTTCCCGCAACGCATTTAACGTAGGTGACGATCCGAAGCGCGATTAGGCGGCCGAATGCGCATGGGCCTATGAGGCATCTTCATGAGTTCCGCGTTGCTCCTGGGCCGCAGAAATGCCCTCGGCAAGCGCCCGAAAAGCTTGTGAATCCAGGCAAGTGCCGCGAAGCGCGGAAGCAGCGCCAAATTCGCTAGCTAGAGCGGCCTCCGACCTGACTGAATCGCGAAAGTGCTTCCTCGACGCGGCGCAGATCGGATTCAAGCTGTCCATCGGGAGGGGGCCGACAGGCATGTCGAAGGCGCTGTCGGTGGATCTTCGGGAGCGTGTTGTCGCGGCGATCGAGGCTGGATCCTCGTGCCGGGCAGCCGCTTCACGCTTCAGCGTCGGCATCTCGAGTGCGATCGGCTGGGCGTCCTTGAAGCGTGCGGTGGGCTCGGTGGCGCCGGGGCCACTTGGCGGGGATCGCCGCTCGGGGCGGATCGAGGCCCATGCGCCGCCGATCGTTGAACTGCTGGAGCGGAGGCCGGACATCACGCTGAGCGAGCTGCGCGTGGAACAGGCCGAGGCGGGCGTGCCGGTCGGCGTCGCCACCTTGTGGCGGTTCTTCGCACGGCGGCGGATCACGCTGAAAAAGTCGGCGCACGCGGCCGAGCAGCAGCGCCCCGACATCCTGACGCGGCGCTGGGAATGGTTCGAGAGCAGTTGGACCTCGATCCGGACCGCCTAGTGTTCATCGACGAGACCTGGACTTCGACCAACATGGCCCCGCGGCCGGTCACCGCGCGGCGAACGGCTGCGTGCCGCTATCCCGCACGGCCACTGGAAGACGACAACCCTCGTCGCCGGCCTGCGCAACAACGGCATGGTCGCGCCGATGGTGCTCGACGGGCCGAGAGTGATGAATCGGAGAACTACGTTTACACTATAGCCCTACAAATGGAGCCTGAAGTGCGGCCCGTAACCTTATGAAATGAAATAGGTTTTCCGGCCGCCTCATCTTCATTCGTATGTTTTTCGGGAGGAGGCGGACCCAGCGCTAATGCGCCGGGGCTTTGTCGCTGGCAGCCCACCGGCTCACTACATCGCAATGAGGAAGCGCGCTCGCCTTCGGCCGGTGCGGCTGTCAATCAACCGCCGGCCAAGCCGCCATCGCCGTGTCCGCCATGCGCAGCAGCCGTTCTCGGGAAGCGCCGTCGCAGGCGAGCACCGACATGCCTTCGACGACCGCGCTGAAGAAATCGGTCAGCGTTTGCGGCGAGACATCCTTACCGAGTTCCCCTTCCTTGCAGGCGCGCTCGATCCGCAGATGCACCGCCTCGGCCGAGAGCCGGCGAAGTTCGGCCGTGGCCTCTTCGATGACCCTGTTCTCGCCTGCGCAGCGCAGCGCGCCAACGCCCACCATGCAGCCTGGAGGCAGGTCCGGTTGGGTGAACGCCTTTGCCGCGTTCCGCAGCATGGCGTGGACTCCTTCCTTCGCGCTGGCACTCTCTTGCAGGCGTTCGATGCCGAGACGACCCAGGGAGAGATAGAGCCGCACGGCCTCGCGATAGAGCGCCTCCTTGGACCCGAAGGCGACATAGAGGCTCGCTGGCGCGATCCCCATCGTCGTCGCAAGCTGGGCCACCGGCACCCCGTCATAGCCGTGCCGCCAGAACAGCAGCATCGCCGTCTTCAGGGCTTCGTCGCGGTCGAATGCGCGGGGGCGTCCACGGGTTCTCGGGCTGGCTGTCATTTTTTGAGTGATCCGAAAACAATTCTTGTCAGGGAGGCGTTTGGATGTTTTTATAGTGCTTCGAAAATAATTCACGAGGCCGCCGAATGGAAGCCCTGGAAATGCATGTCGCCAAGGCGGGCGGCGCTGACGTCCTCCGGCCGCGGCAGGTCATCTTACCGCCGCCTGGGCCGGGCCAGGTGCGCGTGAAGATCGAGGCTGCCGGCGTCGCCTATGCCGACATCGTCATGCGGCGCGGGCTCTATTCCAGCGCCAAGCCTCCGGTGACGCCGGGCTATGATTTCGTTGGCCGGGTTGAGGAGACCGGCGCTGACGTTTCCGAATTTCAGGTGGGCCAGCGCGTGGCCGGTGTCACCGTGTCGGGCTCCTATGCGGACCGGCGCAATGTCGAGGCGCGCTGGCTCGTCCCTGCGCCGGAAGCTGCGGATGCCGCCGCATTGGCCGCCGTCGTGCTCAATGGCATCACCGCCTGGCAGATGCTGCATCGGGTGGCGCAGGCAGAGGCCGGAGAATGGATACTCGTCCACGGTGCCGCCGGCGGGGTTGGCAGCCTGCTGCTCGACTTTGCCCGCCTCGGCGAGGTGAAGACGATCGGCGCTGCGTCGCGCGGCAAGGCTCAGATCGTGCAAGGGCTGGGCGGCGTTGCGCTGGACTATCAGAGCGAAGACGTTGCCGCCCGCACACGGGCCATCAGCGGTGGCGGCGTCGTGGCGGCCTTCGATCACATCGGCGGGCGGCATTTCAGAAAAATCTCGCTACCGGCCCTCAAGCCGACCGGCGTCGGCGTCCTCTATGGCGGCTATGACGCGACACGGGGCGGCAAGATCCACCTGCTCGCCATCGCCGACATGATGCTGGGCAGCCGCTTCTCCGCCTTCGGCCTGTTCGGCAAGAGCCAGAGCGTCGCGACCTACGCGATCCCGGCTTGGCGCGAGGTGCGCGCGCAAGCCTATCGGGACGACCTCGCAACCGTCCTCAAGCTGGTGGCCGAAGGCGCTATCGCGCCGCTGGTCGGCGAAGTGCTGCCGCTGCGCGACACCGCGAAGGCTCATCGCGCGATGGAGAGCCGGTCGGTGAGCGGCAAGATCGTGCTGGTCCCATGAAGGCGGCGGTCAGGCCCGACAAAACACTGTCCTCGATAAATGGAGAATTTCTGATGCCAGTCCTGAACACCGTGACCTTCGTGCTCACCCTGCTGCTTCTCGTAGCCCAAGCTGCCCTGGCGGTGCGGGGGATCATTGACCCCGGCGCAGGAGCGACGGGCTTCGGCTTGCCTGCCGACGGAAAGACGGCGGAATTCTATCACGCGGTCTACCGCGACCGGAATCTCGTGCTGTCCGTGATCGGTCTGCTGCTGCTCGTCTTCGGCATGTGGCCGGCGCTGGCGGTGGTCTTCGTCGTGAGCATTACCTTGCCGCTCTTCGATATCATCACCCTGAAACAGGCTGGCGTGCCCGTCCTGCCGGTCCACTACATCACGCTTGCGGTTCTCGTCGTCCTCGCCGGGCTGATTGTCGCGCGCGCCTGGCAAACGCCCTCTTAGGACGCAAACCATGGCGGATACAGTGCTCCTCTCCGGCGTCTCGGGCTTCCTGGGCAAGCACATCGCCCTTGGACTGCTCGCCGCCGGTTATCACGTTCGCGGAAGCGTCCGCGCCATGAGCAAGGCAGAGCAGGTTCGCGCGGCGCTGTCGCGCGCAGGCGCCGACATCGACCGCCTCAGCTTCGTTCAACTCGATCTATCGAACAGCGCCGGCTGGGACGCCGCCGCCGAGGGATGCCGGTTCATTGTCCACACCGCTTCTCCAGTCGTGCTGACAAAAGTGAAGAACCCGCAGACCGTAATCGGCCCGGCAGTGGCGGGCGTGCGCCACGCGATCTCCGCAGGACTCGCGGCAGGCGCGGAGCGTATCGTGCTGACCTCGTCGACGGCTGCAATACAATATGGCCATACCGACCCGAGCGCGCGACTGACGGAGGCGAATTGGACCGATCCGCAAAGCAGGCGCACGACTACCTACGCGGCGTCCAAGACGCTGGCCGAGCGTGAAGCCTGGCGGCTCGCGGAGAAGGCGGGTCGGCGAAGTGTTCTGTCCGTCATCCATCCTGGCGTCCTGCTGGGACCGCTGCTCGATTCGCACGCTCCGACATCGGCGGCGGTGGTCGCGATGCTGCTCGACGGCAAGACGCCCGCCGTGCCTAAGCTATCGCTTGCCATGGTCGACGTGCGCGACGTCGTTGCGCTGCATGTCGATGCGCTGACCAATCCCGCTGCGGCCGGTCAGCGCTGCATCGCGGCTGTGGAAACCCTGTCCCTGATCGAACTGGCGCGAAGGCTGAGGCCGCTTTTTCCCGATAGGAAGCTGCCCAAGGCCACGTTGCCGGATTGGCTTGTGCGCACGGTCGGCCGGTTCAGTCCCGAAGTCGCCTCGGTCGTGCATGAGCTGGGTTGGCCGCAAAATGTCGACGGCAAGACGGGCGCGTCGCGGCTCGACCGTCCTCTGATCGACGCCAGCACAGCCGCCGAGGCCATGGGGCGCAGCCTCATCGCGTTCGACCTTCTTTGACATGAACGGTTGGGCGTCGATCATACAGCCGGGGGCGATGTTGGATGTAAAAACGGTCTCTTGATATGCAACGATGCAGCCTATGGACGTGATTATTTACGCCGCCAATGCCGGTGACAGAAATGAACGGGGGATGCTGGGCGCTTTGAGCCTCGGAGCCGAAATTGCCCATCGGCTCGGCGTGGAGACGCGGACTATCGGTTCGCCTTTCGCTATTGTGGAAGGAGGTTGGGCCGAGCAGCTGAAAGCCGTGACACCCGATCTTCGCCTGCTCACCCGCTCCATCGCCGAACAACTCGAAGGCAACCGTCCCTTGCTTCTCACGATGGGCCGTTGCGCCGCAAGCATCGCCGCGCTACCGCCGGTTGCAACCTGCTTCCCCGACGCCGCGATCGTCTGGTTCGACGCGCATGGGGATTGCAACGTCCCGACCGGGCAAGGTGCTTCCGACATGAACTATCTCGGCGGGATGGTGATTACCGGCGCGGCTGGCGAGTGGAATACGGGCTTTGGACACGGCGTCGATCTGGCGAATGTCATCCTTGTCGGCGCGCGCGACCTCGATCCGCCCGAGCAGGAGCGGATTGATGCCGGACAGATTGCCTTGGTTCCGGTCGGTCCTGACTTGGGAAGTCGGCTTGTGCAGGCCATCGGAGGCCGTCCTGTCTACATCCATCTCGATTGCGATGTCCTCGACGCCGGGTTGCTGGCAACGGAATATCAATCGCCGAATGGCCTTTCCTACGCCGATCTCCGTGAAGCGTTTAAAGCCCTCGCCGATCATGACCTGCTGGGACTTGAGATTACGGAATACGAAGCCTGTTGGCCGGATGGCCGGCCAAACCCACCCGACCGGCTGATTGACGCGATATTGCCGGCGGTCGAAATTATCCATTCCCATTAGAACTCGTGCTTCATCGGCAACTGCCCCGCTGCGAGCGCCCATGGGTATTTGCCGCTCTTCGCAGACTGAGACGTGTGGCGGCGGAAAGCTCGGGTCCAGACCCGTGCGGCTGCCGCCGCGTCTCATCGGATCGTTGTGGAAGAGATTGCTAAGCTGGAAATGTGCGATCGAGCTCGGCGAGATCTTGCTCGTCCAGCTTGAGGCCCAACGCGCTGGCGTTCTCGCGGATATGATCGACTGAGCCGGATTCCGGGATGGAGATCGTCTGCCCGTTGCGCATGGACCAGGCGATGGCGACGGCCGCGGGAGCAATCCCGCGCCGTGCCGCGACTTGCGCCAGGACAGGATTGCGAAGCAGGCCGCTATTACCTGTGCCGAGCGGCGAATAGGCCATCAGCGGCACGCCATGCCGCTCGCTCCACGGAAGCAGGTCCGCCTCAATTCCCCGGTCGACGAGACTGTAGGAAACCTGATTGGTCGCGCAGGCCGCGCTGCCGCGGACACGGAACAGTTCTTCCATGTCCGGAACTCCGAAGTTGGAGACGCCCCAGCGCCGAATATGACCTTCCGCCCGCAAAGCCTCGAACGTATCGACAACGACACCGAGGTCCCGCACGCTTCCGCGCCAGTGCAGCAGATAGAGATCGATATAGTCGGTTTTCAGACGCGCGAGGCTGGCCGCACATGCCCGGCGGATACTGTCGGCGCGTGTCGCGTTGGACGGCAGGACCTTGGAGACGAGGAAGACCTTCTCCCTCTGCCCGGCGATGACGCGACCGATCATCTCCTCCGAGGTGCCATTCCCGTACATCTCGGCGGTGTCGATCAAGGTCATGCCGAGAGAGAGGCCGGTTCTCAGCGCCTCCTCTTCCGCCGCGGCCGGGCGCCGCCCCTGAGCGAGGCGCCAGGATCCCATGCCGAGCGCCGGCGCACTGCCTCCCCGCGGCAGTCGAACCATGGGCGCGGACTGCTGTGCCCGCGCCATTGTGGTGGAAACGACGCCGGCCGCGCACACCATGCCGAACCGCCTACGTGTCATCGCTTCCAAGGCTCCGACTCCCAGATTCCCGCAGCAAACGTCGTCCACCCGGCACCAACCGCGCGAAGAACTGCGGCGCGATTATTGCCGATGCCTCTAGCGGCCTGTGCGCTCCGCCTCCGTTTGAGGATAGCGGTCGCCTTCCACCGTGATCTGCGAGACCGCGTTCTCGATGCGCCGGAGATCATCTGGCGTGAGCGCGATCGAGGCGGCGGCGATATTCTCCTCGAGGCGATTCAGCTTGGTGGTGCCCGGGATCGGCACGATCCACGGCTTCTGCGCCAGCAGCCAGGCCAGCGCGATCTGCGCCGGCGTCGCGCCTTCCTGCGCGCCGATCTCTACCAGGAGGTCGACCACGGGACGGTTCGCCCTACGAGCCTCAGGCGTGAAGCGCGGCAAGGTGCTGCGGTTGTCGTTGCCGCCGAAGGTGGTGGTCTCGTCGATCTTGCCGGTGAGGAAGCCCCTGCCCAGCGGGCTGTAAGGGACAAAGCCAATCCCCAACTCCTCGCAGGTCGGCAATACCGCCTCTTCGGGAGCGCGCCACCAGAGGGAATACTCGCTCTGGATCGCCGTGACCGGCTGAACTGCATGGGCGCGGCGGATGGTCGAAGCGCCCGCCTCGCTGAGACCAAAGTGTTTGACCTTGCCCTGCGCGATCAGGTCCTTGACCGCGCCGGCGACGTCTTCGATCGGCACGTCGGGATCGACGCGGTGCTGATAGTAGAGGTCGATCGCCTCAACCCGCAGCCGCTTCAGCGAGCCTTCGGCCGCCTGCCGGATGCGTTCGGGGCGGCTGTCGAGCCCGATGGACCTGCTGCGACTGAAGTCGTGGCCGAACTTGGTGGCGATGATGACGTCCTTCCGGAACGGCTCCAGCGCCTCGCCGACAAGTTCCTCGTTGGTGAACGGCCCATAGACTTCGGCGGTGTCGAAGAAGGTGACGCCGCGCCCGACCGCCGCGCGGATCAGCGCGATCATCTCCGCGCGCTCCGGCGCGGGGCCGCGATGATGGTTCATGCCCATGCAGCCAAGGCCGATGGCGGTCACCTCGAGACCGCTGTTTCCAAGCTGGCGGGTTTGCATATCAAGTGCCTCCTGAGCGCGGCCGCGTCCGACGCTTGGACGCTGATCCGTCGAAGATTTCACGGGCGGTGCCATATTGATGCCCGCATGCGGACCACCGCTCGCTGCGAGGAAATTGGGCCTGCGGCACCATCCCGCCGGTGAAAGCCGGCACACCAACAGCCCGGCCGCCGGGAGGAAAGGATGAGAAAGCTGCGGCTACCCGCCGTACTGCGCGTCGGTGACCGGCTCCATCCAGTCGACATTCTTTCCCCCGACCATGTCCTGAATGGCAATGTGCCGCATGCCGTTGGTCGCGGTCGCCCCATGCCAATGCCGAACGTCCGGCGGGATCGAGACGACATCGCCGGGGCGGATCACCTGCTTCTCGCTGCCTTCCTGCTGCACATAGCCCGTGCCGGAGGTGATGATCAGGGTCTGCCCGGCCGGATGGGTGTGCCAGTTGGACCGGGCGCCCGGCGCGAAGGTGACATGCCCGCCCGTGGTGGGCGAGTGCGCGGTCGCCCCGAAAAGCGGCTCCACCACCACGGCGCCCGTGAAGAAATCCGGCGATCCCGACATCGTCGACTGGGAGCCGTTCGGTACGACCTGGATACTCTGGGCGTGGGCCGGGGCCGCTCCCAGGAGCGCGAGCGAGAGCACGGATGCGACGACATTCTTCATGTTCTTCCTTTCTTTGGATGATGAGCGGCGTGGGCCGGCAGCGGCGTCGCCGACGCGCGCAAGGCGTGTTGCCTCAGCCCTGGCGCCCCGTCGTGAAGTCGATGACGAAGCGGTACCGGACATCCTTGTTGACGACGCGATCGTAGGCTTGACCGATCTGGTCGGGGCGGATCAGCTCGATGTCGGCGGTGATGTTGCGCGCCGCGCAATAGTCGATGACGTCCTGCGTCTCGGCGATGCCGCCGATCATCGAGCCGGCGAGACTCTTGCGGCCGAAGCCCATCAGCATGCCGCTGAGCTCGGTTCCGTTGAGACCGAGCAGCAACCCGACATTGACCAGCGTCCCGTCCAGCTTGAGCAGGTTCATGAAGGGCTGCATCCGGTAGGCGTAGGGAACGGTCGAGATCAGGAGGTCGAAGTGATTGGCGAGCCGCGCCATCGCCGCCTGGTCGCTCGACAGCACGGCTTCGCGTGCCCCGAAGCGTTGCGCGTCGGCGATCTTGGCTTGCGTCGTCGTGAAGATGGTGACGTCGGCCCGGCGCGCCACTGCGAGCTTCACGGCGACATGGCCGAGGCCGCCCATGCCGATGACGCCGACGCGCTGGCCCGGCTCCAGGCGCCAGTGCTGCATCGGCGAGAAGGTGGTGACGCCGGCGCACAGCAGCGGTGCGGTCGCGGCGAGGTTCACGCCCGGCGGGATGCGGATCGCGAAACGCTCGGTGACGACGAGGCGCTCCGAATAGCCGCCATAGGTATGGCCGCCGGAAACCTTGTCCGGCGCGTCATAGGTGAAGGTGGTGCCGTTGAGGCAGTTCTGCTCCCGGTCGGCGAGGCAGTTCTCGCACTCGCCGCAGGAATCGACCATGCAGCCCACGCCGGCGATGTCGCCCACGCGGAACTTGGTGACGGCGTTGCCGACACCCGCGACGCGGCCGATGATCTCGTGGCCCGGAACGCGGGGATAGTTGGCGGACCCCCAATCGCCATGGGCGGAGTGGATGTCGGAATGGCAGATGCCGCAATAAAGCACGTCGATCAGCACATCCTTGGGGCCGACCGCGCGGCGCTGGATCTGGATCGGGGCGAATGGAGCCTTGGCGCCGCCGGCTCCATACGCCCGGACCGGGAACGGACCGGTCTCAACGGGAGGCGCCGATTGCTGGGCTTGCGCGCCGGTTGGCATCGCGGCCAGCAAGGGTGCCGCGGCCAAGCCTGCGCCGGCGAGCAAGAATTTCCGGCGCCTGGGAGCCATGGGGTCGCCGTCATGAGCCGGATTGTCGCATCTCTCGCACATGGTGAAGCTCCGACAGGGTTGCAGGCCGGCGGCAGCGGGGTCGAAGTGCCTGGCGTTCGAATGCGATCGTTCCGTCGCCGCCCTCGGATGGCCGCGGCCGACGCCATGCACTCTCGACACAAAGCCTTCGGGCGCGCCGCGCGGGCAGCGGTTCGATGACCTAAAGTAACCTTGGGGAGGGCTGTTCGATTAGAGGGGAGGGTCCGCATGAGCCTATGAGGAGAATTCATGAAAGCTGGCCCCGAGATTCACGCTCGATCAACGGCGCGACAATCTCAGGAGACGATCCTGCGAAGGACCTTCCGCCCTCGGCGAGCGGTTGGTGGTGATGACGTAGAGATCCTGCCCGGCAGGCAGCACCTGCCTGAGACGGTCGCCTGAGCTGAACACCGGCCGGAGGGTTCCGGCTGCTTCGTCGTAGACGAGCAGCCCGCGCTGCCCGAGGGCGGCGACAAGCAGTTCTCCGCCGGAGAAGGCGAGACCGGACGGCGCCCATGTATTGCCGCCGGAATGCAGCCAGGCAGTCTCCATCCCCTCCCGCTTGGCGTCGCCGTCTATCACGGGCCAGCCATAGTTGGCGCCCGGCTTTATGAGATTGATTTCGTCGCGGGCCGACTGACCGTGCTCGGCGGCGAACAGTTCGCCGGCATCGTTCCACGCCAGCCCCTGCGGGTTCCGGTGGCCGTAGGAATAGACATAGGAACCGGCGAAGGGGTTGTCCGAGGGGACCTGGCCGTCGAGCGTCATGCGCAGGATCTTGCCGGCCAGGCTGCCGAGATCCTGGGGCCGCTGGCGGTTCTCGGTCCATCCCGTGGTGACATAGAGATGGCCGTCGGGGCCGATGGCGATCCGGCCGCCATTGTAGAGGCGGTGACCCGGTATCCCCGCCAGCAGCACCCGTGTCTCGCGCCAGGACTGGCCGTCGAACCGGGCCTGGATGACCTTGTTGGTCAGGCCGGACCCCGATCGGTAGGAATGGTACAGATAGGCGAGCCCGCTCGTCGGAAAGTCCGGCGCCAGGGCGATGCCAAGCAGGCCGCCTCCGCCTTCATTGACGATCGGGTCCGACGTCTGGACGGCGTAGCGGTGCAACTGGCCATTCCCGATCATGACGATATTGCCGGCGGCTTCGGTCAGGATGATCCGGTCACCGGTTCGGACGATGTCCCAAGGGTAGTTCAGATCCTCGGTCACGACCTCGACCGACCAGTCGCGCGTCGTCGAACCCAGGATCGGTCCGGTGCTTCCCGACGTTTGGGCACAAGCTGCCGGAATGGCGAGCGGACTCGCGAGCAAAGCGATCGCGAAGGCGACGTGAATGCGTCTCATCTTCGTTTCCTCATCTGGCACTGGACCGGGGACGCGGTCGTCGCGATGTGGCGAACCCCTCCGGCCGAGCGGTACCGGAAATCATGGGATGACGATGCGGAGTATCGGGCGCCGGGCGATCAGCCATCTTCGCGAGGCGAGATTCGGACGGTCGCGGATCGCGCGCGAGCGCCGATCATCGGGCTCAGATACCGGCTGCCCGCATATTTCTTCCGATAGGCGTCGTCGACGAGTTCGTTGATCGCCCCATCGACGGGTTCGAAGGTGACGTCCTGCGTCTTCCCAGCGGCGGTGATCCGTCCGGCCTTCTGCCGTTTCGCAGCCTGATACCAACGAGACTGCTGTCCGTTGTAGGCGCGCACGTACAGGGCACCATCGACCTCGACGGACCAGATCCAGGTCGGCGTGCCATAGGTCGCCCCATCCTCGCGAAATGGGGAGATGCGGAGATCGTCAGCCTCGACGATCGTGCGCAGTTCTTCCGTCGACCATGCCATCCTTGCGCCTCCGGGACGTCAGTTTTCCACGCGCTCGATGGTCACGCTCACCGATCCGGGCACATTGAGCGCCTCCACGGCGGCATCGGCCTTCGCGATGAGAATGCTGCCGGGCGAGGGAATGGTCTGCCCGTCATGATGGTAGAAGATCGCCACGTCAGGTCCGGGAGACCACAGGATGACGTCTCCAACCTCGTACGTGTACGATCTCGGTCCGGCCGTAGAGATCGCGCGCGGTAGCCTCGCATGTTTTTCTCGCCCGAACAGGTCCCTCATGGTCAGGGTGAGCGGGAGAAGGGAGGCGAAATCCTCGGCCGTCTCGTTGTCGGCCAGAGCGGCACTGATCACGCGACCATTGGCGGATATGCGGATTCTCATGGCACCCGCCTGCTGTTCGGCTGAAGCCTGAGCCGACGCTTGGCCGGCCGCTCCGACCAGGCATGAAACGCTCATCACGACGGCGCCAAGGAGGGCTGCCGCATACAGCCTGCGGCGCGCCGGTCCGGGCGTCGTTCTCCTTCCCGGCTGTGGGGAGTTGGCGCGGGATGAAGGTGTCATCGGCCGTACTGCGCGTCGGTCACCTTCTCCATCCAGTCGACGTTCTTGCCGTCGAGCCTCTCCTGGATGGCGATATGCGCCATGGCGGTCGTCGGCGACGCGCCGTGCCAGTGCTTCTCGCCCGGCGGGAACCAGATCACGTCGCCCGGCCGAACCTCCTCGACCGGCCCGCCGTCGCGTTGTACCCGACCGCAGCCGGCCGTCACGATGAGCGTCTGGCCAAGGGGATGCGTATGCCAGGCGGTGCGGGCGCCGGGCTCGAACGTCACGCTCGCACCCGAGACCCGGGCCGGATCGTCCGCCTGAAACAACGGGTCGACGCGGACCGTGCCCGTGAACCACGCCTCGGGACCTTTGCCGGACGGCTGCGAACCGCATCGCTTGATGTCCATTGAACCATCTCTCCGGCGGGGCGTCGCATATTGCGCCCGTCCGCGTGTCCCCACCACTCCAATATGCGGCGGCGGAAGGCCGAAGATTAGGTCTTTGGGTTCGCATGTAGCTATGAGACCGGCTCATGAATGCCAGCCGCCCGAGCGGCGGTGTACCGCGCCTTCTCGCCGGAAGGCGGCCAGGCACCATTCATGAGCTTGCTTCATAGGCTCGTGCCAAATCCAGAAATAGTGGTGCTCAGTGGCGGAAATTAACATTGTCCCCCGGCGCCATCCGACAATCTCGGCGCGCCGTATGTCAGGCTCGCCCCGCTCTCCCTGCTTCGGATGGCGCACGCGGCGCCAACAGAGAGGGCGATCCCATTTCTCAGCCAACATCAATCCGCGTGGGAGTTGTTGCGCACATCGGCCTCGGCCTGACGATCCTGGCGGCCGGCCTGTTCATGCTGGGCGGCGGTGTCCATCTGATCAGCCTCGGCGGTTCATGGTACTTCGCGCCGGCGGGCCTCGGCCTCACGGTGGCCGGCGTCCTGATCGCCATGCGCCGCCCGGCCGGCGCGGCGATGTACATGCTCGTCTTCGCCGCGACCGTCATCTGGGCGCTCTGGGAGGTCGGCCTTGCCTTCTGGCCGCTGGTTTCCCGCCTGTTCGCGCCTGCCGTGCTTGCGCTCCTCGTATGCTTGCTTGTACCGGCCCTGCGCTTCCGCGGGCGCTCGGCTCCCAAGCTCCCGGCCTATGCGCTCGCCGCTGTTCTCGCTCTGGCGCTGGGGGCGACGGTCTACAAGGCGTTCCAGCCCATGCCGCTGGTGACAGCCGAAGGCGCTCCGCCGCCGGTGGCGGGTGCCGCCGTGAACCCGATCAGTGGGCAGGACTGGCCCTATTGGGGGCGCACGCCGTCGGGCACGCGCTTCGCGCCGCTGGACCGGATCACGCCGGCCAACGTCGCCGGACTGCAGGTTGCCTGGACCTATCGGACCGGCGAGATTCCGAGGCCGGAGGCGGGCGAGGGTTTCGTGGTCACACCCCTGCATGTGAACGGGCTGCTCTACGGCTGCACGCAGTCCAATGTGATCTTCGCGCTCGATGCGGATACCGGCGGGGAGCGCTGGCGCTTCGATCCGCAGGCGCGCGGCAACCTGCGCCCGCGTTGCCGCGGCGTGGGCTACCATGACGCGTCCGCCGGCGGCGTTTTAGAAGCTCCCGCTGCCACGTCCGGTGCCGTCGCCTGCACGCGCCGCATCATCTCCACCATGGTGGATGCGCGCATGATTGCCGTCGATGCGCTGACGGGATCGCCCTGCGCCGACTTTGGCGACAACGGCGTCGTCGGCCTGGGTCCGGGAATGGGCGAGATCAAGCCCGGCTTCTACTTTCCGACCGCCGCGCCGACCATCGTGCGCGACTTGGTGATCGTCGGCGGATTGGTGTGGGACAACGCCGAGGTCGGGGAGCCTTCCGGCGTCGTCCGCGCCTTCAACGTGCGCACCGGCGCGCTGGTCTGGGCCTGGGACCTCGGCAACCCGGCCGTCGCGCGCCTGCCGCCCGAGGGCGAGAGCTACACCCGCGGGACGCCCAATGTCTGGTCCACGCCGGCCTATGACGACGCCCTCGGATTGATCTACCTGCCCACCGGCAACGCCACCCCGGACTTCTGGGGCGGGCATCGCACGGAGGCGGCCGAGCAATATTCGTCGTCCATCGTCGCACTCGACATCGCGACCGGTCGCGAGCGCTGGCGCTTCCAGACCGTCCATCACGACATCTGGGACTACGACGTGCCCTCGCAGCCGGCGCTCTACGACGTGCCCGATGGTCGCGGCGGCACGATCCCGGCGCTGATCCAGACCACCAAGACCGGGCAGATCTTCATGCTCGACCGGCGCAACGGCACGCCCATCGCCGAAGTGCAGGAGCGGCCGGTCCCGCAGGGCGGCGTGGCCGACGACCGAACGGCGCCGACGCAGCCTTTCTCGGTGGGGATGCCGTCCATCGGCACCGGGCCGCTGAGCGAGCGGCGCATGTGGGGCATGACCCCGCTCGACCAGCTGGCCTGCCGCATCGGATTCCTTAAGGCGCGCTACGAAGGCGCCTTCACGCCGCCGGGCGAGCGGACCACCATCCATTTTCCGGGTTGGTTCGGCGGCATGAACTGGGGCTCGGTCTCGATCGCCGAGAACCTCGGCTACCTGATCGTCAACGACATCCGCATGGGCGTGACGACCCGCCTCGTCCCACGCGCCGAATACGACGCCCGGCTCCGGGGACCCGGCGCCGAGGGCACCGGCGCGCCTCAATTGGGCACGCCCTGGGCCATCGAGCAGGGCAGCTTCGTCTCTCCGCTCGGCATTCCCTGCCAGGAACCGCCTTACGGCACACTGACGGCCATCGACCTCGCCACACGGCGGATTGCCTGGCAAATGCCACTGGGCACGGTCGAGGACCTCGGCCCGCTGAACATCGCCACGCACCTCCCGATCCCGATCGGTATGCCGACGCGCGGCGGACCGGTAACGGCCTCCAGCGGCATCGTCTTCATGGCGGGCACCCAGGACTACTATCTCCGCGCCATCGACGTGCGCACGGGGCGCGAACTCTGGAAGGGACGGCTGCCGGTCGGTGCAGAAACCACGCCGATGACCTATGTGTCGCCGGGCAGCGGCCGCCAGTTCGTGGTCATCAGCGCCGGCGGCACAGGCGCCAGCGGTCAAATGGGCGACTATGTCATCGCCTTTGCGCTGCCGAGGTGAGGGGCCGGGCAAGCCGCGCGCTCGCTAGAAAGCTGCGCGGAGGGCCTCGCAGAGAGGCCCGCCGTACTTATCTCTCGAACCTTCAGTCTAGCTGCGGCGATCCAATCCGTGACGCTCATGCCGCGAGATGCTGATCGAAGAAGGACTGCAGTTTGTCCCACGGGATGAGGTCCACCTTGTCGTACAGGTCGACGTGTCCGGCGCCGGGGACGATGAACAGCTCTTTCGGTTCGGCGGCCTGCTTGAATGCCTGCTCGCTGAAGAAGCGCGAATGAGCCGTTTCACCCGCGACAAGCAGGATCGGCCGCGGCGAGATCATGTCGACATGATCGAACGGGCGGAAGTGGAGGTAGGACGGGTCGCCCGACATCGCCATCGCCGTGGTCGCGCGAGGATGGCGTCCGCGGGGCGTACGATAGTAGTCGAAGAATTCCCGCGTGATCGGGTCGGTTTCTGCAGTCAGGACTTCCGGCAGCGCGCCGTAACGCACCTCGGCGCCCGCGGCTTCCGCCCAACGCTGCTCGCCGACGGCGGTCAGGGTTTCGAGGCGGGCCTCGGCGTTCATCGGCTGGCCGTTCCAGGCCCACTTGGCGCCGCCCATATCGTACATGCTGACCGTGGCGACCGCCTTCATGCGAGGGTCGATCTGCGCGGCGGCCAGCGCGAAGCCGCCGCTGGCGCACACGCCGATGACGCCGATGCGGTTGCGGTCCACCAGCGGGTTCACGCCGAGGAAGTCGACGCCGGCGCTGAAATCCTCGACTGTGGCTTCCGGCGACGAGATGAAGTGCGGCTGGCCGCCGCTCTCGCCGTTGTAGGAGGCGTCGTGCGCGATGGTGACGAAGCCACGCTCGGCCATCGTCTGGGCATAGAGGCCGGCGGTCTGCTCCTTCACGCCGCCGTAGGGATGCCCGACGACGAGAGCGGGATGGCGTCGCGAACGGTCGATGTTCTTCGGGACGTACATGTCCGCGACGAGGTTGATGCCCAGACGGTTCGAGAAGGAGACCTTCCGGTGATCCACGCGCTCGCTCAGCGGGAAGGTCTTGTCCCAGGAGCCGGCATATTGCGCGATGGCTTGTCCGTTCGTAAGCGACAGTGCCCCAAGAGCCGCGGCGCTTACGCCGGTCAGTTTCAGGAGATTGCGCCGAACGACATTCAGATCGGTCGGTTGTTCAAGCGTATGTCCGGTTTCGTCCTGCTTGCTCATGACCTGACTCCGTAGCTGTTGGATTGACCACTCTCATCAAAATCTAGGTAAGGCGAAGCGCTCGGATTAGATCACCTGCTTCGCTTGTCGTTATGAGCTGCGCTCATCAATTGGCGGCGTTCGGCGATAAGGCGTGCGTCCGCGTCGAGCTTCGATGCTGATCAGTCGCCGCTCCCTGTTGCGGACACCTCCAGTGCCTTCCGTCCCGCCTCAGACGAGCTGATTCCGGAGCGGCAAGCTGCGTATGCGCTTGCCGCTGGCGGCATGGATCGTATTGATCAAGGCCGGCGCAACGGGAGGCACGCCGGGCTCGCCGACGCCGCCGAGGGGCGCGTCACATCCCGTCGTCGACGCGAGATGCGTGTGAATCTCCGTCGGTGCGGCCTCGATGCGCGTTACATAGGTATCGAAATTCGACTGCTCCGGCCTGCCGTCATTGAAGGAGATCTCGCCGACCGTCGCAAGGCTGATCCCCTGGAAGACCGTTCCCTCGAGCTGCGAGCGCACGTGATCGGGGACAACGAAGGCTTCGCAGTCGAAGGCGATATCCACGCGCGGGATCGTCAATTCTCCGTTCGCTCCAACCTCCACCTCGACCACGACAGCCGTATAGCTCACGAAGCTATGATGGTCGGCGATGCAGATGCCGAGGCCGCTGTCGCGTAGCATGGCGTGCCCTCGATTTTCGGCGCCCGCCGTAGTTTGGATCATCCGGCGCAGGCGTCCGGTGTCGAAGGGATAGAGCCTCGGATCTAAGCGAATTTGTTCGAGATGGATGCCTGTTCGATCCGGCGATCCACGCCGACGATTCCGGGCCGAGCAGTTCTAGGAGATATTGATTGGGATCGCGCCCGGCGGCGGCGGGCTCCGCCACGAAGCGCTGGACCGCGAAGGCGTGGGGAATGTTGGCGACGGATCGGAACTAGCCGATACGGGTGTGCGCCGTTGCCTCGGGGTTTTCGACCCTCAGATTGGGAATGGTAAACGGCACTTCCACGGTTCCCATGCCGGGCTCGAGAGGGGTCTCGTGGGTGACGTTCGGCTCGAAGATCGATACGATGCTCGGCGCGACCGTGCGGTGCAGCCACGCGACGCCCCTGCCGAAGTCCGGCTCCGACTTGCGGCCAAAGCCACTGCCGAGCAAGGTCGTATGGACGATCACCTTCTCCGGGAGAGTGTTGAAGCGCTTGGTGAGGTCGGCCCTGATCGCCTCCGGCGCCTGGACACTACTCCGGACTTCGCAGGATCTATCGGCGACGCGTGCGGTAGCGGTCGGCGGCTCCATCGGTGCCTGTGCAAGGCGCGGGATGCAATAGGAGGCCTCGACGCGGCGGGCGGCACCGGCGAGCGCGGCGTCCACATCGCCGTCATTGCGCATGACGGTTCCGGGCTTGCCCGGACCACTTTTATGGCCCCGCGATACTTGGCCGAATTGTAGCTGACGTTCGGCCCGTCATCCCATTGGATATCGAGAAGGGATCGCTCTTTAATCGCAGCGAGTATGTTTTCCGCGACCACACCGATCGCTCCAGCGGTTGAAATGCGGATGGAATGGCCGGAGCATCTATGGCCACGACCTTCAAGACACCCGGCACCTTGAGCGTTTCGGCATCATAGCTCTTCACCTTGCCGCCATAGACACGAGGGCGTGCGATGAACGCGACGACCATTGCATCAACCTGAGCGTCGATGCCATAGATCGCCTTGCCAGTCGTTATGTCATAGTTGTCGGCAAGGCAGATGCCATCCTTGCCGACGTCGCGGAACTTGTCGGGAGCCTTGAAGACGAATGCCCCGCGTGCCGGTACCGACTGCTCCGCCACCCCCCTGTGCAAGCTCCCCGAAGCCGAGGCGGCGGCCGCTCGGGCCGTGCACGATCTCGTGGTTCGTCGCAGATACGTCAGCCACCGGCACGCCCCACCGCGCCGCCGCTTCCTGTTCGAGAATCTGCTTGGCCGCGGCGCTGATGCGCCGAAGCGGCCGGAAATGCTGCCGCATGCTGCGCGAGCCGTCGGTGTTCTGGTTGCCGTATCGGGCCTCGTCACCTGGCGCCTGCCGCATCCTGAAGCGGCCCAGATCGGCCTCCAGTTGTCGGCAACGACCATGGCCCAGATGGTGCGAACGCCCTGTCCGATCTCCGCGCGATTGCAAAGGAGATTGACCGTACCGTCCCCTTCGATGGCGAGGAAAACGCGGGGGTCATCCTTGAGACCGCGCGGCATTGCGCCACCGCCATAGGGTCTTTCTCTTGCGCATATGCCGGCGACGGCAGTTGGGCTGCGAGCACGAGAGCACCAGCCGTCAACCCGAACATAAACGCGCGCAGGCTCACACTAGCAAGCGCGTTGGCGTGGCCGGGTTGTTGCTCTTGCGGGGAAAGGATCGTAGTGGCGTTCATCACCCGACCCTCCCCGCGGCGAGCCTGATGGTGGCGCGAATGCGAGGATACGTGCCGCGGCGACAGATATTCCCGCTCATGGCGGCGTTGACGGTCTCGTCGATCGGACGCGGCGTGTCCCGCAGGAGAGACGCCGCCTGCATAATCTGCCCAACCTGGCAATTGCCGCGTTGCGCGACGTTCGACTCGCGCCACGCGACTTGGACGGGGTGCGTTCCATCCGGCGACAGCCCCTCGATCGTGGCGATCGACGCACCGTCAATGTCGCTGACCAAAGTCTGGCATGAGCGAACGGCAGTCCCATCAAGATGAACGGTGTACGCGCCGTAAAGCGCTTACCCGCATCCGAATTTGATGCCGACCATGCCCGCGACATCCCGAGGATACCAAAGCAGCGGCATTTCCGGATCGCCATCGAAAGTATGCAAACTTCTGTTGATGGTGAACGTGCTCATATCTCTCCCTCGGTGAGATCGCGCAATCGAACAGAGTGTTGTTGGTTCGTACTTCGAGACTGCCTCTTCAGTTGGCCGGCCAGCTCACGGGTGATCCCAACTGACGACGCACCTCCGCCGTCTTGGAGTTGGAAAAATCTACACTGATATCTACCCCGTGATTAGGCGAATAGATGGCATGAAGCTATGAGTGAGCTTCATGAATGTGATGCTTATTCAGCTTGCAATGATGTGCAATAATATTCATGTTTATATGAGCAGGAATCATGAATGATCCGTGAGAATGTCAACGATCTCATCGCTTTCTTGGCTGTCGCCCGCGAGCGCAGCTTCACGCGGGCCGCGGCCAAGCTCGGCGTATCGCAGTCGGCGCTCAGCCATGCGATGCGCCAGTTGGAGGAGCGGCTCGGTATTCGACTGCTGACCCGCACCACGCGCAGCGTGTCCCCAACGGAAGCGGGTGAGCGTCTCCTGCAGACTATCGGCCCGCGGTTCGAGGAAATCGAAGCTGAGCTTGAGGCCGTTACGGCCTTGCGGGAAAAGCCCGCCGGGATGATCCGAATTACGGCAGGCGATCATGCCGTCGAGACGATCCTCTGGCCGAAGCTCGAGACGTTTCTGCGGAGCTATCCAGACATCAAGGTTGAGCTCATCATCGACTACGGCCTGTCCGACATTGTCGCCGAGCGGTATGACGCGGGCGTGAGGTTCGGCGAACAGGTCGCCAAGGATATGATCTCGGTGCGAATCGCGCCGAGCGTCCGGTTCGCGGTGGTCGGGTCTAAGTCTTATTTCGCGGAGCACTCACCTCCCGAGACCCCGCAGGATCTCGTCCGTCACGCCGGCATCAATCTGCGTCTCCCGACCTATGGCGGGATATATGCTTGGGAGTTCGAGAAAGACGGCCGTGAACTCAAGGTGCGTGTCGACGGCCAACTGGTCTTCAACAGCATCTTCCGCGTCCTGAATGCAGCGATGGCCGGTTTCGGGCTCGCCCATATGCCGGAGGATCTCGCCGAGCCCCATATCGCGAACGACCGTCTCGTCCGGGTGCTGGAAGACTGGTGTCCCTATTGGTCGGGCTATCACCTCTACTACCCAAGCCGTCGACAGCACTCGCCAGCCTTCGCCTTGTTGGTTGACGCATTGCGCTATAGAGGGTGAAAGTGTTGACGGAGAACGTGGCAGGCGTCCCCTAAGACCTGGAAGACGCCCTCCATCGTCAGGCGCCACATTCTTGTCGATGTCCATTGCAGGATCAGATCGGCGATGTGCAGGTTGTTCCTTTCCTGCATGATCATATGGCTGTTGCCGTGGATGCCCAATGAGGGCTGATGCGGCATCTGCGCGTTTCCGCTCGCATACCGATGAACGCCTGGTACAGGTCGAAGCTGCTCTTCCAGGAGCCGCAGGGGATGCCCCATGCCTCGCCGCGCGCAATACTCATTCCAGCCCATCCTGCGGTCGGGTGTCGTTTCTTACGTCTTGCCTGTCAAACGGCGTTGGAACGGGACCCTTGATCGGCGCGCAAAAGGGGCTCTGACGCAGATTTGGTGGTGTGGTGCTATGCTGGCGCGACGAGGCGAGCCTCCAGCAGGTCGAGTTTGCCGCGACCGTACATCTGGCGCTTCACCAGCTTGAGCTTGGTGATCTGGCCCTCGGTCTGGCCGTTGGACCAAGAAGACGTGATGGCCGCGGCGACGGCAGCGTGATCCTTTCTCACGCCGCGGCCGAACGCGGCCACGAGGCTTGAGCTCGCACGTTCCAGCCAAGGGCCGAGATCGGGAAGAGCCTTCTTGCGGATTATGGTCTGGAAGGCGGCGATGATCTCGCGGGCCTCGACAAGCGAGGGTACGCTCTCGATCGCCGCGATCAACACGGTTTCGGATCTGGAGAGTTGATCGCGGGCGAGGGTCATCAATCGTGCAAGGGTTCGCGCCGATGGCGTCCGGTTCAGGGCGCCGCCCTCGACCGCCTCGGCTCGCCGGCGGCGCGTGGCCCATTCCGTGACGACCCTGAGGCTGCCACGGAAACCGTGGTGTCCGAGCCGACGCCAGAGCTCGGCACCATTGCGCTGCCCAGCCGCCCACTGCGCGTCGAGCCAGGGCAGGAACAGCTCGAGAGAACTTTCGCGAGTGCGGAAGACGTCCGAGCGCTGCCCGCGTATGACGCGCTGGACGAGGCCGCGGCTGTGACCGGTGCGTCGCACGATATCTTTGATCGTCACCCCCGCCTTTGCGAGGTCGAGAATGGCTACGTTGGTCTCCTCACGGTGTAGATATCCTTCATATTGGATGCGTTCGGCAGCGGTGAGCAGATCCGCATTGATGGTGGATGCGCCGACGGCGGCACGGATCTGGCGCATGGATTTGCGAACGGCGTCGACAAAGGCCCGGCTCGCGTTCTCCATCAGGTGCCAGCGATCAGCGACCTGTGTCGCGGCTGGTAGGGCTTTCGCCGCAGCCAGTGCATAGCCGCCGCCCCGGTCTCGGGCGACAATGGTGATCTGTGGCTGCTGGGACAGCCAGGCTTGAGCGGTTGCCGGCTCCCGGTCAGGCAAGAGGGCGATGGTCTGGCGCCGCTCCAGATCGCGGATCAGCGATCCATAGCGCTGATTGCGTCGCCAGGCCCAGTCATCGATCCCGATCACCGCAGGCGGCACGAAGGGCGGTCGACCTCGCCTTCGGATCACCCGGAGCAGCGTGTCGTTGCTCGCCGGCAGCATCAGTCTTTGCGCAAACCGCGCTGCCGGCCGGCCACCCAAAGCGAGCCCGAGATGGTGGACGAGGTCATCGAGCCGAGCCGTGCGCCGGGACCATGGCAGCAGGGCCCCATTATCGAAGCGCTCCGTGAAGATGCGGCGTGGGCACAGCACCGCGTCGCAATGAAAGCGCCGCGCCTGAATGACGAGACGGACCGGCCTGCCGGAAAGCGGCAGATCTGCCAGCTGCCGAGCATAGCGGCTGTGAACGCGCATCGAGGCTGCCCCGCATCCCGGGCAACAACTCCTTGCACTGGAGGCACGGAGGCAGATCTGGATGCCGGAATCCGCGTCGACCACTTCATCGACGACAAAGCCGCGCGGCACCAGCTCCGAGACCCGTAAATCCTGGCCCATGGCATTGATTCTCCACGTGAACCAATGCCAGCCAGACCCTCAACTCCATCAAAAGTGAGTCAGAGCCCTTATTCCACGCCGATTCACATCTTGCCGTTCAGGGGGGCGCCATGAACCATGACGACCGGAACGCCGCCTTTCTCAAAAGGGCCAAGAGGCGAAGACAACCGGACTGCTGTTTCCGCCACGGCTTCTCCCCGACCAAGAAGTTGCCCTGTTCCTTGAGCACAAGAGGAGAGGTATGCGTGTAAACTTGATCGACGGACTGTGCAGGGGCGGGCGCGACGCCGATCACGGTGCGGGCCGTGAGGGCGAGCACATGCCACATGGTGCGGGAAGCTGACCTTGTGATCACGGCGGCTTTCCCTCGTCGCTGTTATCGCGACCCGAGCCGCCGAACAAGAAATTGGGTGGAGGAGCCACGACCTCGCCGTGAAACGGACCCTAGTTCGGACGCGCGTCGAACACCGCCTTTGCCACGGGAACCGCGGAGAAGGCATTCGGCCAACCGGCATAGAACGCGACATGCGCGATCACCTCCGACGCCTGCTCTTTCGTCAGTCCGTTATCCATGGCCCGATTGAGGTGATAGGTCATCTGCGCCACTTGTCCGTTCGCGATCAACGAGGTGACGGTCACGAGGCTCCGATCCCGCGGCGCCAGGTCAGGGCGTCGCCACAGGTCCTCGAACAGAACGCCATTGGTGTATTCCACGAGCCCTTCGGACACGGGTCCGACATTCTGCCGGACGCCGGCGGCGCGCTGTTCGTCGGTGGCCCTATCGATGGGGAGAAGTGTCGGAGATGCGCTGGGAAGTTGATCGGCGCTAATGTCGCGCTGGGCGAAAACATCCTTCGCGACAGCGATAGCCGACATGGCGTTCGCCCAGCCCGAGTAGAAGGCGAGATGGGTGATAATCTCGGAGATTTCGCTGGGCTTGAGGCCATTATCGAGTGCCAGGTTGAAGTGGTACGGCATCTCGATCGTCTGAATGCGCGCGATCAGAATCGCCAGGGTGACGATGCTACGGTCCCGGGGGGCGAGGCCTGGGCGCTTCCACACCCCATCGAGAAGCGGCCCCTGCGTGTATCTTTCAAGGGCCGGGGACACGGATCGGACTTCATCGAAGGTCAAAGACCGTACGCCTGACACCGGCCCGGCTCCATGATTGCTGTCCTGCGCGAAGGCCGGAGTGGCCAGCGCAAGCGACAGGATAGCTGTGGCGAGAAGTTTCATACGGCCTCACTTTGACGGTTTGGAATGTGGGTGCCGGGTCTCTCTGCCGCCCTGCAGCAGGCGATCACAAATTCCCGTGAATTGGCCACAAGCGTCTCCACAGAATGCCGCAAGGTTAGGCGCGCTTGCCGTGACATTTTAGTGGGGTTCGATCGATAGGGCCTATGAGCCCTTCACATAAATCCTCACTGCTCAATGAGCGAGAAGAGCGGTCACGACACGAGCCAGTCGTCGATAGCCTGCAACTCGGCCTGCTTCCGGCTTCGCGGACACCGAGATTGGGTGTTTCATGAAGCCGGAGGTGGCAGATGCAGCAAAGACGATTTGGGCGTGAATTCAAGATCGAGGCGGTTCGCCTGATCAGGGAACGCGGTGAGCGTCGCGCAGGCGTCTCGGGATCTGGATATCCGCGAGAACGCGCTGCGCAAATGGGTAACAACGGCTCAATGGCATGCCGAACGATCGGGCCGGCGTCCGAAAGCTGCGAAGCTTGTGCAGAACCCGGCTCTACGCACCTATGTCGAGGAAAAGCTCGCCGGAATGATCGCGGCGCCGAATGGTATTGCCGTTCCTGGCCCTGAGGTTCCCTGGAATGGGCGCCGGCATGACCAACGAAAGGACCGACGGGCCAAAGCATGGAGCACGGAGCAGATCGCCCGGCGCCTCGTCGTCGACTTTCCGGATGACGAGACGCTGCGCATCAGTCACGAAGCCCTCTATCAGGCGCTCTTCATCCAGGGTCGTGGGGCGCTGCGCCGTGAACTGACGGCGTGCCTGTGAACTAGCCGGGGCGTTGCGGACGCCGCGGGCCGGAGCGGGGCAGCGCGGCAAGGGTTTCGTGACACCCCCGATCATGATCAGCCAGCGTTCGGCCGAGGCGTCCGATCGGGCAATACTGGGACACTGGGAGGGCGATCTCATACTGGGGCTGGGCAGTTCGGCGATCGGCACACGGGTCGAACGCACGACGCGCTTCACGATGCTGTTGCATCTCCCGCGACTGACGGCCACGGGGAGGCGCCGCGAGCCAAGAATGGACCGGCACTCGCTGGTCATGGTGCCGAGGCTGTTCGCGACGCGATCACTCGCCCCATCGTGAGCCTGCCTCAGGAACTACGTCGCTCGCTGGCCTGGGACCAAGGCGCCGAAATGGCCCAACACGTGGCGCTCAAGATCGACGCGGGCATCCAAGTCTACTTCTCGATCCTCAGAGGCCTTGGCAGCGTGGCACCAATGAACACACCAATGGATTGCTGCGCCAGTACTTTCCCAAGGGGACGGACCTGAGCGCGCATAGTACCGAAACGATCGCCGCCATTGCTGCAACCCTCAACGCCGGGCGCCGAAAAAACCCTCGGCTGGAAGACCCAGCCGAGGCACTTGACTAGTGGCTGGCATAGGACGGAATGTCCCCGTTGCAATGACCGCTTGAATCCGTCCAATATACCAGCCAGCACTTTCAGTAGCTGCTGGCCGAGAACGGCGTCACCTGCTCGATGAGCCGATCTGGCAACGTCTGGGACAGCACTTCCATGGAGAACTTCTTCTTATCCCTGCAAACCGAGCGGATCCGGGGCCAACTCTACCGGACGCGTGACGCGGCCGGGGCCGATTTGTTCGATTACATCGAGAGGTTCTACAACCGCGCATCAGAACACCCATCTGGCTATGTGATTGAAGTGAAGAGGTTTTGCTGTGCGGGCGGCGATCCCGCGGGGTATTTTGGGTTTTGCCGCGCCCGTGCGGTGATGGATTGGGCGGCATCTGTGCCAAGAGCGGCTCGTGCGAAGACCCACGGGCCATCCGGCAGGGGATGGATGGCTTCGATCTCGCCGCCCTCGGCGGCCAGTCTGAGCGTTCTGGTCGAGACCTTGAGGAGCTTGGCGGCGTCGGTGAGGTTGAGCCAGGGCTCGAGGCCATCGGCCGCAGGCTTGAACACAGGGATCCTGTAGTTCGACCGCATGGAGGTGACGCGCTCACGCGTCCAGCGATTGCCATTGCCGGTGTTCAGGGCGTTGCGATTGAGAAGGCCGGCGATCAAGTCGTCGCTGGCGATCAGCACCAGTTCGCGCACCGCCGCGACGATATCGGTCGATGTGCTGTTGCGCTGCCCGCGCCGGCGCTTCGGCAGGCGCATCTCGCTATGGGCGCCGCCGGCCCAGAGGATGATCAGAACGATCTCGGAGGTGGCATCGTCGATATTGGCGACTACTTCGTTGATCAGGATACGGACGATCCGCTTCTTCAGCCGAGCGTTGGTGGTCGGTGCCGACCACACGGTCTGCAGGTTCGACGCGAGCAGGCCGAGCATGGCGGGATCGATGCTTACCGCGGGCTTGGCCGCATCATGTGCCGCGATCTTGCTCTCGATCTCCCCCACCTTGGCGAGCGCCCTGTTCCAACGCGCTTCGAGTTCGCCGGCCACCAGCCGGTTGGCCGGATCCGCGGCATCGTATTGCCGGAAGGCACGGTCGGCAGCATAGCGCGCCGCTTCCAGGTCGCGGCCAAGGGCCTCGTGGACCTGATCCCGCTGCCCAGCCGCCTGTGACGCGACTTCCTGCGCCGCGGCGACGGCGCCAGGGCCGACCACGCCCAGGAGCGCCTCCTCGATCGCGTCGTCGACGCGCAGGCCGCCGAAGGCGATGCAGGACGGGCCGCCATGGTCCATCCAAGTGCGCGAGCAGCTGTAACGCGGGATGCCGTGCCTGGCCCCGGTGTAGCGAAGCGTCAGCTTGCGGCCGCAGCGCCGGCAGCGGACCAGGCCAGCGAGCAGCGCCTCGCCATGCTTAGCGGCGCCATGATGCCTACCGGTCGGAACATTGCTTGCCACCATCGCGCGGATCGCTTCGAACCTCTCCCAGCTCACATAGCCGTCATGGGCACCGGGCTTCAGGGCGAGCCACTCATCTCGTGTCCTGCGGCGAGTCTTCACCCTGATGCCGTCGGCAGCATAAGCCGCCGCCGCGCTCGTTTTACCATAGGCATAGGCGCCGCCGTAGACCGGGTTCGCGATGATCCGGTGGATGGAGGCGTAGTTCGGCCGGCGCCAGGCCGTGTCGCCATTGCGCTGCTTCCCAGGCAGATCGAGCCGATGTTCATGCAGCCAGCACAGCGCCTGGCGTGCGCTGCCGAGTTCCTGGACCTTGTCGAAGACGAGCGAGATCGCCTCATGAACGCGCCGATCCGGATCCTTCTCATAACGGTCATCCGCCTTCACGAAGCCGATCGGCGCGGAGACGACCAGCTCACCGCGGCGCGCCTTGGCGTAGCGGGCGGCGAGAGAACGCTGACGCAGAAGATCGAGCTCGTACTCGTTGAGGCTGCCCTTGAGGCCCAGCAGCAGGCGATCGTCGCCATGGCGCGGCGCATAGACCGTCTCCTGATCGACGAGCACAGTGTCGACGACCCGGCACATCTCGATCAGCTGCTGCCAGTCGCGGCTGTTGCAGGCGAAGCGCGAGACCTCGCGGGCGCAAACCGCGCCGACCTTGCCGAGGCAGGACGACTGCGCCGTTTTCGGCGTGGTGGCGCAGCTGGTGGCTCCGCTGCCGTGACAGGTTCGGGTGCAACGACCGCCGGCACAAAGGCCGGCAGCGTCTGCGCGGCCTTGCGCGCCTCGCGGCGCCATGTGAACAACTGCTGCGGCGTCAGGCCATGCCGGCGTGCAACCTCGGACACGACCGCTCCGGGAACCAGCGTCTCCTCAAGAATCCGCGCCCGAACGTCGACACTCCAACGCCGCCGGCCCAGCGCCCCGTTGATCACCTCGAAACGCCGGACCTCGCCCTCCGGCTCAAGTCTATGGTCAAGCCCAGACACAAAACGATCCTCCAAATCGGATCGTCAGCCTGCCTCGTCAAACCGTCGCCAAAAAGGTGCGACCGCGACACCGCTTACAGCGATCCAGCATATGGCGAAAGATCTCATCAGGCCGGCATCCTGCCAGGCCCGGAGCCTGCGCCAGCAGGTCATTCCGGAACAGCCGGCCACCTCGAAGGGTAGCCGCTCCCACGGGATCGCTGTGTACAGCGCGAACAGGATGCCGACCAGTGCCTCACAGTTCTCCACCCGAGGCCGCCCGCCCTTCGGGCGCGGCAAAGCGGAAGGAAACAACGGGGCGATTTCGGCCCAGAGGGCATCGGGCAAAAGCTTCTTGGCCATGCCAAAGGTTCGGCCGCATATGGTTAACAAACAGTTTTGTTAGGTGCTCTTAATCGAGACGATCGACACCGCAGTTGCCATGGGCCCATGGGCATCGATTGTGACCAGTTGGTCAAGGTCGATGGTGTCGTTGAGCCGCTCTCAATAGCTGAACTCCTGATGGCCGAATCTATAGGAATCTGCAATCCTGAGCT
Source organism: Ancylobacter sp. GW821-FHT10E12 (assembly GCF_058809335.1). Taxonomy (NCBI): domain Bacteria; kingdom Pseudomonadati; phylum Pseudomonadota; class Alphaproteobacteria; order Hyphomicrobiales; family Xanthobacteraceae; genus Ancylobacter; species Ancylobacter sp. GW821-FHT10E12. The sequence continues at coordinate 114,346 of NZ_JBXASN010000006.1, read as the reverse complement.
TCTCCCTACATGCAAAAAAAGCTGCCTCCGTTCAAGGAGGGCAGCCAATTAGCACCCGGGAGGAAGCGGGCGTCGAAAACACAGCGTAGCGCCGGTCGGCGATGGTTCAGCCTTGGAACACAGCCTTCTGCTCAACCAGACTCGCTATCTGCTCGTCCGATAGCCCCAGGCCTCGAAGCGCATCGATCGTATCCGCTCCTATCGCACCGGCAGGCTTACCCATGGCCGCCGGAGATGCGGAGAAGGTGATCGGCGACCGGATCGATCGAATCTGGCCCTTGGTCGGATGTTCCACGTTCTGGATCAGTCCGACCTGCCGCAGATGCGGGTCATCGAAGATTTCGGAAAGCTGCAGGACCGGCGCGACCGGAACGCTGGCTTCCCGCAGTTTTTCAAGCCAGTAGGCCGTTTTCTGCTGTCCGATCAACTCGCCGAGCAGGCCGTAAAGAACCTCGTAATTCTGGCTCCGAGCGTTCTGGGTTATAAAGCGGGGATCGCTGGCCAGATCCGGGCGCCCGACGATGGCGAAAAAGTCGCGCCAATTCTTGTCGTTGTAAGGCAGGGCGCAGACATAGCCGTCCTGCGTCCGATGCGGCTTGCGTAGCTGCGACATCACGCGAGCATAGCCGATGCTCTCGTTGTCGCCAAACGTCCGGTCGGCGAGATGCTCGATCATGACGAACTGCACCATGCTCTCGAACATTGGCACTTCGACTTGCTGGCCCACGCCTGTACGCTGCCGGTGCAGGAGTGCTGCCAGCAGCGAATAGGCCATCACCAGACCGCAGACCTTGTCCGCGATCAGCGTCGGGAAGAAGCGCGGCTCGCCGACCATATGCGCCGCCAGATCGGCGACCCCCGACAGACCCTGGATCAGGTCGTCATAGGCGGGGTCATCGCCATAGGGACCGTCGGCTCCGAATCCGTATGCGCCGCAATAGACAATGTCCTTCTTGAGCGATTGCACGCGCTCGTAGCCGTAACCCAACCGCTCAATCGCCTTGGGGCGCATCGCATGAACGAAGGCATCGGCACCGCCGATCAGGGCGTCGAGGACGGCGCGCCCTTCGGGTTTCTTGAGGTCGAGGGCGATATGCGTTTTGCCGCGATTGAGCGTCAGATGGATCGGCCCCATGCCGTGATCGCCGTGCTTGCCGACGAAACGCATAATGTCACCCTGCGGCGTCTCGATCTTTAGGACCTCCGCACCGAAGTCTGCCATGATCTGCATCGCATAGGGTCCCATGACCACGGCGGTCAGGTCGATGATCCGAATGCCATGCAGCGGGCCCGGTCGGAAGGACGAGGTATCGTTCATTTTGATGCAACCCGTGTCGTAGGTAGCGTTTTTGCTGGTCTCGTGTCGATGTCCGCGATGCGGCGCAAGCCCTGTGCCACTGAGGACTGCGAGCTTATGCGATCGCAAGCAGGTTGTCGGACATGTCCAGTTCCGACAAGTCGATCGAGTACGCCTGCGCAGCCGTCCGGTAGAACAGGTTCGCCCTCTCCTCGTTTGAATATGGCTGTACAATGGATTTGAGAGCGTTCCAGAGGGGCACGAAACCGCAGGATCGGCTGTCCGGGGGATAGTTGCTCTCCAGCATGCAGCGCCTGGCTCCGAAGGCTTCGATCGCGACCTCCACCCATGGCCGCCAGGCCTGCGCCAATTCGCGATAGCCGATCGGATCGCCGCGCTCCTGGAAGCCGAACTGCCAGATGGGCATGCCCATGCCGCCGATCTTGCACAGGACATTCGGACGTCGCGCCGCCTCGCGGAGGCCGCAGGCCCAGGTCTCGAAAACCTCCTCTCGGGATTCTCCCTGCAAGCCCATCGGCACCGTCATGTGGTTCACGATGATCGGCATATCCGGGAAAGCGTCCGCAATACGGACAATTTCGGGAAGCTGGGCGTGGAAACCTGTCGCCTCGAAGGACAACCCTCGGGAGGAAAGCTCTGCGAGACCGTGGCGGAAGCCGGGATGCTCATAGATGCCGCTAGGGGGCCGGCCGGTAAAGAAATAGCGGTAAGCGCTCTCGTCCGGATGCTCCATGACGATCTGCCGCATGCCCCGGAAGCGCTCCGGAGCGGTCGCCATGGCGCGATCGAGCAGGGGCGCGACGTCGGTGCCGAGGCGCAGGTCTGCATAGCCGACAATCGCCGCACAGACCCGGATCGGTCCGTAGGCGCCGCTGGCGCTCATGGCCGCTACCCCGTTCGCGAACTCGATTTCACCTAGAGGCCGAAGGGCAACCGGTCCCGATTTTCGCATGAAGGCTTGCGTCTCAACGTAGACCGAGGCGACGATCCGGTGGCCGGCGCGCGCGTCCTCAAGATAGTCCTCGAACATGTATCGTACCGACGGCAGATCGAAGAGATGATGGTGCGAGTCGATGATGGGAATGCCGGGGTCCAGTATCGGCTCATCCCGCCCGTCCAGGCGCTTGTTCATAATCGCGTCGCTCCCTGTCCTTCTCTTTTGTGCCGGTCTCCGGCGCCCGGTCAGATCCGACCTCTCCGGGTCGTTACCGTCTTGAGGATGGTGTAGGAATCGAGGGATTCGTCGCCGCCTTCACGGCCGATCCCGCTTTCCTTGTAGCCGCCGAAGGGCGCGTCCGGCCCTGGGCTGCTGAAGACGTTGATCGCAACCGATCCGGCCTGGAGCTCGCGCGCCATCAAATCGGCGGCTTCCGAATCGTTCGTGAAGGCATAAGCGGCGAGACCGACCGGCAAGCTGTTCGCGAGATTGATCCCGGCATGGAGATCATCCATAGCTACGCAAGCAGCGATTGGACCGAAAGGCTCCACGCTCATGACGGCGGCGTCGAGCGGTACGTCGGCGAGGATGGTCGGCGCGAAGAAGAAGCCGTTGTTGCCGATGCGCGCGCCGCCCGCACGCAGCGAGGCGCCATGGGCGACGGCATCCTCGACGAGCGAGGCCATGGCGTCGAGGCGACGTCCGTTGGCCACCGGCCCCATTTCCACGCCGTCCTCGAAGCCGTCTCCAACCTTAATCGCGCGCGCGGCGCTGGCGAATTCCTCAATGAAGTCGCTATAGATCTCGCGATGGACGATAAAGCGCGTGGGCGAGACGCAGAGCTGTCCGGCCATGCGGAATTTCGATTGCGACGACAGGCGGGCGACGGCGACAGGATCAACGTCGCGGTCGATGAGGACCGGCGCGTGTCCGCCCAGTTCCATGAGGACGGGCTTCATGCCTTCGGCCGCGAGCTTGGTGAGATGCTTGCCGACCGCAACTGACCCGGTCAGCGTGATCATCCGGATCACCGGGGAGGCGATGAGCCGGCTCGAGACCTCGGCGGGATTGCCGAAGACGACGTTGATCGCCTCGGGCGGCACTCCGGCGTCGAGGAAGCACTGGACATAGAGGCAGGCCGTCGCCGGGGTTTCCTCCGCGGGTTTCACCACGATTGAGCAACCGGCGGCGAGAGCGCCGCTGATCTTGCGGGACAGGGCACTGATCGGCACGTTCCACGGCGTGAAGGCCGCCACGGGCCCGACAGGCTCGCGAACGACGAGTTGCTGCAGGGGCGGGGTGGTAGGAACGAAACGGCCATAGCTGCGCAGCAGCTGTTCACAGTCCCATTCGAGGAACGTCGCCGCGCGTTCGACCTCGCCCCGCGCATCCGGCAGCGGTTTGCCCTGCTCCAGGGTGATGACCCGGGCAATCTCCTCGGTACGAGCGCGCACCAGCTCCGCTACGGCACGGAGCAGGCGCGACCGTTCTGCGGGAGGAACCCGCCGCCAGATCTCGAAGCCCTTCTGCGCGGCGGCCAACGCCCGATCGATGTCTTCGGGCGTGGCCCCTGGGACATTGCCGAGCACGGCTTCCGAGCTCGGGTTGCGGGCCTGTGCACAGGCGGGCCGATCGTCGATCCACTTACCGTCTATCAGCAACGCCGGCTGTGGATAAATGGAAATACCTTCCAGCTGCAGGTTGTTCGACATAACTTTCCGAAATTCGCTCATCAATCTTGGCGTCCCTATCGCGGATCATCCGGCGCCGCCGCGTCATCGGCGACCAAGTGAAGGTGCGCAAGGCGCGTGCCATGACTGCCGCGGCGCGGGAGCGCCCGCGCAAGTATCGCGCGCAAGTATCGAGACCTGGGGGCGTGGGATCGTTCCCGTCCTAGGCGTTGGCCATTGACGCTGGCCTCGCGGCGATCACGTCCTGCCGGATCATGTCCGCACCCTTCTCACCAATCATGACGGTCGGCGCGTGGGTGTTACCCGAAGTGACGACCGGCATGATCGAGGCATCGATCACTCGAAGTCGGTCGATGCCGCGAACCCGCAGGCGGCTGTCGACCACCGCCATCGCATCGTTACCCATCTTGCATGTCCCCGCCGGATGGAAAGCGCAATGCCCCTCGCGCTCCATGTAGTCGAGCAGTTGCTCGTCGGTGGTGATGTCATCGCCGGGCAGAATTTCACCCCGCAAGCGTGGCGAGAGCGGTTCCGTAGCGAGAATCTTCCGCAGCAGCCGGACGCCGGTGATCGAGGCCTCCACGTCTTCCGGATGCTCCAGATAGCAGGGATGGAAGGCCGGGGCCTCGAACGGATCGGGCGAACGCAGGTCGATATGTCCGCGGGAAGCGGGACGCACGCGATAGACCGACGCACCGACGGCGTCGTAGTCATGGACCGCCACATCCCCCGACGCGGTGAAGGCAAAGGTCATCGGCCGGAAGCTGAGCTCCAGATCTCCATAGTCAAAGGCCGGGTTGCTCTTGACGAAGGCGGCTGCGGTCGAGGAACCGAGTGCGAGGTATCCTCTCTTGGCCGTCAGATATTTGACTCCCTGCCAATACTTCCGCCAGCCGAGGAGGTCGCGATTGTACGAGCTGTCCGGCGTCGCGCGCACCTGCATGCGGACGGAAAAATGGTCCTGGAGGTTCCGGCCAACCCCCGGAGAATGCATGACCGTGTCGATCCCATGCGTCTGCAGCGCCTTGCCGTCTCCGATCCCCGACAGCATCAGGATATGGGGAGAACTGAGTGCGCCGCCACACAACACGACCTCGCGCTCGGCAGCGATGCTCGACCGCCGGCCGTTCTGTATAACCTCCACGCCGCGCGCTTCCCGCCCCTCCAACAGGACGCGCGCCACATGCACGCCGCTGCGTACCGTCAGGTTGCGCCGGCTTTCCACGGGCCTGATGAAAGCGTCGTAGCTGGTCTGGCGGACGCCGTTGCGGATCGTGAACTGAAGCAGTCCGACGCCATCCTGGTCACCGGTATTCAGATCGTCGAGGCGCTTTATCCCAATACGCTCTGCCGCGGCGATGAAGTCCCCGATCGCGGGGTGGATCAGCACGGGGTCGCTGACCGTCACCGGGCCATCGACGCCATGGAAGGCATTCGCACCCCGCGTGTTGCGTTCGGACCGGATGAAATAGGGCAGTACCTCCTCCCAGCTCCAGCCGATATTGCCAAGCCGCGCCCACTGGTCGAAGTCGCGGCGGTCGCCGCGCACATAGACCATGCCGTTGATGGCGCTGCTTCCCCCGAGGACCTTGCCCCGCGGCCAGTAGAGCTTGCGGTCACGCAGGGTGGGGACCGGCTCGGTATAGAAATTCCAGTTGTAACGTTCGGACTTGAACATCCGGGCCATCCCGGCCGGCGCGCGGATCCAGAAATCGTTGGCTTCGGGACCAGCCTCCAGCAGCAGGACGCGCCTGCCGGGGTCGTCGCACAGCCGCCGGGCGACCGCGCACCCCGCCGATCCGGCGCCCACTACGATGTAGTCGTAACTCTCCAATCCACCCTCCATGCACGTCTCATCAGTCTTTCGCGCAAAGCTGACGGCTTCGATCTGGAGAGCAGCAACCGTCGTGCCAGCGACGACCAAGTAATTCCGAAGTTCATGTAAATTGATACCCCCAGCCTCATCAACGCATCGGCAACCGGGCGGTCGCGGTCGGCGACTGCGTTGGCCTTAGACGTCATGCGCCCCGCTTGGCATCGGCGCCCACCCAGACACGTCGGCGGCCGTCAAGGCAGGCTCCCAACGGCCGACTTTCGAGGGTCGAAGTGCCGATACGCCGTCCTATCTTCACCCGGCGGCGAAACGAGCTGCTCCCATGCCCGCACGGCGACCGAACACCGCTCCGGAGGTAAGGCCGGAGCCGCCGGGGTAGCCATTGAAGAAGACCCCCCCGACCATCTCACCGCAGGCGAAGAGACCGGGAATCGCACCCTCCTCTCCTTTAAGTACAGCACCGGTGGCGTCAACCCCAACCCCACCATACGTGAAAGTGATTCCGCCGGTAACTGGATAGGCGCGGAATGGCCCGTCGGTGATGGGTTGGGCCCAGTTCGATTTTGGGGGTACCAAACCTCGGGTAGAACAGCCATCCTTGATGGAGGGATCGAAGTTGACGCTGCCATCAATCGCTACATTATAGGTGTCTATCGTTCTGCGGAGCGCTCGCTTGTCTCGCACGCCTTCAATTTTCTCTATGAGTTCATCTAGTGAATCTTCCTCGATGAAATGTGCGTCGTAAAATGTATAATCTTTATGAAGTAGACTAATACATTTACTATCAAATATCTGCCAAGCACGATATTCTGGCTGGTTCATGATCTCACGGCCGAATTGCGCGTATGTATAATTTCGGAAATCCAATCCCTCGTCGACAAACCGCTCGCCATTCACGTTGACCATAATTCCGAGAAAATAGCATATCTTGCGATACAGCTTGCGATCTTTGTGAGGAAGATTGAGGTTTCCATATTCCGGTGCGTGGTAGTCCATGGGTGCAGAATGGCAGCCACCAAAGAATCCACACGGCTCGGCACCAAGATCGAACGCCATTCTCAAGCCGTCGCCGTTATTGTGTGGGGTACCGCGGACGCGGGCGTTCTCCCAGCCGGGGCCGATATATTTCGCTCGCATGGCCGGATCGGATTCGAACCCTCCGCAGGCGAGAATGACCGCTCCAGCAAGTATCTCTCCCTGATTTGTGCGAACTCCGACGATCCGCCCGCCGTCTACAATCAAGGCTTCGGCGGCGCAATTGAATCGGGTTTGCCCTCCGAGTTTTTGGAAGGCTCTCAGTTCGGCTTCCACCAGCCCCGGGCCTTCATCATGAGCCTGGAGAGTGAGCCCACCCCAAAAAACGTGCCTGCCATTCTTCACGGAGGACTGGTGCGAGTACATTGGCTCAAAATGAATCCCGTGCCCCGCAAGCCATGAAACCGTGCCGTAACTCTCCGCAACTAGAATTTTCTGCTCCGGGCTCTGCGGACAACCTCCGTTGAATGCCTCGAGGTCGGCTGAGAACTCTTCGGCAGTATAGGCTCCAAAATCCGTCACAGGCAGCCGATCATCATTGGAATTTCCCAGCAAAGGCAGAAGGTCACTGCCGCCATTGTAGACGAAGCGCATTGCGCCTGCGGTGTATTTGCTGTTTCCGCCGACCAAATCCCGCCCTGCCTTTTCAATGATAAGAACATTTTGACCGGCCTCCAACGCGGAAATACCGGCGCAGAGTGCTGCATTTCCCGAACCCACGACCACAATGTCCCATCGATGTTCCATACATCTTCCTCCTCAACGCTTCCCAATGGGTTATTTCCTATACGGCCGCCCGTGCCAGCGCTGCGCGCAGCCGCTCGGGTTCCACCGCCACCGACACGCCGGACCGCTCCAGCTGCAGCTTCAGATATGCACGCGAGTCCTGATCCCGCATTCCCTTGGCTATGGCTTCGGTCATCTCCGCAAAGGTCAGATCGCACAGACGCGTCGACACGCCGACCTCCCGCGCCAGCTCGGTCGCGAGCATCACATCCTTTCGCGCCAGATGAAGGGCGAAGGCGGGCGGTTCGTAGATTCCGGGAAGGAACTGCTTGGTCAGCATGTCAAGCGGCGACTGCTTGCCCACGACGCCGAGACGCAGTGCCTCCCACAGGTCGAGCGCGTCGACCCCGCATTTCGCGGCCATCGAGAAGACCTCGGCCTCGGCGAGCATGATCGTATAGCCCAGGACGTTATGGGCCAGCTTTATGACGGTGCCGGTCCCCACATCGCCGACATGGCGCGGGTGCTTCGAGAAGTCTTGGAGCAACGGCAGACAGCGGTCGAACGTCGCCTTGTCGCCGCCGACCCAGAGGACGAGTTCCCCGGACGCGGCGCCGGCCGGGCCCCCGCTTACCGGAGAGTCGAGGAACGCTCCCGATGCGCCGGCCAGGGCGTCCGCGAGGCGAAGCGCCAGCGCGCGCGAACTCGTCGAGAGGTCGAACACCGCGAGCCCGGGGCGCGCGTTCGCCAAGACGCCGCTCGGCCCCAGAAAGACATCCTCGATCTGCGGCGGCCCGGGAAGGGAGGTGAAGAGGACGTCGACGGACCGAACGACTTCGGCGATGCTCGGCGCGCCGCGCGCTCCGGCCTCCAGCAGAGGGCCCATGGCCTCGGGTTTGGCGTCGTGAACGAGAAGCGCTCCATGCGTCTTGAGAAGGTTGAGCGCCATTCCCGTTCCCATCCGGCCCAACCCGATGAAACCCGCCCTCATTTCGTATCCCCCCTTGGAAATTCACGTTCCGCATGAGCAATCGCGATGCCACCGTTGACCCGCCCGTTCGTCGGTTGTGGCACGAGGCTTGCGACCGCAGGCTCCGTGGGCACCCTAGGAGCCCGTCCCCGCGGCACGACACATGAAACACGCAGAGCAGGCTCCCATGCTTACAGTTCCCACCGAGATTCCTGGCGCCGCGCAGGCGTTCGACTGGCTCAAGGAGCCCAAGAAGTTGCTGATCGGGGGAGATTGGGTCGAGGCGTCGTCCGGCAGGCGGTCCGAGTCCGTGAACCCCGCCACCGAAGAGGTGTTGACCTCGGTGTCCTCGGCCGAGGCCGCGGATGTCGACGCCGCTGTCAGGACGGCCAGGGCGGCGTTCGAGGGCCGCGCCTGGGGTGCAGCGTCGCCCCATGCCAGGACGCGCTGGCTTTTGCGCATCGCCGATCTCATCGAGGCCAACGCCGTGCAGATCGCGGTTCTGGAGACGCTCGACAACGGCACGCCACTGTCCTCCGCTACGCGCTGGGTCGCCTCGGCGGCCGAGACCTTCCGCTACTATGCGGGCTGGACCACCAAGATTTATGGAACGACCAATCCCTCGGATCCGTCGAAGTTCATCTATATGCTGCGCGAGCCGATGGGGGTCTGTGCCCTCATCAACTCCTGGAACGCGCCCTTCACGATGGCCGCGACCAAGATCGCGCCCGCGCTCGCCTGCGGCAACACCGTGCTGATGAAGCCGGCCGAGCTCACCTCCCTGACCACGCTCAGGCTCGGCGAACTGATCCTCGAGGCGGGTCTGCCGCCTGGCGTCGTCAACATCCTGTCCGGAAGCGGGTCGAGGGTTGGCGCCGCCCTGGCCGAACATCCCGGCATCGACAAGATCGCCTTCACCGGATCGACCTCTGTCGGCCGGCAGATCCTTCAGGCCTCCACCGGCAACTTCAAGAAGGTCACGCTCGAGCTCGGCGGGAAGTCGCCGAACATTATTTTCCCGGACGCCGATCTCGACACGGCGGTCGCCGCCGCCGTGACGGCCTTCACGCGCAACTCCGGTCAGATCTGTTCGGCGGGCACCCGACTGTTCGTGCATGAGAGCCTGCGCGAGGAGATATCCGAGCGCGTGTGCGCGATCGCCGCGGGATTGCGCGTAGGGTCGCCCTTCGACCCGGCGAACCAGCTCGGGCCGCTCATCTCCAGGAAGCAGATGGAGGAGGTGCTCGGCTATGTCGATGTCGGCCGCGAAGAGGGCGCTAAACTGCGCCTCGGAGGCGAGCGACTGGGGGAGACCGGCTTCTTCGTCGAGCCGACCGTCTTCGACGAGGCGGCGAACGGCATGCGGATATCTCAAGAGGAAATCTTCGGGCCGGTGCTGTCCATCATTTCCTTTTCCGACGAGGAGGATCTGATCCGTACGGCCAACGATTCCCCTTATGGCCTTGCTGCCGCGATCTGGACCCGCGACGTCGGGCGGGCGATCCGGATGTCGCGCGCGCTCAAGTCCGGGCGGGTCTGGATCAACACCTACGCCGAGGTCGACCAAGTCATGTCAATGGGGGGCTACAAGCAATCCGGTGTCGGCCGGGAGATGGGCGCGGAGTCGATAGACGCGTTCACCCAGACGAAATCCGTTCTGATGCGCCTCTGAAAACCGGCGAGTCGCGCCGAGGGCAAGCCGACGCGAGGCGCGTTATGCGGCCGAGAAGCATACAAACGAGGAACTTGGAGAAAATCTGCATGAAGCTCAGCGGGGAAACGCGACTCTATCCGATCATCGGCGACCCGATCAAATTCGTGAAGTCACCCGAGTTCCTGAGTGAGAACTTCGCGGCCAGAGGACATGACGCCGTCTGCGTGCCGATGGAAGTGCCCGACGGCGCGCTGGAATCCGTGATGGGGGGACTTACGGCCACGGGCAATGTCGACGGCATCCTCGTCACCATGCCGCACAAGTTTACTGCCTACGCCTACTGCGCCAGCGGGTCGCAATGCGCGACGCTCCTCAAGGTCGTCAGCGTGATCCGGCGCAACCCGGACGGCACCTGGCATGGCGACATGCTCGACGGCCTCGCTTTCGTGAAGGCGCAGGTCGACCGGGGCGCGAAACCCGAGGGCGCGCGGACCCTGCTGCTAGGCGCCGGCGGAGCAGGCAGCGCGATTGCCATCGCCCTCCTCGAGGCGGGAGTCCGGGAGTTGATTATCCACGACACAAATGAGGCGCGCACTGCCCATCTGCTCGGAATCCTGGCCGGTATGGATGTTGCGGGTCGGGCAATCGCAGGCCCGCCGGATCCAACGGGATGCGATTTGGTGTGCAACGCCACCCCGATGGGCATGTCCCCCGACGATCCGCTGCCCGTCGCGCCCGAGCTCCTCACCGCCTCGATGTTCGTGGGCGATGTGATCAGCCATGAAGACACGCCTTTTCTGCAGGCGGCCGAGGCGGCGGGTTGCCGGGCGGCGAATGGCGTGCAGATGGTCGAGGCTGTTCAGGAGATGATGATCGACTTCATGCTCGGGAAGTAGTGACCGGGCAGGCGGCTCGCGCCGGCTGCCCGGCCGGCGCGAGCTTCAGCGCTTATTCAGAAGATGGCAGGCCATCCGAGATGGAACTTGCCTTCGCGGCGCCGATGTAATTGGCCGGACGCTTCTCGACCAGTGCGTCGAGCCCTTCCTTGAACTCCGCGCTTGACATGGCCAGCGACTGGCCGAGGTCCTCGTAGTCCATCATGTCGGCAAGGCTGCTTTCGAAGGACTTGAGCAGCAGCCGCTTGGCGAGACCCATCACCTCGGCTGGCCCAGCCGCGAGCTTTTCAGCCAGGGCGAGCCCGGCGGCGTCCAGCTCATCGTCCGACACGACGGACACGGCGACGCCGAGATCGACCGCTTCCCGCGCCGACCAGGTCTGTCCGCCGTAGATGAAGTTCCGCGCCCGCGCGAGCCCCACGAGGCGGGGCAGCGTGAACATGGTGAGGCAGTCCGGCACGACGCCAAGACGGAAGAATCCGGCACCAAACCGCGCACTCTCTCCGACAATGATTTGATCCGACATCAGTGCAAGGCCCATGCCGCCGCCGATCGCCATCCCGCGGACGCCGCAAACCACCGGACGTTCCAGGTTCAGCAAGGCTGGGAAGAGGCCCGCGGCATGGCGGAAGCGGCGATGCACGGCCCAAGGCTCCGACGCCTGGGTCAGCATGCGCAGATCGCCTCCGGAACAGAAGGTCTTGCCCTTCGCGCACAGATAGACCGCCCGGATCGAGTGGTCATCCTCGACTTCGCGCACCACCTCGCGGAGCGAGAAGCGCAGCTCACGAGTCAGCGAGTTGCGCGCCGCCTCGTTCGCAAGACGGACGACTAGGACGGATCCCCGCCGCTCCGTCTCGATATGGGGCAGTTGCCGGATCATCGCCATCCCTCACGCATCCGAGGTCGCCGGCAGTGCTACAGCCACCCCGGTGCTCGACCGGCTGCGATTGCGCCCGCCATCGACCACGATATCGGCGCCAGTGATGTACGCCCCCGCATCCGAGGCGAGGAAGACGGCGGCATTGGCGATGTCGGTCGTCCGACCGAATTCGCCGAGCGGGATCGAGGAGAGTTCGAGCGCTTTCCGGCCGGCATCCTCGTAAATGCGCTTGACGCCTTCGGTGTCGCCGATCGCGCCCGGCGCAATTGTGTTGCAGCGGATGCCGTCCTTGCCCCATTCGCCCGAGAGCGTCCGGATCAGCGACATGATGCCGGCCTTGGCGGCGCCGGCGTGAGCGCAGCCGGGCCATCCTTCCAGCGCCCGTGTCGTGGAGATCGCGATGAAACGGCCGCCGAATTTCGACCGGCGCAGATGGGGATAGGCGGCGCGGGCGCAGAAGAACGTGCCGTTGAGGTCGATCTCTATTACCGCCTTCCAGGCGTTTGTCGACATTTCGGCGGCCGGCACCACGAAGTTCCCCGCCGCATTGGCGATCATGACGTCGAGCTGACCATAGGTTTCCACGGCGGTCGCGACGGCCTTCTCAACGGCCTCCGGCGAGCGCACATCCACCTGTACCGCCGTCGCCTCGCCCCCAAGGGTGCGCAGTTGCGCTACCGCCGCCTCGAGGCGTACCAAATTGCGGCTCGCAAGGACGAGACGCGCGCCCTTGCTCGCGAAGGCGTTGGCGATGCCGAGCCCGATCCCGCTGCCACCACCTGTGATGACGGCGACACGCCCGCCAAGCGCATCCGAACAGAAGCTCATCGATCACTCCTCGCTTGTTTCGACGCACTACCCGCACACTCGATCGAGCACTCGCGTTGCGACCTACCCCGCAATCGCGGTGCCAAAAGGAACGAGCCTCTTACGGTGGCTTCAGTTTCGAGAGCAGAGATGAGGGTAATCGGATTAAGGAGCGCCATAGCTTGCCCCTCTGAGCAAGACGACACTGGGCCCTTCGAGCGACCGTGCAAGCCACGCCAACAGGGGTAACCAATCAAAGAGCTGTGATTGCGGTCGGGTGTAAGAGGCTGTTTGGAAAGTCTCAAATCCCTTACTTCAATGACTCGAGCTTCTTGTAGAGATAAGAGCGCGAGATCCCCAGATGTTCAGCGGCCCTTTTCTTGTTGCCCTTGAAGCGGATAATCGCGTCACTAATGAGCTTCGCCTCAAGCCCGCCAAGGGCCCCCTTGAGTTGCTCACCACCAGCTGAAGGAATGCTTCGCTCCCCCCCAGGGTGCGCAGCACGACCGAAAGACGATGCCTGCTCGAAATCTCCCACACCTAGATGGCCAAGCTCAGCGAAAACAAACGCGCGTTCAACGGCATGTCTTAGCTGACGGACATTTCCCGGCCATGCCCGCTCCATGAGATATTGCGGCACATCCAGCGAGATTTCCGGCAGTGGCCGGTTATATTGCCTGGCGAGATCGTTCACGAAATGCGTCAGGAGAAGGGGAATGTCTTCCGTGCGCTCGGAGAGCGGCGGCACGACGATCACCACCGGACTGATTCTGTAATACAGATCCAGTCTGAAGCGCCCCTGTGCGACGAAGCTCTCCAAATCGCGGTTCGTCGCGCTGCAAAGGCGGAAGTCGACCGACTTCGGTTTCTCGCCGCCGACCCTCTCGACCATCTTGTCCTGAAGGACGCGCAGGAGCTTCGATTGCGTGTCGAGGGGCATGTCGCCGATCTCGTCGAGAAAGATCGTACCCTTGTCGGCAAGCTCGAACTTGCCGGCGCGGCCATTCTTGTCAGCCCCCGTAAATGATCCCGGCGCATAGCCGAACAGCTCGCTCTCGACGAGAGAGTCGGGCAGCGCTGCCGCATTGATGGTGACCAGACGTGCGTCCTGGCGCGCGCTCAGCATGTGCAGCGCCTGCGCGACGAGCTCCTTTCCGGTGCCGCTCTCTCCCTGGATCAGCACGGGAATGTCGAGCGGCGCGATCTTGCGGATCTGCTGGCGCACCGACTCGATGGCAAGGCTCTGCCCGATGATGGCCTGGAGAAACTTGTCGCCCGAATCGGTCTCCCGCGCCTCCTGCTTATAGGTCGCGATCTGACGCTCAAGGGCGTTGATGCGGCGTGCCATCGCCTCGACCTGCTGGGGACCCTTGAACATCACACGGCCGATGGCACCGACGACCTTGCCATTGTGCCTGATGGGATGGCGCGAAACCACCCGTTCGCTTCCGCGCATGCGCTGGATTTGTCCGACTTCCGCCACGCCCGTTCGCAAGACATGGGGGAGTCGCGTATTCTCGATCACCTCCCGAACAGGACGTCCGATGGCCTCGCCCGCCTCAAGGCCAAAGAATTTTTCATGCACAGGGGAAATGAAGGCGACCTTCTCTTTCGCGTTCACGACGGCCATGGCGTCATATGGATCGGTCAGGATGTGATTCAGGATGTCGTATGCAAAATCGACATTCATGACGAAGCTCAGTACCGTATCGGTCGACGCTTGGCTCAGTAGGACCAAGTTGCCTTTGGCCACTTTCGTCACCAGAGCGATGAGTGTCGTATCCGCCAAAAGCAAGGGTTGCATTCGCCTCTCAAGGGCCTCCGCCATCCATTCCGGATCGGCCACCACCGCGAGCACGCGGCGATCCGCGCCGACGCCAAGCGACGTCATCACCTGATGGGCGTCGCTGATGACGACGAGACCGGCGATCCCTAGTTGGGTGTTGGCGCTGGACACGGCTCCCTCCCCGTTGTTTGCGACAAACACATGTCCACAATGCGAACACTTGGTCAAGCGTATTGTCGGTAATTTGGACTTTAATGCCGATTTCGTCTTGTAATGTGTCTCATGCTCAAGCAAGAGTCGCACGGTGGCGCTTGTTTCGAGGACTCTCGCTGACGAGTTGCACCGCTTGAGAGCCCACAAGGGCCGCAAAGAAGCCATTCCCAGGGAGGGAAGCCATGAAGCTGACGCCAAATGTCGGCGCTTTTCAAAGACAGTCGCTGGCGATCACTCAGCAGGCGATTCAGTCTCTGAATATGCTGCAGTATGGGCAGGACGAGTTGCTCGCGTATCTGACCCGCCAGGCCGAACGCAATCCGATGATCGAAGTCGTCGGTGCGGAGCCAGAGGCTGCAGCACCCGCTTCGACCAAGGCCGGGGCGCCGGAGGAGTCCTTGCGCTCCTACACGCCCGGCCCCGGAACGGGGGGCGTCGGAAAACTCCGTAGCGTAGGCGCGTCCACGAACGACGCCTGGGACATCGAGGATTACGGCGAGGCCAAGGTCTCGCTCAGGGAGCACCTGCACCAACAGATCGGGATGACCATCCGCGATCAGGCGGATCAGATCATCGCGGTGGAGATCGTCGGCTCAATCGAGCCTGACGGATATCTGCGGCGCAATCTCGTCGAGCTCGCCGGCTATTTGGGCACCGAGCAGGAGCGGGTCGAGGCCGTCCTGCGGACGGTCCAGACCTTCGACCCGCCCGGAATCGGCGCGCGGAACCTGGCCGAGTGCCTCCGCATCCAGCTAATCGAGCAGGGCCGCATGACGCCTGCGAAGGAGATACTGCTCCAGAACCTGTCCCTGCTCGCCGCCTACAACGTCTCGGAGCTCGCCAAGGCATGCCATGTGGACGCCAGCGAGGTCCTTGCAATGGCAAGGGAGATCCGTGCGCTCGATCCCAAGCCCGGCCGCGGGTTCGATGTGGAACCAGTGCTGCCGGCCCTTCCCGACATCCTCGTCAACACGCGCGAGGACGGCAGCAGTTCGGTCGAGCTAAATCCGAGCCTCCTACCGCGCGTTCTGGTCAACCGCCAGTATTATGCGGAGGTATGCGCGACAGGAGTGTCCGGCGCCGACCGGCAGTTCGTCGTTGACTGCATCCGAAACGGCGCCTGGATCGCGAAAAACCTCGATCAACGTGCCAGGACGATGCTGAAGGTCGCGACCGAAATCGTTGCCCGGCAAGCACGCTTTCTCAGGGACGGTGTGGAACATCTCAGGCCGCTTTCCCTTAAGGAAGTTGCGGATGCGATCGGAATGCATGAATCGACCGTATGTCGGGCCATAGCCAATAAGTACATGATGACCAGCCGTGGCATTTTCGAAGTAAGATATTTCTTTACGAACGCGGTCTCTTCAGTGGAGGGAAGCGACGGCTTTTCCGCGGAGGCGGTTCGACATCGTATAAGGCAGATGATCGAGGCCGAGACCGCCGCCACGATACTGTCGGACGACGCGATCGTCGCCCAGCTCCGCGAGGACGGTATAGAGATCGCACGCCGCACCGTCGCTAAATATCGGGAGATGATGAAGCTCCAGTCGTCCCTGCAGCGGAAGCGCCAGAAGGCCGCCATCGAGCAGTTCGCGGCTCCGGATCGGCCACGACCCGCGAAGCAGTCTCCAATGGCGTCCGAAGCGGCGGCGCGACGGCCCGCCCTCGCCTTGCGCCACGTTCCGCTCCTGGCGCAAAGCGGCGAGTACGGCATTCATGGAAGCGCCGGAGACATGCAGCCGGCATAGGAACGGCGCCTCCACCTGCCGATCCCGGCCTGCTGCAAGGGCCAGAGCCCTCGCGGCGCCGGACCTTCCGGGCCGGAGGGCCTCGAGACGTGCTTCCTGCGGGCCGCTTTGTCAGCTCGCCATGATGCCGTGGTCGCTGTTGATCATAAGGCCGGTGGCGTAGGAGACCATCCGAGAGCCGCCGGCAGGCGCGCGGCGCCAGCACCGCCCCCAGCCGCCCGATGGGGTCCGCGCCGTGATTTACTCCGCGTCGCGCGACATTTAATCCGGTGGGTCCATTCCCCAACGAGAGCTGCGTCCCCATCGACATGGCCCGACGTCGGCGACGCCCAGCTCCGTTCCGCCCCTCGAAGACATCCGAGCACCGAGCACTGTACGGATGCGACGGAACGCTCCTCATCGAGGGCCTGTCATTCGCGCGCGGCGATCCGAAGGCCAAGCGACGCCCGGTAGCGGGGATCTCCGGTGAGGGCGTACAGATTGTCGAGCACGGAGAGGATCAGCGACAGGCCGATCCGTCGCGCCCAGCCGATTGGTCCCTGCGGATAGTTCACACCGTGCCGCATCGCCGCATCAACGCCGTCCTCGTCTGCGATGCCGTTCAGGACCGCCTCGAAGCCTTCGTTTGTAAGCATGGCGAGGGTGCGCATCACCACGAGGCCCGGCCAGTCCGGCAGTTGCGTCGCACGGATTCCCTGCCGCGCGAGGGTTGCGACAAAGCGCGCCGCAGTATCCGCGGGAACTGTCGGCGAAGCGGCGAAGGCGAGCCGGGTGCCTCCCCCTCCGAACGACGCGAGGTCGTAGACGATGACAGGACCTCCGCGCGTCCGGGCGCGGTCGGCTGCCGTCGCGCCATCGGTTCGCACTATAGTCACGCCGTCGACATTGAACTCCCGGCCGATCTCGAAACCATCGATGACGGTCGCTGTGGGGTCGGGCATCAACGTGGCCGGCACGGGTCCGGCGGCCCCTTGGGTGTAGTCGTAGAAGCCGCGTCCCGTCTTTCTGCCGAGTCGTCCGGCGTTGATGAGCTCGAGCTGGGCGATCGAAGGACGGAACCTGGGCTCCTGATAATAGGCGTCGAAGACGGACTTGGTGACGGCATAGTTGATGTCATGGCCGATGAGATCCATCAGTTCGAACGGCCCCATCCGGAATCCCCCGCCCTCGGTGAGCAGCGCGTCGATCGTCGCCGGATCGGCTACCTGCTCGTCGTAGAGCCGGAGGGCTTCGGCGTAGTAGGGACGGGCGACGCGGTTCACGATGAACCCGGGGGTCGATTTCGCATGGACGGCAATCTTGCCCCACGCGGTCGCGGTCGCGAACACCCTGGCCGCCACCTCCGGGCTCGAAGCGATGCCGGAAACCACCTCGACGAGCTTCATCACCGGCGCCGGATTGAAGAAATGCATTCCGACGAGGCGTTCGGGATGGGACAGGTCGCGCCCGATCGCCGTGATCGAGATCGAGGAGGTATTGCTCGCGAGGATCGCCTCCGGCCCGACCAACGTCTCGAGCTCCCCGAAGAGCGCGCGCTTGACGTCGAGATTCTCGACGATGGCCTCGATGACCAAGCCCGCGTCGGCCAGCGCCACGATCTCCTTGGCCACTGCGATCCGGCCGATGAGCGCGTCGCGGTCGATGGCACCCGTCTTTCCTCGCGCGACGAGTCGGTCGAGGCCCTCGGCGATCCGCGCCAGTCCCCGCTCGGCGGCGCCCTCGAACGCGTCGAACAGGAGGACGCGATGGCCGGCGGCCGCAGCGAGCTGGGCGATGCCGGCGCCCATCGTGCCAGCGCCGATGACCCCCACGACCCTGGACGGATCAATCGCTCCGATGCCCGTCATCTGCTGTTCCTCGCGATCCGCCGCATCCTCAAGCATCGCGCATATGCGCAACGACCGCGCCTCGGGCCGGCGCGTAGCCGGGCTGACCTGTCTGATCATAGAGGGCCTTGGTGATCGTGAAATGTCGGGCAAGGTTTCCACGCGCCACCCGCTGGAGCAGCCCGTCCGGATAGCCGAGACCCATGCAGCAAGTCTTGTCCATGTCCCGGGCGCTCGCGAGACCCTCGTCGAGGAAGCGCAGGGCGTCGTTGTATTTCGGCCGTACGAGGCGATCGATGATCCGTCCAGGCTGGTCAGCGCACACCACCACGTCGAAGCCCGCAACCTCGAAGATCGCCCGCGCAGCGGCCAGCGCCGCTGGATCGGTCTGGGGTTGGCGCACCAGCTCCACCAGCCGCGAAGGCTGATCGTTGCCGTTACGGTAGCGGGCGAAGCCCACGGCGTTCGAGCCTTCGCGGCCCAGATCCTCGCCCGTGTGGACGCCGAGGCACTCGGTGTCGAGCTCCACCAGAACCGCCGCCTTGGCGGCGTCGGGCGCACAGCCTCCGCCCAGGTGGATGGTCACCTCGCCTTCGGCGGCAGCCGCCGACAGGAAGGGGTCGCCGACTGGGAAGGAGCGGCTCTCGCCTGCGACGACGATGGCGAAGGAGGGCGCCGTCGCGGCCTTCGGGGTCGCGGCACCGGTCAACAGGCCCTGGCCCGACTTGTTCCCGAGCTTTCCAGCGGCGACCATGCGGCGTAGCAGCGGCGGGACAGAGGCCCGCTTGTCCAAGGTGATCGGATAGAAGGCCTCGCCCAGCCGGAGCTGCGTGTCGAGGCCGATCAGGTCGAGCAGCGTGCAGGGGCCCATCTTGTAGCCGAGACCGGACCGGATCGCGATATCGATGTCCTCAGGCGTCGCAAGTCCGGCCTCAATCGCGCGGATGACGTCGTTGTTGAAGGGCACAAGGAGCGCGTTGAGGATGAAGCCCGGCTTGTCCTGTGTCTCGACCGAGAGCTGGCCGACGGCCTCGGTCCAGTCCCAGGCAGCACGGAACGTCTCGTCCGACGTATTGATCCCCCGCGACATCTCAATGAGCTTCATCAGCTGTGCAGGCAGGCAGAAATGCATGCCGACCACCCGATCCTCGCGGCCGCAGCCGGAAGCGATCTGGGTGATCGACAACGTCGAGGTGTTCGACGCGAAGATCGTGCGCGCGTCGCAAATGGTGTTCAGTCGCTTGAAGAGGTTCTGCTTGACCTCGAGATTTTCGTAGATCGCCTCGATAACGAGGTCGCAATCGGCGAGATCCGCGAGATCGCTAGTGTCGCTCATCCGGGCCAGAGCCAGATCCCGCTCCTCGACGGTCATCTTGCCGCGCTCGACGCCCTTTCCGAAGAACGTCTCGGCCGCCTTGCGCGAGCGCGCCAGGCCCTCGGGCGCCATATCGAAGCAGACGGTCTCCGCGCCGCCTCGGGCGGCAACGAGCGCGATCCCCGCGCCCATCGTGCCGCCGGCCCCGCAAATCGCGACTTTCCTGATACTGGTCATCTGCTTATGAAACTCCGTCCGATGAGCTGGCGATGCACCTGATTGGTGCCCTCCCAGATCTGGGTGATCTTGGCGTCGCGCATCAGCCGTTCGGCGCGGTAGTCCCGGCAATATCCGTAACCACCGTGGAACTGCACGCATTCCGTCGCCATGCGCATCGCCAGGTCGCTGGCACGGAGCTTGGCGACCGAAGCCTCCATCCCGAAATCGGTCTCGCCGCCATCGACGAGCGCGGCAACATAGTCGATCCATCGTTCGAGCAAGAGCAGTTCGCACGCCAGATCGGCCAGAGTGAACTGGTTGCCCTGGAAATCGAGCACCTTCCGGCCGCCTTGGCGACGCTCATTGGCATAGCTCACCATGTCCTTGAACGCCGCTCGCGCGATGCCGCGCGCATGGGCGGCCACCGAAGGGCGCGACTTGTTCAGGGAGGCAAGCAGAATGCGCAATCCATCGCCCGGCGCGCCGATCAGGTTCGCGCGCGGCACTCGGACAGCGTCGAAGGCAAGCGCGCAGGTCGACGAGCCGTTGTGGCCCATCTTCTTCTCCTTAGAGATCACGCTAAACCCCTCAGCGCCCTTCTCAAGGACCAGCACGGAGATCGCCTTTTTGGGGTCTTCGATCTCCGACCATTTGCCGAAGAGCAGGTAAAGATCGGCGACATCGCCGTTGGTGATGAAGATCTTCGATCCCTGAATGACTATATCGTCGCCGTCGGGCCTGAAGGCGGTCCGCATGCCGGTCGCATCCGATCCCGCGGTCGGCTCGGTGATAGCCAACGCGCCCAGTCCACCCTCAGCGATCCGAGGCAGCAGACGCTGCCGCTGCTCGTCATTCCCGAAGTCGATCACCGGCTTCATGCCGTGGTAGTTCGTCGCGTAGATGATCCCAGTCGATCCGCAGGCCTCGGAAATGATCGAGACGATCTCCAAATAGAGCGCGTAGGACATCTCCGTCCCGCCGAACGCCTCCGGCACGAAGATCGTGTTCAGTCCGAGCGCGTTCAGCGCCTCGACGTTCTTCCAGGGGAATTCGCCGCTCGCATCGACATGTTCGGCGTCCGGCGCTATCACCTCGTCGGCCACTCGCTGGACTTGGTCGAGGATCAGCCGCTCTTCGTCGTTCCAGTTTCGCGCGCGCGCGACCGCGTCATAGAGTTTCATCAGTGGTTCATTCCTTGCGCGCCGTCCAGATAGATGGTCTCGCCAGTCAGGAACCCGATCCTTTCGGAGAAGATCGCCGCGACCAGCTTTGCGACGTCGGCAGCGGCGCCCGGCTGGCCCACGGGAATGCGCTGCCGCATCCAGGCGCGAACCTTTTCGCGGGCGAGCCAATCGCGGTTGAGGTCAGTCTCGATATAGCCCGGCGCGACATTCATCACCCGGATGCCGTCACGCGCCCACTCCACTGCCATGCAGCGCGTCATCGCTGCTACCGCCGCCTTGGAAGCGCAATAGGCGAGGTTGTCGGGAACGCCGAGCTTGTCGAAGAAGGAGCCGATGTTGACGATCGTTCCGCCGGTGGAACGCAAATGCGGATACGCCTCGCGGGAGGCAACCATCACCGCGGTAGCGTTGAGGGCGATCGTCTGGTTGAATTCTTCCGTTGTCAGACTGGCGATCGGCCCGGCGATATGGACGCCAGCGTTGTTGACCAATCCCGCGATCGGACCTATTTCCGCGATCTCGGCGAAGACGCGGGCCACCGCGGCTTCGTCCGTCATGTTGCAGGCGAAGCCGCGCCCGACGCTCCCGCCGCCGGAGCGCGACAGACAGGAGACCTCGTATCCCCGCGCCGCGAGCTCCGTGGCGATGGCGGCGCCGATGCCTTTGGAGGCACCCGTGACGACGATCTGGCCCTCAGGCATCCTTGAACTCCGGCTTGCGCTTTTCCTCGAATGCGGCCATCCCCTCTTCGGCGTCACCCGTCCGATAGGCGAGCGTCGAGAGATCAGCCTCGATCCGCAGTCCGTCGTGCAGGGGCAGGTCGGTGGCACGCTGGACCGCCCGCCGGGCGAATTCGAGCGCGGGCAGGCTATAGCGGGTGAAGCGGTCCGCGAAGGCCAGCCCCGCCTCGATCAGGTCGCCCTCCACCACGGCGTTCACGAGACCGATGCGTTCGGCCTCCTCCGCCTTGACCGTGCGGCCCGTCATGATGATCTCGAGTGCCCGCCCCTCACCCACCAGGCGCGGAAGGCGCTGGGTGCCGCCATATCCGGGGATGAGCCCAAGCTTGATTTCGGGCAGACCGAAGGCAGCGTTCGGCGAAGCGAGCCGAAAGGTGCACGCCAGCGCCAGCTCCGATCCCCCGCCGAAGGCGTAGCCGTTCACGAGGGCGACCGAGGCGATCGGAATGGCGTCCAGGCGCGCGAAGACGGCTTGACCTCGCTCGGCTCCGCGCTTCTGGGCGATGAGGCCGCGGTTGCGCAGTTCCTTGATGTCGGCGCCCGCGCAGAAGGCCTTCTCGCCGGCGCCCGTTATCAAGAGAGCGCGGACGCCGGGCATGGCGGCCGCTGTATCAATCGCGACGCCGATCTGGTCGAGGATATCGAAGGACAGGGCGTTCAGGGTTGCGGGCCGATTGAGGGTGAGCAACGCGCAGGAGCCCCGCCGCGTCAGTTCGACAAATGACATGTCAGACTCTTTCAGTGACGAAGCGAACCGGCTTGGGCGCAAGCTCGCCGCGCCGGACCATCTCGGCCAGCTCCCGCTTCAGGATCTTGCCGCTCGCCGAAAGCGGCAGGCTGGCAACGGTTATGAACCATTCGGGCATGTCGAACTTCGACAGGCCCTCGGCGTCGAGATGCCGAAGCACGTCGTCGGCGGCGATGTCGCCGATGATCGCAAGGCAGACCTTCTCGCCCAAGCGCTCGTCGGGGACGCCGAAGGCCGCGGCCTTGACAACATCCGGATGAGTCAGCGCCAGGGCCTCGATCCGGGAGGGGAAAATGTTGTGGCCGCCGCGGATGATCAGGTCCTTCTTGCGACCCTCGATCCGCAGATTCCCGTCATGGTCAAAGGAACCGAGATCCCCCGACAGCAGGTAGCCATGCACGTTCATCGTGTTTTCGGTGGCTTCCTGGTTGCCAAAGTAGCCAAGCATCATCGCGGCGCCGCGGCCCCCGATCTCTCCGGTCCGACCTCGCGGCAGCTCCTGGTCCGGGTTCTCAGGATCCCAGATGCGCGCCTCATAAGCCGGCCCGCCCCGGCCGCATGTCGCGATCCAGACTTGAGGAGGGTCGGTCGGATGAGTGTACTGGTGCGAAGAGCACTCGGTCATGCCGTAGACGTTCTGCGGCGTAATCCCCTGGTTGACGAACTCCCTGGCGACGACGTGCGGGATCGGCGCCCCGGCCATGTAGAAGGTCTGCACCTGGCCGATCCGCGAAATCCCCCGCGCACGCTGCTCGGTCAGGATATCCATCGCATGGGTGGGGACGCCGAGAACATAGGTCGCCCCGGTCTCGATGATCCAGTCGAGCCTACTCATCCCCGCTGGAGGATCGTCGGTGATGAGTTGTCCGCCGCAGACGAGCCACTGACCGGCGGCAACCCAAGCGATGTGATGCGAGAGCGGCGACAGCGTGAGGATGACTGAGCGTCGGTCCAGGGCCCAGTCTCGCGCGAGGTCGCGCGCATTGGCGAGTAGCGTATTGCAGGAATGCATGACGCATTTCGGTCGGCCGGTCGTACCCGACGTGAAGGCGAGATAGGCGACGGTGTCAGGATTGTCGTGGGGCTCGCGATCAACGAGGGTGATGTGGCCGGGGAACCGATCTGGGTTGTAGACCTTCCGTAGGAAAGGGAGCTCGGCGAGCATCGCCTCGAAATCGCTCCGCGCCCGGTCCGCGCCCCAGCCCGTCTCCGCGACGAGGCCCCGCACTTTGAGCTCCGTCAGGAGCGTGACGATCTCCCCGCAGGTATAAGTTCTGTGAAGCGAGGGATTGCACGCCACCCCTTCCCGTGAGCATGCAAGGAAGGCGATGATCGCCTCGACCCTGTTGGACATCCACAGCGCCAGGCGGTCGCCGGCGACGAAGCCGTTCTCGACGAGACTGTCGGCCATCGCATCGACCCGCGCCTTGAAGCAACGCCAGTCAAGCTCCGTCCTGCCGTCGCGGAGCGCGGGGGCATCGGGATTGCACTCGGCGTGGCCCGCCAGCAGCGAATAGAACGTATCTCCAGTCCAGAGCCCCCTATCATAGTAGTCCCGGGCCGTGGGTGGATCGTGCAGGGTCAGAAATGGTCTCATGGCCCTTCCTTTCTAGTGACCAAACTTCGCCGGATCGGGCTTTCGGCGACCGGTGAAACTTTCGTTGAGTTCCTTCTGCTCGGCCGTCCCGAGGTACTGGCTCAGCAGCAGGTCGTGCGTGACCCGCGAGAGGCCGCCGACGCCGCCGTGACGAGCGTTGAATGCACCTTTGATCGCCGCCAGGGCAAATGCCCCTCTTTCAGCGATATCGAGCGCGTATTCCCGGGTCTTCGCGCGCAGTTGGTCGTCTGGGACGACGCGGTTGATGAGTCCCATCGCCAGGGCATCATCGGCGGAAATCTTCGGATTTGAATACCAGATGTCCTTGGCGCGCTTCTTGCCGACGATATCCTCGAGATACCAGGTGCCGTAGCCGGCGTCGAAGGAGCCCATCATCGGCCCAACCTGGCGGAAGACCGCGGTCTGCTTGGCGATCGTCACATCGCAGACCATCTGCAGCACGTTCCCGCCGCCGACCGCGAAGCCGTTCACGCTCGCGATCACCGGCTTCTGCAGCCGATCGATGGCCTCGTACATCTCCAGAGTCGGCAGGACGCCCGCATAGAGCTTGGTGTCCTCCATCCCGTCCTTTTGTCCGCCGATACAGAAGAACTTGTCCCCCGCGCCGGTCAACACCACCACCCGGGTCCTGGTTTCTCGTCGGATCGCCTCGATGCAGTCCCGGATCTCATGGCACATCGTCTCGGTGAACATATTGCCGTTGCTGGGACGGTTCAGGGTGATCCAGCCAATCGGGCCGTCTTCTTCGTAGAGAATCTCGCTGAAGGCCATGTCTTGATTCTTTCTTCCGATGAAAGGTCTCCTGGAAGGGACGCCTCACTTACCTTCCGCAGCCGCCAGGGTCGCGAAGACGGCGGCGGTGTCCTGGCCGAGCAGGGGCGGCGCGGAGCGCGGGATGCTAGCAGCGTCGTCGACCTGTATGCCCAGGCCTATCTGGGGGACCAGACGGCCGTCCGCGGCCTCAAGCGCGAAGAAGAGCCAGCGATCCTGCAGTGCGCGATCCGCGGTCACTTCATCGACGCGGTTGATCGGACCGGCCGGCACCCGGGCGGCGGCAAACACCTGCAGCCAGTGCTTGCGGCTGTGGGACAGGAGAATTTCCTGGATATGCGTAACGATCTCGGCGCGATGGTTCCGTCGATCGGCGTTGCTGTCGAACCCCTTGCGGCTTCCGAACTCCACATCTCCGACGGCGCGCCAAAACCGCTTCCAGATCGCATCCGACCCGAGCCCGAGATTGATCGGATGATCGGCAGTCTGGAACGGCTGGTAGATTGCAATCACGCTGTCCTTGCCGCCTGACCGTACCGGGACTTCTCCCGATCCGAGGTAGGAAGAGATGCGGCAGGTCAGAAAGCGCGTCATGCTCTCCACGAGGCTGACGTCAATTTTGCGTCCGCGCCCGGTCTTCTGGCGGTCGAACAGCGTCGCCATGGCGGCCATAGCCGCGTCCTGACCCGCCAGCATGTCTGCCGCAGGAGCCCCGATTTTCTGCGGAGCACCGCCGTCCTCTCCGGTGATGTCCATGATCCCCGAGTAGCCTTCGGCAATAAGATCGTAGCACGTCAGATCGGCCCGGGGCCCCTCAAGCCCGAAGCCGGAAATCGAAACGAAGATGATGCCCGGACGCTCGGCGCGGATCGTCTCGTAGTCGAGCGCCAACTTGCGCTGAACGTCGGGCGGCTGGTTCGTGACGAAGACGTCGGCGCTGCGGATCAGGCGGAGAAGGTCGGCGCGGCCGCCTTCGGTCTGAAGCTCGAGCACTATGCTCTTCTTGTTGCGATTGATCGCCGTGAACCACAGTGCCTGACCGTCGAGGAACGGCGGGCCCCATTGGCGCGCATCGTCGCCCTCGGGGCGCTCCACCTTGATGACCTCGGCGCCGAAGTCCGACAGCAACATGGTCGCATAGGGACCGGCGACCGATGTCGTTAGGTCCACAACCCGGACCCCCGAAAGAAGCGGGAAGCAAGAACCTGCACCTACTCGCGGCAGGGCGTGGAAGGGCAGACTTTCCTCTTGCCGGACTGTCGATATTTCGCCGACGTTCATCGCACACCCTTTCCAGGAATCCTCGGAAGACGAAGCCGCAATCTCCGTGCCAGCGACCGCCGGGCGCTCCGACCCAGCGGCGCTCATTGCTGAGACCGTCTCCAGAATGACCGCTGGCGGGAACGGGCCCGACCCCCATGACCCGAGGCGACACGCCCGCCGAGGCGACGGTCACGATGCGTGCGATCGGCTTCAGCGGCTGCGCCGCCGCGGCTTTTTCGCTCGCGAGGATCAGAGCGGCCGCCCCATCGTTGACGCCGAACGCATTGCCCGTGGTCACGCTGAGATCGGCGCCGTTCACGCCCTTCAGGCGCGACAGAGCCTCCACGTCCGTGTCCGGGCGCGCATGCTCGTCGACGTCGAAGATGATCGGATCCTCGTTGCGCTGAGGGATCGGTACCGAGACGATCTCGTCGCGAAAAACCCCCGCGTCCTGC
The DNA here is from genome assembly GCF_058809335.1 of Ancylobacter sp. GW821-FHT10E12. Lineage (NCBI taxonomy): Bacteria > Pseudomonadati > Pseudomonadota > Alphaproteobacteria > Hyphomicrobiales > Xanthobacteraceae > Ancylobacter > Ancylobacter sp. GW821-FHT10E12. The sequence goes on along the minus strand of NZ_JBXASN010000006.1, from coordinate 87,709 downwards.
GCCGCCTTCCGGCGGGCCTGCGAGCGCGCGGCGAAGGCGTCTTGGTCCTCGCGCGAGACATTGTAGTCTGCGGCGACATTGTCCGCTGTCTGTGGCATCGACTCCGTGCCACGGAGCTTGGTCATCTTTGGGTTGCCAAAGCGCCGGCCGATGGTGGTGTCCTGGAGCGGCGCGTCGCGGCTGAACGCGCCCGTCGCCTCGGGCGCCAGGAAGGGTGCCCGGCTCATGCTTTCTACGCCGCCCGCGATGACGAAGTCCTGGTCGCCCGCGCGGATGGCCCGGGCCGCGGCGCCGACCGCATCCATGCCGGAGGTGCAGGGGCGGTTGACGGTCACTCCGGCGACGTCCGCAGGCAGGCCCGCAAGCAGCGCCGCCATCCGCGCGACGTTCCTGTGATCTTCGCCCGCCTGATTGGCCGCGCCGAACGCCACTTCCTGCAGCCTGGACCAGTCCACGCCCGGATGGCGCGAGACCAGCGCCGCGATCGGCAGGGCTGCGAGATCATCCGCACGGATTGACGAGAGCTTTCCCCCGTAACGTCCGATCGGTGTGCGAACCCCATCGCAAAGGTATGCATCCATATCCTTGATCCGTCGTGACGCGAGTGACTGTCTCTTCGCGCCCCGCCATGCCGCGCCGCAGCCTGTCTGACGATCGAGCAACCCGCATGCCACCGCCGCGACGCGGCGTGCGGCTCATGGCACATCGCTTGCCAAACCTTGCGCGACGGCGCGACAAGGCCGGATGCTCTTGGCGAGGAAACAATGAAGAAATCGACGGAATCGGCGCGGATCTACGAGGCGATCCCCCAGCTATCGAGAATCCGCGAGCAAGTCCTTTTCGGTGACGTCTGGGTCCAGCCTGAAATGTCTCCGCGGGACAGGAGCCTCGTCACCTGTTCCGTCCTCGCGGCGCTCGGCCGGGACGAAGAGTTACGGGCACATATACGCAAGGCCGCCGAGAATGGCGTAACGCCGGACGAGCTGCGCGGCCTCGCCGTGCAACTGGCATTCTACGCCGGCTGGCCTGCCGGGCTCGCAGTCGGGCGGGCCGCGCTGGAAATCCTGGAGAGAGAAGGCTGAGCGCCGGCCAGTGGCCAATGGCCGCCTGCCTGGTGTCCTGATCCGATGCCCTGCGGACTTCGTTCTCCGGCCATCGGGCTTTGGTTTCAGCGGCCTGCCAATCCGCTTTGTTCGCTGGGTGATCCAGGGAACGTCGCGGGGAGGACACGGATTCTGAACGCATCAGCGGCGCGCGTTCAGGATCCTGCCCCGCGTCCGCGCCGGCTACTTCTTCTCCGCCCCTGCATAGAGCTGCACGTAGCCGAGTTCCTTGCGCTTCCGCGCCCGAGCGACCGCCGCTTCCCGGGTCAGGGGCGTGAAGCCGAATGCCTGGACCAGCCGTTGCATGAAGGCGGCACGCCCGGTGATCGCAGCCGCGTCATGCAGGGCCTTCTCGTCCCATCCCGCGGCTAGGACCGCGTCCACGTCAGCCTGGGCCACGTCGCTCGGCGTGACCGCGAGCTTGTACACGAAAGCCAGCAGAGGCTTGAGTTTTGCGCCGAGGGCGGCGGTGTCGGGGTCTTCGAGCAACTGTCGGATCGCACCGTCCGGGATGCCCCAGGCATAAGCGACCTGTTCATGTGCGACGAAAACGAACTCGCAGCCCACAGCCGCCGCGGCATAGGCGAGGATCAGCTCGCGTTCGCCCTCGCTGAGAGGCGAGTCGCCGTTCATCAGCGCCTGGCTCATTTCCGACCAGTGGGCGTAAATCTCGGGATAGCGGTTGAAGATCGCCGGCGGTCCGGCGTTTTCGGGCATTGACTTAAGGAATGGCAAGATTGTCCTCCATAAAGACATCTGTCTGGCGACACTGTGCGTCAACTCTTCCACCGCCAGGGATCATTCCCCTGACGCGTCCGGCCGAGGGCCATAAATCCAGGGAAATTGCGACTTGTACCGCACCTCGAAGCTTTCGATCCGGTCCGCAAACCCTCGGGTGATGTCGATCTCGCTGCGCCCTTCGATGATCATCTGCTTCACGAAGAAATCGAGATCAAAGGGGTAGGTCCGCCCGTCGGGTCCGACGATGCGTAGGCCGACGACATCCACCGTGACCGGAACACCGAGCGCGGCCTCCACGCTGTCGCGCAGCGACCGCGCCTCTGCAGGCTCCAGCCTGATCGTTAGAAGGCCGGACTTGTAGGCGACCGAAGAGAACACGGCGCCAAAGCTCTCGGCGATGACCACCCGGACGCCGAAATCGAGATGCGACTGGATCGCGCCGGGCCGGGCCGAGCCGATGCCGTAGTTGGTCGCCGCGACGATGATCCGCGCTTCCGCCAGCCTGGGATCGTCGAGGATACAGTCCGCGACCCGGGTGCCGTCCTCGCGAAACCGCAGGTCATGCAGGAAGTAATCGCCATAGCGCCCGTCGCTGCGCTTCTTGCTCATGAAGCGCGCAGGAAAGATCTGGTCGGTGTCGAGACTGTCAATGGCGAGCGGCACCGCCGGCGAGACCACCTTCGCAAGGCCGGTCATTTCAGCCTCCCTGAAATATCCGGGGATCGGCGAAGCGGCCGACCACGGCGGTGGCGGCGGCCGTTGCCGGGGAAACCAGGTGCGTCCGGCTCCCCCGCCCCTGCCGTCCGACATGGTTGCGGTTTGAGGTAGATGCGCAGCGCGCGCCCGAGGGGACCGCGTCGCCGTTCATCGACACGCACATCGAGCAGCCGGCCACGCCCCACTTCGCGCCCGCAGCCCGGAAGATATCGACGAGGCCCTCCTTCTCGGCGGCCTCGGCGACCGTCCCGGACCCAGGTACGACAAGTGTCGCGACACTGACCTTGCGTCCAGCCAGCATCGCCGCCGCCGCGCGCAGATCCTCTATCCGCGAATTGGTGCAGGACCCGATGAAGACCTGATCCACCGCGACGCTGGTCATCGCCATGCCGGGGCGCAGGCCCATGTACTCGAGAGACTGGAACATAAGCTCTCGGCGATCATCGCTCCCCTCCAGACCCGGATCGGGTATCGCCGCCGTGATCGGCACCGCGGTGTCGATGCTGTTGCCCCAGGTCACCATCGGCTCAACGGAGGACACGTCGAGGGAGACCACCCGGTCGAACGCGGCTTCTGCATCCGTCGCCAGATCGCGCCAGAGGGCGACCGCGGCCTCCCAGTGGTCGGGACTAGGGGCGAAGGGCCGGCCGCGCAGATAATCGAAGGTCCTGTCGTCAGGGGCAACGATCCCGACCCGGGCGCCCATCTCGATCGCGAGGTTGCACAGGGTCATACGGCCTTCGACCGACAGGTCGCTGACATAGTCGCCTCGGAACTCCAGCATCATGCCGGCGGCGAATCCGAGACCGACCCTTGCGATCAATGCAAGCGCAACATCCTTGGCTGAGACGCCCGGCCCGAGCGCGCCTTCCAGCCGCACCGCCATCTGGGCCGGCTCCTTGAGCCAGACGCATTGCGTGGCGAGACCATGCGCCAGGTCGGTGCCGATGCTGATCGCAAGGGCTCCGAGGCCGCCCATGGTGGAGGTATGCGAATCCGCCGCGGCCAGGACGAGCCCCGGCTGGGCGTATCCAAGTTCCGCCAGCACGACATGCTGAATGCCGCGGCGGGGATCCTCCATGCCGATGACCTCGACGCCCAGCTGCCGCGCACGGAGCTCGGTGTCCCGCACGAGGATGCGCTTCTCCACGTCGGTGAAGAAGGCCAAGCTCGGTCCCGACGAGGGCGTGTAGTGATCGGGAATATGCAGAATCTGATCGGGCCGATGGATCGCATAATTCCCATCGCGCAGCGTCTCGAACGCCCCCATCGCCGTGTCCGCGGCAACGAGCCTGTCGATGAAGATCAGGCTACGCCCACCCTCCTCGTGTATCCGGTGCAGGTCCAGGATTTTCTGGAAGATGGTTCTGGCCATGATCTCGCGGCCTTGATTCCTTCGGGGGCCTTGCGGCCGTCTCTCGTGAGCAGCTCGCAACGAGCGTGCCATCCGCAAGGAGGTCGCGGGTCGTGGCAAGGATATTGCGGGACTTTCGACAGACATATGGGGGAACGCTCCGTTCCTGCCAATGCACGGACTGTCCGGGATCAGGAGGATCGATCCATATGAACTCTGCCGGCCGTTTCGAGAACGCCGACAACGTTGAATACTGGAAGGGCGCGCGCAATGGACGCCTCCTGATCCAGCACTGCTCAACCTGCGGCCAGGCGCAGTTCCCGCCGCGGCAGCACTGCGCCTCGTGCTGGGAGGCAGAGCTTCAGTGGATAGAGAGCGGCGGCCAGGGCGTCGTCGAAAGCGTCACCGTGGTGCGACGCGCGCCCCTTCCCGCCTTCCGGGACCAAGTTCCCTATGTGATCGGCGCGATCACGCTCGCGGAAGGACCGCGGATGATCACCACCATCGTAGGCGAGCGCGCCCTCGAGACCCGGATCGGCGACCGGGTCACAGTCGAGTTCGCGCCGGACGCGGAGGGCAACGTCCTGCCGCGGTTCCGCGCGGCGTGAGCCGGCAGACCCGCCAGCCATGACGGCGGGTCTGCCATCTCGCCGGAGAGGATCACGCCCCTGGGCTGAACTCGGGATCGAAGCGCGTGGAGTGGGCCAAATCCAGCCACTGGTCGATATCGCCGGCGACCTGTTTCATCTCCGAGCGGATCCGTTCCACCGCCTCGACGCCCAGAGGCAGGCGCAGGGGCGGAGACACGGCGTCGACCAGCGTGCACAGCGCGGGGCCGAACTTAGCCGGATCATTGGGTTGCTTGCCGTGCTTGTCGTTCTGGTAGCTCCGAACGAAGGCGGCCGCAGCGGCATAGTCCTCGTTGGTCGTGATGACTGCGTCGAGCGACGACCCCGCGAAATCGCTGCGGAACGGGCCCGGCTCCACAATCGTGACCTTGACACCGATCGGCCGCACCTCCTGCTCGAGCGCCTCGGAGAAGCCCTCGACTGCAAATTTCGAAGCGCAGTACATCCCCAGCCCCGCGACCCCGTCGAACCCGCCGATTGAGGAAAGGTTGATGATGTGCCCCGACCGCTGCCGCCGCATGATCGGCAGGACCGCGCGAGTGATCTCCACCAACCCGAAGAAATTCACGTCGAACATCGGGCGATATTTCTCGGGCGGGGTTTCCTCCACCAAGCCGAGCAGCCCGTAGCCAGCGTTGTTCACAAGGACGTCAATCCGCAAGAACGCCGCTAGAGCTTGTTCGACCACCTCACCGACGCGCGCGGTGTCCTTCGCGTCGAGATGGGCCGAGCGAAACCGCTCGGGATACTCGGCCGAAAGCGGATGGCTGCCGTCGGGGGCCAGGACGGTGACAAAGACATTGTCGCCGCGCTCCAGTGCGGACTTGGCGGCTGCATATCCCAGCCCCTTGTCCGCGCCTGTGATGAGCCAAGTCTTAGGTTCCGTGTTCACGATCATTCCTTCATCTTCTAGATGACACTGCGCTGTGGCCCAGTGGTTCAGTGGACCGCGGCGTACATGATCCGCTCCTCGGTCGCATCGGCGGCGCTCATCTCCTCCACGACCTGACCCTTGCGCGCCACCAGTATGCGGTCGGATAAGGCCAGGATCTCGGGCAGGTAGGAGGAGATCAGGACGACCGCGATGCCTTCATCCGCTAGCCGATTGATAAGATTGTGAATCTCGACGATCGAACCGACATCGACCCCGCGGGTCGGCTCGTCGAAGATGATCAGCCGCGGTTTCTGCACCAGCGATTTGGCGATCACCACCTTTTGCTGGTTTCCGCCCGACAGCTCGATCACTTTCGCGGAAGAGTCGATCGCGCGGATCTGCAGCGCGCCCGTCCAGTAGTCCGCCAGCTTGCGCGCTTCGGTCCGGGACACCGTGGCGAAGGGGTTGGAGCCCTTCGCCAGATCGCCGATCTTGATGTTCTCGGCGACGGACATCGTCTCGAAGAATCCGTCGTGCTTGCGGTCCTCGGTGACGTAGACGATCCCGTCGCGAACGGCGGGCCTCGGGACGCGGTACCGGACAGGCCGTCCCATGAACCGAATCTCTCCCCCATGGAAGAAGTTGCGCTTCATCGCGCCCGCCACGACCTTCATCGTCTCGGTCCGCCCGGCGCCGACCAGCCCGAACATGCCCGTCACTTGGCCGTCATAGACATTGAACGAGGTGTTGCGGACGATGTTGACCATGGAGAGGTTGTTCACGCTCAAGATCTTGGATCGGGGCTTGCGGATCGGGATCTCGCGGCCCTTGCGGGCACCGTAGAGTTCGCCGGCCAGTTCCCGGCCGATCATCGCCTGGATGATCTTGTCGCGGGTGAAGATTGCCGTCGGCCCGCTCGCAACCTTCTCGCCGTCGCGCAGGATGGTGATGCTGTCGGAATGCTCCAGCGCCTCTTCCAGCGCGTGGCTAATGAAAACGATCGCGATGCCTTGCGCCTTCAGCCGGTGGACCAAGCCGAAGAAGTATCGCTTCTCTTCAGGCGTAAGCGTAGCTGTCGGCTCGTCGAAGATAATGATCTTGGCGGCATGATACACCGCGCGAGCTACTTCGACCATCTGCTTCTGGGCCGCCCCGAGCGAACTGACGAGCACAGTCGGGTCGACGTTGAATTTCATCGACAGCAAAAACGTCTGAGCCCGGATGTACAGTCCTCGCAATCGGTTCAGGAAGTTTTCCTCCCCGAGATAGATGTTCTGGGCCACGGTCATCGAGCCTACCAGGTTGGTTTCCTGGAACACCATGGCGATGCCTTGCTTCAGCGCGGCCGAGGGTGTCTCGAGAACCACAGGCTCGCCGTCGATCAGAATCTCCCCCGAGCTCAGCGGGTAGGCGCCCGCGAGGCATTTCATCAGGGTCGACTTGCCGGCGCCGTTCTCGCCGAGCACCGCATGAATTTCGCCGCGCCTCAGCGTCAGGTCGATGTTTTTGACCGCATAGACGCCGCGAAAGTGCTTCGTGGCGCCTTTGAGTTCCAGAAGGGGATCGGTCATGCGTAGTCTCCGAATACATCCCTGGTGTCGAGGATGAGACCAAGCCCGGCCCCCTTCGACCCGACGATTATTTCGCCCTTATGCATGGCGACGCTGGTAACACCGTGCCGGCTGCCGTCCGCCCGACTGTGCCAGCTGGTGACGGGATGAAAGTCGCTGCCGAGCAGGACGACGAGCCCATAGGACCAGGACGGGGCCCAGGGCTTCAGCACACCCATGTGCTTTACACCACCATATTGCAGCGGCTCCTTGAAGCTTGCACGGCTGGCGAGCGAGGGCGCGATCCAATAGGCGGGATCGATCGTGTCGACCATCTCGTCGCAATAGGCCCGCTCGCTCAGGATGAATTCCAGAAGCTGGTTGCGCGGGGCGAAGACAGTCAGCCAATAGCCGCCATGCGCGGCGGGAAGGAGCCGCGCGGGATAGCCGGGCAGGTCGTCCAGAACCACCTTCGCGGGCTTGGCCGGATCTTGGTCGAGGGCGATCAGCCGGTGGCCCCACGCTTCGCTGACCACGAGATTGTGCTCACCACCTGTCGCCAAGCCGTAGGGATAGGCGAGCCTGCTCCTCAGAAGGCGCTGGTCGCCGGTAGCGAGATCGACCTCCCAGACCGAGCCGGTCGCACCCCGCTTGATGAGGTCACGCTTCCACTGCGCGCCGGTATGCTCGGCCGAGCCCGATGCGACGACGAGCGTCTTCTCGTTCAGGAACAGAGCGGCTGTCGGGCAGATGAACGGGGATTGCCCGAGCGTCGGAATGGCGACCCCGTCGTGACGACCACCGCGAATCACGAGTCCGGCGCCATCGAGGCCGACGGCCACGGCGTCCGCGCCGTCCGTGGCGAGACAGGTGATCTCGTGGCGATAATCGGCGAGATCTTCCTGCTGCGCACCCTCGATGACCCGCAGGAGTTTCGAGCCACCACTGAAAAAGAGCGCATCGCCGGAGGACACGAGATTGTCGAGACCCGGAACCGTAAACCGCGCCGGCGCGCGTTCGAGCGCCTGGTTCGGTTGCAGCGGGCCGTCCATCACCGGCACGGACGTGCTGTATTTACCCATGCCCCGAAATGAATCGATCCTGTCGCGAATGGCGCCGATCATGCCTTCGCCCCCCAGTAGTCCACGGGTCCGGTCCAGGTCGGATCAGCGCCGGGGATCTTCCACTTGCCGACCCGGTTGTTGAAAACGCCTGCGATGAACAGGTGACCCTCATGCTCCTTGCAGGAGGTGATCATCGGATGGTTCTGCCCGCCCTTGTCCCAAAGACTTTCCAGGACCTGACCGTCCACGGTGATCTTCAGGATGCAGCCGGTGTTGATGTTCGGGAACATCCAGTTCGCCTGGGCGACGCGACGCGTCATGCGGCGGCGCAGGCCGGGCTTCGTAATGGCGAGATCGAGCGCCGGGCCCCGCATGCCGACGAGGCACAGCCAGAAGTTGCCGTCCGAGGCGCGATTGATGTTGTCCGGATAGCCGGGCAGGTTCTCGATCACCGTCTCGACGGTGCCCTTCTTCGGCCCGTCATACCAGAAGCGGCTGACCTTGCACTTCCAGCTCTCGGTGAAGAGGAGCGACTCGCCGTCCTTCAAGCAGGTGATGCCATTGGCGAAGATCAGGTTTCGCAGGACGGTACGGGTCGTCTGGGTCCGAGGATCGTAGCAGATCAGCCGCCCGTTTCCGCGGCTCTCGATCATGTCCACCGGCCAGTCCCAATCGTTGTAGCGGATACTCGCCTCGGAAAAGAACACGCGGCCGTCCGGAGCGATGTCTAGATCGTCCGCCAGCCGGATGCGCGAATCGTCGATGATCGAGAAGAGGCTGCGGTTGGTCTCGTCGGTCAGCTTGACGACCTCGGCTTCGGGCGTGACCATGTAGAGACCCATCCCTCCGACACAGACCACGAGATTGTCGTCCTTGTCGACGTTCATTCCCAGCGTCGCCCCGCCGACATGCGCGAAGATCTCGTGGCGCGTGTAGTCGGGTGCGAACCAGCGATGTATTTCTCCGTGGCGCGACCCGGAATAGAGATTGCCCTGCCGGTCGAGCAGGACGTCCTCCGGTCCTTCGACATCGCCAAGCCCCAGCGGGGCGGCGTCGCGCAAGGCATTGTTCACGGCGTAGACGCCCTTCGCCCCTTCATCGGCGTCCGGGCATTCGGGAAGCTTCAGATAGGCGGGCGAGACATAGGCACTGTCGATGATCTTGTGGCGGTTCTTGACCCAACGCACGTCAAGCCAGACGGCGAAAAGAAGTGCGATGCCGATGATCATCGCCGAGGTCGTGCCGATGACCCCGAGCTGCAGCAGCCCGTTCGCCACCAGCAGCACGATGATCGAGCCGAGAAGCGCCTTCGCGACCGATCCCCTGCCCCCGCCAAGGGTGCAACCGCCGAGGACGACGGCGGTCAGCACGGTGATTTCGAGGCCGACGCCGGTGTCCATGCCGACGCTGCCGAGACGCGCGCCGAACAGGATCGCGGCAACAGCCACCATCATGCCCGAATAGACATAGGTCAGGAACAAGACCGTCCGCACACGGATGCCGGCGTTGTAAGCGGACCGACGGGATCCCCCGACCGCGGCGATGTGCCAGCCCGGACGCGACCGGGACAGCACGATATGCCAGAAGATCGCGACCAGAGCCGCGATGTAGACCGAATAGGACATTCCGAAGATCGAGCCCGTGCCGAGCTCTGCCCAGACCTCCGAGCTTGACGTGCCAAGCACGATCGAGGTGGCGACGTTCGGAAGCAGAAGCTCGAAGGCCGACCGGAACAGGATCAGCGTGACCAGCGTCGTCAGGAAGGCGCGCAGGCGCAGAAAGCCGATAAGGAAGCCGTTGACGGCGCCGCAGGCCGCTCCGACGAGAAGCGTCAGTAGGACGGAGAGCGGCAGGGGAAGATCATAGACATTGAGACAGGTCAGTATGGTCAGCGCGGAGAGCGCGAAGACCGACCCCACGGAAAGATCGATCCCACCGGACAGCACCACGATCATCATCGCGATCGTGATGATGGCAAAATCCGCAAGCTGGGCCGAGAAATCGTAAAGGCTCGCCACCGTGAACAAGTTCGGTGTCAATTGCCCGAAGGTCAGAAGGACGATGAGGAGAGCGGCGAAAGGAATAGCGTTGTCGGTCCACCGTTTCGACAGTACTTCCCCGATCACATGATCGGGGAAGGCCGTGTACCGGAACCGCGTCAGTGCTTCGGCTGCGCGCATGGGGCGACCTCAGAAAAGGTTATCGAGAGACCAGCAGGAATCGGGTCTGAGATTCTCCTGGGTGACCAGCTTGTTGGGACCGAAATAGGTGATCGGGTCCGAGCCCGCCGCCGCCTTGGACTGCAGCGCCTGCGCCACCATGAAATTCAGCGCCGCACCCTGGTCGCGGGTGTCGTATTCGATGAACAGGCTGAACAGCCCTTGGCGGACTTTCTCGCAGGAGGTCTGGTTGCCGCCGCCCGAGGTCACGACGAAGATCTGCCCCTGCTTGCCGGCCTCCTTGACGGCCGCGCCCGCGCCCGCGGCCATGCCGTCCCACATGTCGAAGGTCGCGCAGAGATCGGGATGCTGCTGGAGAATGCTCGCGACGATGCCGCGCTCTTTCTCCGCGTCCCAGCCCGCGGCCTGTTGCGAGACGATCTCGATCTCGGGGGCGAATTCGGCCAGGCCCTGTTTGAAGCCATAGGTCTGATAGAGGTCGATTGACGAGGTCGGGACGGCATTGATCAGGGCGATCTTGGTGGACGGGCCCTTGCCTGTTCCGCATTTTTTTGCGATTTCGCGCGCCGCGGTGTAGCCGATGCCGACCCAGTCCGCGCCGATATAGGCGTCGCTCGCGCTGAGCGACTCCATGTTCACCTGAATGACCTTGATGCCCTGGTCCGTCGCGCGCTTTATCAGCTTGGCGTAGGACTGAACGTCGGGATTTTGCAGGACGACGACGTCCGCCTTCTCCGAGATCGCCGCCGTCAGGGCGCGCGCGCCCACTTCGGTGTTCCAGTTCGGGTCACGCACGTCGAGCGTATATCCCAGCTCGGCGGACTGATGCTCCAGGTACTTGTGCCAGGCCGCGGCGTTATCCCGCATCTCGAGCGGGATGAAAACCACCCGTTTGCCCTTGATGGAGTCGAGATATGCGGACCGCTTCGGGTTGTTAATTCCGTCTTGGGCGGCCACGCCGGTTGCCGTGAAAGCGATCGCAAGGAAGGTCGCGAGCAGTCGTCCGAACTTCATGGTTTCCTCCAGATTATTGAAAACGCCGGCGTTTTCGGCCGATCGCGTCAGATGTCACCTTGTTGCGAGGTTTGCTCGTCGCGAGGATTGGCGAAGGTCTCGGCGATCAGAGCAAGCAGCATCACGCAGCTCTTGATCAGGTTCTGGGCCGTATAGGACAAGTTCATGATGGTCATGCCGGTCAGCAGCGTGCCGACGAAGAGCGTGCCGACGACGACGTTTCGGACGCCCCCACGCCCGCCGCTCAAGCCGATGCCGCCGAGGACGACCACCAGCACCACGTCGTAGACCAGCGTTGTAAAGAAAAGCCGCGTGTTGAGCCCCGAGTTCGAAGCAACCATTACGAGACCGATGACATAGGCGAGCAGGGCGGTGAAGATGTATTTCCCGACGATCACGGGACGCACTGGCAGGCCGCTCAGCCGGGCCGCGAGGGGATTGTCTCCCATTGCATAGATGGTCCGGCCGAACCGCGTCATGCGCAGCATCACATAGACCAGGACGGCGAGGACGAAGAAGATCCAGACCGGCACCGGAACGCCCACGATCGAGCCGTAGCCGATGAACTGGAGCCAGCCGGCATCGGTCGGGGCGAGATGGGTTTCCTCGAAGAACAGAAAGGCGTTGCCGAACCCGAAGATCACCGGCCCCATGGCCAGGGTGGTGAAGACCGCCGGAATCTCGGCATAAGCGACGATCACGCCGACCAAGAGGCCGGTCACCATTGCGAATCCGGCCCCGACAAGCAAGGCGGCCCCGAACGGGTAGCCGAGACTTGTCAACTTGAGCGCCCAGCCCATGCTGATGACGAGTGTCGCGATCATCGATAGGTCGATGCCCCTGCCGATGACCGCGACGCTCATGCCGAGGCCAAGCATGCCCAGCACGGACACGCTCCGAAGAAGGGCGATCACGTTCCCCGAACTTAGGAAGTTCTGGAGCGTCGCGGAGAACACGCAGAACATCGCCACTGTCAGGAAAAATACAATCCGCTCCTGGGTCAGCTGGAAGCTCAATCGCGGCCATGTCCGCTTCGCTCTGGCCCCTGCCGAACGACCCGGGACCAGATCTTCCGACTTCGACGACAGATCGGTCACGTCCTTGCTCCTCCCATTTGCGGGGGCGGATCCGCGCCCTCCGCTCTTGGCGCCAACAGCCGCAAGCGGTGTGCCATTCGCGCGGCAAGCGAGGAAAGAGCCCGCATTCCCGGCCGGCGGAGCTTCCGCGCCTTCCCACCCGAGTTACGCTTGACAGGGACCCGCGGAGATCGGACCGGGATGCCCGGCGGCGAGTTCCACGATGCGCGAGAATGTCCCGGCCTGACACGATGTTCATGCCTGCGCCGAGGACAGCGCTCCCACGGCTGCGGGATCAACCCGCGCCGCATCGCCGACTTGGATACAGCCCCGCAGCTGCGACCCGTCGCCTGCGACGACCGGCGGCAGGCCGGCTCGGATGCGCTCTGGGCCTTGATCCATCCGTACCGCGTCCGCACCGCACGTGCGTTCGCGACAGTCGCAGTGTAGCGCAGCGTTACAGAATCCAGGCCGCAGTGTTCGGATAGCGGTCACCAAGACCTGCCCCATCGCCCCGGAGGAGTGGTCGAGGATATTTGCCGGCTTCAGATCCTTGAGGCCAAAGGAGAGCCGTTGGTGTTCGGCGTGTTCTGACCGGGCCCTGCATCCCGACCGGCGAGCTGAAAACGATCTTCATGCCCAGCTGTCGTGATGTCTCGGTGATGTTGCGCAGGTCGCCCGCTCCCGGACGGACAGCGATCCCCGCATTGTCGATGCCGCGGGTTACGAACTCCGCTCCGCAAGATAAGCCAGCATCAATCCGCTATCTCTTGGATCCGAGCTATCCCCAAGTGTGTGCTCCACGACGTTGTTGAGATTTCCCATGTCATCACTCCTTGGCACGGCGTTTGCGCACAAGACGGACACAGACAAACCAGATGGGGGAGTCCATGCTGAAGTCGCGCATATTGATTGTCGCAGGACTTTTCTGCGCCATCGCCGGTCTGCCTGCCGCAGCCCGGGAATTTCCGACGGAGCGCCCCATCAAGATCATCGTCGCCGTAAACGCCGGCGGGGTCACCGACGTCATCGCTCGGATCACCGCCGAAGCCCTCCAACAGCGTCTGGATCAGGCTGTCATCGTCGAGAACAGGCCCGGCGCTTCGGCCGCCATCGGCGGCGATTATGTCGCGAAATCCAAGCCGGACGGCTACACCCTGTTCTTGGCAGGCGCCGGTCTGCCGGTGCTGCCGGCCATCAGGAGCAACCTGCCTTATTCGCTTGAGGATTTCACCTATCTGACCCGACCGTTCACGACCTCGCCTCTGATGGTCGTCGGCCCGAACGTGCCCATTTCGACACCGGGCGAGTTGGTGGAATACATGAAGGCACATCCGGGTCGGCTGCGATACGGCACAGTCGGTGTGGGCTCGATCAACCATGTCGGAACCGCGCTGCTTGAATCCGCGATCGGCTTGAAGGGCTCGCATATCCCTTATACCGGCATCACGTCCGTCTATACCGCGCTGCTCGCAGGCGACATCGACTTCGCGATCGGGGCCGTGCCGCCTTTCCCCAAGGAGCTAAAGGTCCTGGGACCGGCGGGCAGGAAGCGCCATCCCTACTATCCCGATCTGAAGACCCTTGCGGAGCTCGGCTACGAGAATGCGAGCCATGACGTCTGGTTCGGCTTCGTCGCGCCGGCGAACCTGCCGCAGCCTGTCGCGGATCGTTTGATCTCCGAACTGTCCGAAGTGTACAAGGACCCGGCCGTCATCAAACAGTTGCAGGCGGCAGCTCAGATCGTCCCGGACGCCGATCCCCTGATCGGCGCCGCGTTCAAAGAAGAGACGCTCCGCGAGGCCGAGAGCTGGCGCAAGGTCGCCGAACGCGAGCACATCGCGGTGCAGCAATAGGCGATCCACTCGGTGGGCGTCGCCACAGGGCGACGCCGGCCAGAAACATCTCGAGCGGAGGGATGCAGGGAAACGACCTGCTCCATCCAGTCGGCGACTTTGCCATCCTCCGACTCTAAGAGACTGTTTGGAAATTCCTAATACCCGAGTCATCCCGGAACGGCCGGAGGCCGTATCCGGGATCGCGAAGGTCACGTGGTGAGCGATCCTCCACCGGACTTTCCAAACAGTCTCTAAATGGCAATGTGAGTTATGGCCGTGGCTGGAAAGGCGCCGCGCCAGCATTTCTCGCCGGGCGAGAACCAAACCACCTCACCGAGGCCGGTCTCTCCCCAACTCGCCCGAACGTCAGGTTGCGGTAAAGAGGATACCATAGGCCATCGGCCTGTCCCTTCAATGCTGCGCTCTTTCTGAATCTTGATCGCCCTGACACCCCAGAGGCTCCATTCGCTCGTATGGAACGCCTCCGAAGACCGGAAAGGCCCGCGGCGCCCGGGCTCCGTCAGGCCGCGTCGGGCACTTATGCCGGCAGTCGCGCTGGTCGGCGCGTCATTCCTGGGCGTCAGGCCATGTTGATGTAGACGCACTTCTCGTAGAGGAACGATTCGACATAGCCCGGGCCGCCCTTCGTTCCGTATCCGCTTCTCTTATAGCCGGCCATGCCAACGGCGGTGTCGAGCAGCCCATAGCAGTTCACCCACATGCTGCCGGCCTTGACCCCGTGAACCATTTTCATGGCCGTGGATATGTTGCGCGTCCAGACGGCGCCGCCCAGGCCGTATTCCGTCGCGTTCGCCATGCGAAGAACCTCGTCCTCGCTGTCGAAGGGCAGCACGGAGATCACCGGCCCGAAGATCTCTTCGCGCGCGACGGTCATTTCGCTGGTCACGTTCGAGAAGACGGTAGGCTCCACGAAGTAGCCGTTGGCGAGGGCGCCGCCCAGACGTCCGCCGCCCGCTGCGAGCGTCGCCCCTTCGGGGACCGCGCCCTGGATATAGCCCATGACGCGCTCGAGCTGAGTCCGGGAGATGACCGGCCCCATCTGCACCTGCGGATCGAGACCGTTGCCGACGCGCAGCGTCTTGGTGAACGCTGTCAGACGCTCCACGAACTCCTCATGGATGCCCCGCTGAACGAAGAGCCTTGTTCCTGCCGTGCAAATCTGACCGCTGTTGTTGAACACCGCCATGGCCGCGCCAGGCACGGCGAGATCGAGATCCGCATCGGCGAAGACAATGTCGGGCGACTTTCCGCCCAGTTCGACCTGGACGCGCTTCATGTTGCTCGCCGAGGCTTCGACGATACGCCGTCCCGTGCCAACGGAGCCCGTGAAGACGATGCGGTCGACACCGGGATGCGCGGCGAGCGCCGCGCCCGCGACCGGACCGTATCCCGTGACAACATTGACCACGCCTTCGGGAACACCCACCTCGTGCAGCAGGTTGACCATGTAGAGCACCGAGAGCGAGGCGACCTCACCCGGCTTGAGAACAACGGTGCAGCCCGTCGCAACCGCGCCCCCAACGAGAAACCACTGACCGACCAGCGGATTGTTCCATGCAAGGATGCCGCCGACGACGCCGAGCGGCGCCTTGACCGTCATGGTCATGACCGAACCTGGCAGGTTGTTCGGCAGCGTCTCGCCCGCAACGTTCATCGTCTGGGTCGCGAAATAGGCGATCGTCTGGAGGACGAACTTCTTCAGGTTCCGCGTGCGGGTGATCGGCGAGCCCATATCGAGCGTCTCGAGCAGGGCCATCTCTTCGAACCGTGCGTCCACGAGGTCGTGGATCCGCATGAGCAGGGACTGGCGCTCGTAAGGCGTCCATTTGGACCAAGGCCCTTCGAAGGCTTGGCGGGCCGCCTTGACCGCGCGGTCGACATCGATCGCGTCACCTTCCGCCAACGCCGCCAGAGCCTTCCCGGTGGCGGGGTTCAAACTTTCGAAGACCTTGCCGGAATCGGACCCGACGATGCGACCGCCAATGGCGTGGCCGAGCTTGGTGGCAAGGAAGGGATGCACTGCTTCGGTGATTTTCGCGGCCTGGTTCACGACGATCTCCTTGGGAAGTGGGTCGGTCTGGCGAGCCGTCACTGCGGCGGTCAGCGGCGTGGGGACGCTGCGCTTCGGAAATCGGCGCCGCAAAAAGCTTGCCAGCGGGTGGAATCCAAGAGCGGGAATACTCGCGAGCAGACCCCGGCCGCTTTCCGCCGCCAGCCAGGGAGCTCCCGCCGCTGGCACATCGCTTGCGAGCTCCATGCGCGGAACGTCTTCTCCGCACGAAGCCGTTCGGCCGCATGAAGCAATGCCTCAAGGGGAGAAATGTCTGTGCCTGGAATGCTCGAAGGAAAAGTCACGCTCGTCACAGGCGCTGCTGGCGGGATCGGGCGGGCCGCCGGGATGCTCTTCGCCCAGGAGGGCGCCAAGGTCGTGGTTTCGGATATCAATGCCGAAGGCCTCGCCGATACGCTTCTGCAGATCAAGGACGCTGGCGGCGAAGCAGTGTCCGTGACGGCGGACATGACCAGAACCGCGGACATCGACGCCATGGTCGGGGCCGCAGTCGACAGCTTCGGCCGACTCGACGGCGCGTTCAACAACGCCGGGATGACCGGGGGACAGATCGGGCAAGGCGGGCGTTTAACCGCCGACTGGGAGGAGGACGCCTTCGACCGGCTGGTGCAGATCAATCTCAAGGGCACCTGGCTCTGCATGCGCGCCGAAATCCGGCAGATGCTCGCTCAGGGCGGTGGCGGGGCCATCGTCAACACCGCCTCCCTGGCCGGGATCGCCGGCTTCCGGACCACGACCGGCTATGCAGCGGCCAAGCATGGCGTCGTCGGCATTACGAAGACCGCGGCGTTAGAATATGCGGAGCATATCCGCTTCAATGCCATCTGCCCCGGATATACCGACACCAACCTGATCAAGGACGCAATGTCGCGCGGCGCCGAGCAGATCATGGCGCGTATCCCCGCCAACCGTCTGGCAGCGCCGACGGAGCTGGCGCAGGCCGCCTGCTGGCTGCTCTCCGATCGGTCTTCATATGCCACCGGCGCCATCATCAATATCGATGGCGGCATCATGGCCGGCTGATATGACGGGCTCGACCCTTGCGCCGAGCTTCTCCGGCCGGGAGGGCTCGGCGCCGCGACGGATCCCGGCTGTTGCGGCCAGCTGGAATCCGCCGAACGGCCAATGGGACGAGGTCGAGATCGCGAGCGGCGTCCGAGCGATAAGCGAGCGGCGCCCACGGCCCGATCCGGGTTTGCACCGCGATTATCGGTAAGGCCGATTTCCAGCCTGACCAGGGTACGGCGCCGCTTCTCGACCACGCCATGGAAACCGCATCGAAATGATTTTGCGGCATGCGCCAGATCCTCGCGGAGGATCAGAACGAAGAAGCGTGCCGCTTCTTTTTCACCGGACGCCGATCGTTGACACGAGGCTTGTTGAAACACTGCGCCCACTCGTCCCGCCAGCCCGGTCAGGCGCCGCCGAGAAACAGCAAGACGAGATGAGCGACCTTTCACCAAGCAGCCCGGCCCGCTTCCCAGCGTCCGGTCCATCGACGCGCCCGCGGCTGCGAGTCGATTGGAGGCCCCTGCTCGATGGCACGGCGCTTGCTGAATTTCGTGGCGTAGGGCCAGGGCGCATGCATGGCATTGGGCGTATGAGCAAGCCGCCGTATCCGGTCCATCGACCTCGAGGGGAAGGCATGAGCGGCAACTTGTTCGAGGTATTCCTGGGCGCCACCGAAGTGCGGCGCACTGTTATCCGGCGGAGCGGGGGCGCCAGCCTTAGCTATGGCGAGCTCTTCGCCCAGAGCGGGCGCATCGCGCATGCCCTCGTTGTGCTCGGCGTCGCACCGGGCGATCGCGTGGCGGTCCAAGTGGAAAAGTCGGTGGCCGCGCTCGCCCTCTATCTCGCCGTACTGCGGGCGGGCGCGGTCTTTCTGCCGTTGAACTCCGCCTATACGCTGAACGAGCTGAGCTATTTCCTTGCCGATGCCGAGCCGTCCCTAGTCGTCGTCGAGCCGTCCAAGGTAAAGCAGGTCGAGGCGCTTCGTCCGGGCGCCACGGTCCTGGGTCTCGACGTCGCCGGGGAGGGCTCGCTCATACGGGCGGCCGAGGGTCGGGAAGAGGCGTTCGACACGGTCGCGCGATCTGGCGACGACATTGCGGCAATCCTCTACACGTCGGGCACCACGGGTCGCTCCAAAGGGGCGATGCTGAGTCATGACAACCTGCGCGCCAATGCCGAGGTTCTGCGCGACATCTGGGGGTTTCGACCGGACGACGTTCTGCTGCACGCCTTGCCCATCTATCATGCGCACGGACTTTTCGTCGCGGGCAACGTTACCTTTCTGACAGGATCGTCACTGCATTTTCTGCCCGCCTTCGACCCGGAGACGATGATCGATCTCATGCCGGTTGCCACTGTGATGATGGGCGTGCCCACCTTCTATGTCCGCCTCCTGCGCCATCCCCGCCTGCGTGATGCGGCACGCAAGATGCGGCTCTTCATCTCGGGCTCGGCTCCCCTTCTGCCGGAAACGCACCGGGCCTGGGAGTCAGTCACCGGCCACCGCATCCTCGAGCGCTACGGCATGACCGAGACGACGATGCTCACTTCGAACCCGCTTTCGGGTGAGCGGGTGCCGGGCTCGGTGGGCTTGCCGTTGCCCGGTGTGGATCTACGCATAACCGACCCCGAGACGGGCCATGAACGGCCGCGTGGCGAAGTTGGCATGATCGAGGTCGCCGGGCCCAACGTCTTCCAGGGCTACTGGCGCCTGCCGGAGAAGACCGCAGCTGAATTTCGCCTGGACGGCTATTTCATCACGGGCGATCTGGGCTTCATCGACGAGCAGGGCTATGTCCACATCGTCGGGCGCGGCAAAGATCTGATCATCACCGGAGGGCTCAACGTCTATCCGCGCGAGGTCGAGGACCAGATCGACGCTATCCCCGGTGTGGCTGAAAGCGCAGTCATCGGCCTCGATCACCCCGATTTCGGCGAGGGCGTGACCGCCGTCGTCATCCGCTCGGGAAACTCGGGAATTACCGAGGCCGAAATCCTGTCCGCGCTGCGCGACCGGCTTTCGAAATTCAAGCAACCCAAGCGCGTTTTCTTTGCCGAAGAGTTGCCGCGCAATACGATGGGCAAGGTGCAGAAGACGGTCCTGCGTGATCGCTACGCCGGGACCTATGCCGAGCCGGCCGAGACATGACGGCGGCATGTCCCGGGGAAGCCTCGCCGCGCCGGGTGGGTGTGAGCGTGGACGAGAGGATCGGCTGGATCACCCTCGACAATCAGGCGCGACACAATGCGATGTCGCTAAGCATGTGGCGGACGCTAGCCGAAGAGGCCGCACGGCTCGACGCGGACGCGGGCGTACGTTGCATCGTGCTGCGTGGCGCGGGCGGGCAGGCCTTCTGCGCCGGCGCCGACATTTCGGAGTTCGAGGAGAAACGTGCCGACGCTCAGGCCAATGAGGAGTACGATCGCGCGGCCAAGGGAGCGCTTGCCACACTTCAGGGCATGACGACGCCGACGATCGCCATGATCGAGGGCTACTGCATCGGGGGCGGCGTGGCCTTGGCCATCTCCTGCGACCTGCGGATTGGCTCGACGGAGTCGCGCTATAGTATCCCGGCCGCCAGGCTGGGCCTGGGCTACGACTATCCGGGCGTCCGACGTCTCGTCGATCTGGTGGGTGCCTCGGCAACCAAGCGGATGCTCTTCACCGCGGCGCTTATCCCGGCCGAGACTGCCCTACGTACCGGCCTGATCGATGAGATCGCCGCGCCAGAGGAGTTGAATGCGGCGGTCGAGCGGCCGGCGAGGCAGATCGCAGCAAACGCACCGCTGACCATTGCCGCCGCGAAATACTGCGCCGATCTGGCCCTACGTGAGCCCACTTCAGACGAGATCGCCGGGGCCAAGCAGCGCGTTGACCTGTGCTTTGCCAGTGTTGATTTTATTGAGGGTCGCCGGGCCTTCATGGAAAAACGCCGGCCGGTCTTCATCGGCGCCTGACGCCGGCGACGCCCGTCACGGAAGGGGAGGAACCATGCGACTGACGGGAAAGATCGCCTTCGTGACGGGCGCCGGTGGTGGAATCGGACGGGCCATCTGCGCGCGCTTTCTCGAGGAAGGCGCGCGTGTCGTCGCCGTGGACATAGATGTCCTCGCGGCTGCCGAGGCTATCGCATCGCGCGCGCGCGAGGAGGATGCCATTGCCCTCTCCTGTGATGCCGGCGACAGTGACGATGTGTGCGCGGCGATCGCGCGGGCGGCCGAGACCTTTGGCGGGCTCACCACGCTCTGCCATGTGGCGGGCGGCTCGACGCCCGCCGACGGCCCTGTGACCGAAGCGTCGGAGGACGAGTTCTGGCGCGCAATCCGGCTCGACCTCTTCGGGACCTTCTTGACCTGCAAGTACGGCATTCCTCAACTGATCGCGGCAGGCGGCGGGTCGGTCATCAACATGGCCTCGATGGTGGCGCTGATGGCGGTGACAGGACGCGACTGCTATACGGCGGCCAAGGGCGGGGTGGTGACGCTGACGCGCTCCATGGCCGCCGAATACGCGAAACATGCGATCCGCGTGAACGCCATCGCGCCGGGCGTCACCCGAACGGCGCGGGTCATGTCGATCCTCGCCGAGAATGCCGACGCCAAGCGGTTCGCAGATCAGCACCTGCTGGGCATCGCCGAGCCGACCGACATCGCGCATATGGCCGTCTATCTCGCCTCGGACGAGTCCCGCGTAGTTACCGGGCAGATCATGGCCGTGGACGGCGGCGTGACCATTTAGGCAAATCGGGACCTGTCGCCATGGCGCCGGAGTGGCTTGAAAATCGGCGCAGCTTGGGCTGACTCTCAGCCACCTTCAATGGATCGGGACGGACATGAAGACAGCAGCGCGAGCGCTCAGAGAACTCATCGACCGATCCACTCCGGCGATGGTTCCCTTGGCGCTCGATCCGTTGAGCGCCCGCCTGGCTCACGCCGCCGGCTTTGAGGCGCTCTATCTCGGGGGCGGCACGCTGGGCTACGTCAAGACTGCAACCGAGGCCAACCTGTCGTTGACAGAGATGGCGCAGGCAGCGGTCGAGATCCGCGCCGCCTGCCCGCTTCCCCTCGTTCTCGACGCACAGTGCGGTTGGGGCGACGCGATGCATGTGCGCCGCACGGTCAACTTGGCCGAGGCGGCCGGCGTGGCTGGGCTGGAAATCGAGGACCAGATGATGCCCAAGCGGGCGCATCATCACGTCGGCATCGAACATCTCATTCCGGCCGAGCACATGGTCGAGAAGATCAGGGTCGCTGTGACCTCCCGCCGCGACCCCGACCTGGTCATCATAGGGCGTACCAATGCCTGCCGTGGCGAGGGCCTGGACGAGGCGCTACGCCGCGCCGAGGCCTATCGGCGGGCGGGCGCTGACCTCCTCCTCATCCTGCCCAAGACCGCTGAGGAGGCCATCGCGATCGGCGAGCGGATCGGGGGGCCACTTTGCTATATGCTTGTGGGCGCCATCCCCTCGATCGGCGCTTCTCTGGAAGAGTTGGGCGGGCTGGGGTACCGGTTGGTGATTGATGCGCAAACGCCTTTCTACGCCCGCCATCGGGCGTTGCGGCAATGCTACGAAGCGATGGCTCAGTTTCGCGCCGATCCAATCGCCGGCACCGATTTCGGCGACTCCACTCGGCATGTGCATAAGATTATTGACCTCGAGCCGCTCCTTGAGATCGAGCGCCGCACGGTTGAGCGCTGAGAGACTATTTGGAAAGTTCCGTGGAGGATCGTCATCCCGGCCGGAGGCGAAGCCGGAGAGCCCGGACCGCTCACCACGTGACCTTCGCGATCCCGGATACGGCCCTCCGGCTGTTCCGGGATGACGCCGGTGCAGGACTTTCCAGACAGTCTCTGAGACGAAGCGCCCACGGATCGCCTTCGCCTCATGCGCCTGGGAAGGCTGTCGTCGTGACGCGGGTTCCCGCGTACGTCGCTCAGTGCGACCGAGGACAACTGGCTGCTGCCGGTTCCGCGCTCCCCGGGATAAAACGAAGGATAGCCGCATGACCATCGACCCCTCCAACCTTTCCGACCCGCATGACCGCGGCAGCGACATGGCCGGCTGGGCGCTCTATGACGCGGCGAACCCGTTCATCCTCCATATCGGCCCGTTCTGGAGCCGGGTGGTGGACGGCCGGTACGAATACGCTTTTCGCGGCACGACACGGCACGGCAACCTGAACGGCATGGTCCATGGCGGGGCGTTGAATGCCTATGCCGACCATGCGCTCGGCCAGACCGCCTGGTGGGACAACGGCAGCAAGCCTGTGGTGACGGCCCAGCTTGCCGTCAACTTCGTCGCCGCCGCGCGGCTCGGTGAGTTGGTCATCTGCCAGGTCGAGATTGTGCGGCGAACCCGGTCGCTCTATTTCGTGCGGGGGGACATGACGGTGGGGGACCGCATCGTGGCGACCGCGAGCGGGATCTGGAAAATCCTCGCCCGCTGACCACATCGTCCGGTCCCGGAGCATGTGCGGCACCGGAGCATATCGTGGTCAGGCTGGACTGACCTTGGCACGCGCCGAGAGTTCGGCGCGAATTTCCTCTGAATGCTCGCCCAGCAACGGCGCGCCATGACGCAGTGTCCCTGGCGTATCGGAGAGTTTGATGGGGATGCCGAGCGTCTTCTGGGGGCCGGCCGTCCTGTGCTCGATCGTCATCACCATCTCGCGGTGCAGAATCTGCGGATGCGCGAAGAGTTCGTCGTGGGTGAGCACCGGTCCGCAGGGAATGCCGAGCCGCTCGAGTTCAGCGATCCAGTGCTCGGTGGTCCTCTGGCGCAACTCTCCAGACAGGATCTCGACCAGAGCATCGTTGTTCGCCACCCGATCCGCCGGTGTGACGAAGCGCGGATCCGAGACCAGATCCTCGCGCCCCAGCAGCGTGCAGAGCGCGGAATAGAAATGCGGCAGGCCCGCGCCAATAGTCACATAGCCATCACTGGCCGGAAAGATCTGATAGGGCGAGGATCCCCGATGCGCCTGCCCCATGCGCGGCGGGTTTGAGCCATGGGCGAAGTAGTGCACCGCTTCATAGACCTGGAGCGCCGTGCTCGCCTCGAGGAGCGAGGTGTCGACATGTTGCCCCCGCCCCGTTCGATGCCGGGCCTGCACTGCGGCGAGAATACCGATGGCCAGGTAGAGCCCGCCCGCGAGGTCGCAGAACGGAATCGGCAGCCGAAGGGGCGAACCGTCGCGCTCGCCGGTGATCGACATGAGGCCGGTGACCCCCTGAAGCATCACGTCGAACCCTCCGCGCGAGGCAAAGGGGCCGGTTTGACCATAGCCGGAGAGCGAGGCGTAGATGAGCCGGGGAAACCGCTCCCTCAAATTGCCGAAATCGAGCCCCAGCCGAGCCATGGCCCCGGGTCGGCTGCTTTCCAACAAGACGTCGGTGCCCGCGATCAGCTCGAAGAGCGTCGCACGGTCGCCCTCGTCCTTGAGGTCGAGAATTATGCTGCGTTTGTTGCGGTTCCACATCATAAAGGCTGCGCTCTCGCCGCCGGCGAAGGGCGGCGAGAAGCGCGTCATGTCGCCCGAAGGCGGCTCGACCTTTACGACATCGGCGCCGTGGTCGGCCAGTATCATCGCGCAGAGTGGACCGGCCAACATCTGGCTCAGATCCAGGACGCGTAGCCCGTCAAGTGATCCCGTCATCATTTTCTTCCCTAGCGCTTGCCGCTCAAGTTCCGGCCGTTGTCGCGCCGTCCTTTGCGATTCCGCGCCATGTGGCGAAGGTTTCCTCGCCCAGCCCGTCGATCAAGGCAGCGACGCCACGGATCATCGGCGAAGGGCTGGACAGGCGGCCGGCTAGATCGCTTGCGATGCCCATGTCCTTCTTGAGGATCGCGAGGATGCCATCGAAGGTCTCGCGGTCGCTCGTCTGGCAGGCGAGCCCCTCGATCACGCCACGCGACGAGGCGGTCATGTAGTTGCGCCCGGTACTGACCTCGAGCACCTGCGTCATCAGTTCGGGTTGAAGCCCGTGCGCCATACCCATGCGAAAGGCCTCGGCTGTCAGCGTGGTGTTGGCGTGGCAGAGAATGTTGTTGACGATCTTCGCCATCTGGCCCGCGCCCAGAGGCCCGCAGAAGAAGACGTTCGAGGCGAGGCGATCGAAGATCGGGCGGATGCCGTCGATCGCGGCGCATGCGCCCGCCGCCATAATGGTCAGCGTTCCGGCCAGCGCCCGCTGCCCCCCGCCGCTGACAGGCGCATCGATCAATTCGATGCCCAAGGGCGACAGCCGCTCGTCCAGGCGGATCAGCGCTTCGGGCCGCACCGTGCTCATTACGGCGACGCGGCGCAGGCGCGAGGACGCCCCCCCGGCCGCCAACCCTTCGGGTCCTGCCACCACGTCATGCAGCTGATGCTCGGAGGCCACGACGACGAGGGCCGTCTCCGCCTCTACGCAGTCGGCGGCCAGACGGGTGATCGCTGCCCCCGCCTCTTCCAGCGGGTGCAGCTTCTCGTCGTCCCGATCACAGGCCAGAACTGCGACACCCGACGCCAGGAGGCGCCGGACGAGGGGGCCGCCCATTGAGCCCGTCCCGATGACGGCGACTTTCTCTTGGAATGGTGCGCTCACGCCGAACTGTTCCTTGTCGCGAACCGTCGTCCCGCGCACGGGACCGCGACTGGCGGGCCCCGTGCGGAGAGCATCGCCGGGGTTTTCCTACTGCTGGACCACGATGTGCTGTTCGTCGGCCACGCGCTTCCAGTTCGCGCTCTCCTCTACGGCCAGATCGCGAATGGCCGTGCCGATCAGCGGATCGGTCTCGGGTGTGAACTTGGCCTTGGTGGTGAACGCCTCGATCACCTTGGGATCCTTGAACATCTCGCTCAATACCTCGATCAGCCGATCCGTGATCGCCTGGGGCAGGTTCGGCGGCGCCGCAAAGGCCCACCAGGCGTCGTGGCTCGCGTTCAGGTGACCCAGCTCGGCCAGCGTGGGCAGGTCCGGATACAGCGGATGGCGGCGGCTGCCTGCAGGTCCCAGCACCTTGAGTTCGGCTGGAAAGGGCGGGATTGCACCCATGGCGAAGTCGATATTTCCGGCCAGCAGGTCGTTGTAGACCGGAGCGATGCCGTTGTAGGGCACATGCACGCCTTGAACGCCGGTCACGCTCAGGAACATCGCTGTGCCCACGTGGTTCAGCGAGCCCACGCCGGGCGTTCCGTAACGGACCCGTCCTGGGCGAGCCTTCATCTCGGCGATGAGTTCGTCCGGCGTCGAGACCTGCATGTGCGGTCCGACGACGATCAGCGGCGTGGTGACGAAGGGCCGAATGAGGTAGGTGAATCGCGCTATATCGTATGGCACCGGCCGCGTGGCGGGCGCGACCGTGATGTTGGGATCGGCCAGCCACAGAGTGTAGCCGTCCGCCGGTGCGTTGTAGACATAGTCGGCTCCGATCGAGCCGGCCGCACCGGCGCGGTTCTCGACGACCACAGCCTGGCCCAGTCTGCGCTGCAGGAACTCGGCAGAGACGCGCGCCAGAACGTCGGTCGCTCCGCCCGCGGCGGCAGCGACCACGAGCTTGATAGGCATGGCGCTCGGATAGTCCTGAGCGGCCGCGGGGATCGCGATCTGGGATACACTGAAGAGCAGTGTCCCCATCAAGGCCAGTCTCTTGAACATGGTATCCTCCCTGAAGATCCGGTCGCCGGCCCTGACGCACGCAGCCTGGCGCATACGCCGGGGTGTGAGCAGGTGGACCTGATTACGGGGCGATGATTCTTTCCCGTGTGATGACCTCCTTCCAGACCCGGTTCTGCTCGAGCGCCATGTTCCTGAACGCCTCGCCGGTCAGCGGATTTTCCTCGGGCACCGAAAGCGTCACCTCGCGGAACTTCGCGATCGCCTCCGGGTCCTTGAGCATCGCGCTTAGCTCCTTGATCAGCCGGTCGGCGAGCGGCTGGGGAAGGTTGGGCGGAGCGAGGAAGCCCCACCAGGCGTCATGGCTCGCGTTCGGATGGCCGAGCTCCGCCAGCGTAGGCAGGTCCGGGTAGACCGGATTACGCCGCGTCCCTGCCGGGCCCAGCACCTTGAGTCCCGCCGGGAAGGGCACCACTGCCCCCATGGCGAAGTCGATATTGCCGGCCAGAAGGTCGTTGTAGACCGGGGCGATGCCCGTGTAGGGCACGTGGACCACCTTCACGCCCACTGCCGAGGCAAACATTGTAGTCCCGACATGGTTGAGCGACCCCACCCCCGGCGTGCCATAGCGGTAACGTCCGGGATTGGCCTTCATGAGGGCGATCAGTTCGTCCGGCGTGGAGGCAGGCACGTTCGGGCCGACCACCATGAGGGGGACGGTAAAGAACGGCTGGATCAGATAGGTGAAGTCTTCGAACTTGTAGGGCAGATTGCTGCGCAGGGCCGGCAGTACCGACAGTTCGGCGCCGGCGAGATAGAGCGTATAGCCATCCGCCGGTGACTTGGCCACATAGTCAGCGCCGACCGCCGAAGCGGCGCCCGTCCTGTTTTCGACGACGACCACCTGGCCCAGACGGCGCTGGAGAAACTCGGCCGAGACCCGCGCCAGGCTGTCGGTATAGCCGCCTGCGGCGCTGGCGACGACCAGCTTGATCGGTTGCCGCTTGGGATAGTCCTGCGCGCTGGCAGGGGCCGCGCTCTGGAGCGCTCCGAACAGAAGCGCGCCTATCAGAATTTGAATTCTGGACATATTCTCCTCCCAATAAATTTTTTGCGTTTGAAGCGGCTAGGCGCTCTGCTACCTGGGCTCTCGACTGGCTGCCGGCTCCTTCTTCCCAGACGCCGATCGGCCGGATCTTCGTCGCCGGGGACATACCCCGACGTCCCGGGCAGGGACCGCCTGGACTACTGCACGGCGATGTTCTCCTGCCGGACAGCCTCGCTCCAGATCTTGTTCTGCTCTAACGCCATGGCCTTGAAGTCAGCGCCGACCAAAGGCGCCTCATCAAGCGCCGAGGCCGAAATGGCGCGGAACCGCACGATCGCCTCGGGATCCTTGAAGACCGCGCCGAGCTCGGCCGTCAGCCGGTCCGCGATGGCCGGCGGCAGATTCGGCGGCGCCAGGAACCCGGCCCACCAGGCGTCGTGGCTGGTGACCTCATAGCCGAATTCGTCCGCGAGGGTCGGCATGTCGGGATAGAGTGGGTGCGGCCGGGTCCCCGCCGGTCCCAGCACCTTGAGCCCGTCCGGGAAGGGCACGACAGCGCCCATCGCGAAATCGATATTGCCGGCCAGAAGGTCGGCGTAGATGGGCGTAATACCCGGGTAGGGCACGAGAACCGCCTTGGCCCCGACGAAGCGCAGGAACATAGCCGTGCCCAGATGGTTGAACGAGCCGACCCCCGGCGCACCGTAGCGCAGCGTGCCCGGGTGGGCCTTCATGTAATCGACAAGCTCTTTCGCAGTGGACGCCTGCACGCGCGGTCCGACCACGATCAGCGGTACGGCCGAAAATGGCTGTATCAGATAGGTGAATTCTTTGAAGTCGTAGGGAAGATTATGCCGCACGGCCGGCACGATGGTCAGTTCCGTCCCCGCCAGATACAGTGTGTAACCGTCAGCTGGCGATTTCGCGACATAGTCCGCCCCGATGGCCGAAGCCGCCCCGGGCTTGTTCTCGACGATGACCGCCTGCCCCATCCTGCGCTGCAGAAACTCCGCCGTGACGCGGGCGAGCGCATCGGCGAAACCGCCGGCGGTCGAGGCAACGACGATCTTGATGGGCTGACGGGTGGGGAAGTCCTGTGCGTTCGCCGAAACCACACCCGAAGTGATCACCAAAAAAACCGTGCCCAGCAAGGCCATAATTCTATACACACCATCCTCCCCTAATTATATTTATTTAGGTGTCGTGCCGAAGCAACTTCCACGACCCGCAAGACCTATGCCAGACATCGAGCTTCCGCCGTCAGCAGACGACAACATTGTCTGCTGCCAGCCACTACCCTCTGTACGCGGCGCGCCGCTGACCGGACTCGCCGAGCAACTATGGTGGAGCGTCCGCTCGCCTACCTTCGCGTGCCGGGTCACCCGTCAGTTGGCCGGAGCACTTTCCGGCAGGCTGACTGCCGGGGGACGATGCGCAGCACTCGACCCGAGCTCCGCAGTCTCGTCGTCCATGGAAGGCGGCTCCGACCGTCATTCATCGCCGGAGAGGATCACTCTCCCGAGGCTGAGTTCCGCCCGAGGCAGTGGCGGCAGAGACCGGGGAGAGCAGGCTCTCAGGCACTGGTCGACGGTGCCGCCTTCGGCGGACATGTCCGCCCCGCCAGCGTGAGGGAGGAGCACGTCGATGGCCGTCTGCTCGGGAACCGCAGTGGCAAGCGGCGTGTGGTCGTCGATCTTCGTCAGCGTCGCGCCCGGACGTTGACGCGGACCTTCCTGCGCGAGGCCAAAGGCGTACGACCTCGCGCGCGTCGCGTGCACATCGCTGTTCCTCGATATGCGATCATAGGAGGACTGCCCCTACTGCGTGTCTTCGCCAGATAATTGAGGCGCTTCAGCCTCCCAAGTTGTTTTTCTGATGAGCACGGAGGACTTCCAGCATGTCGGAGACCGTTTGGAAAGTCCTGCACCGGCGTCATCCCGGAACGGCCGGAGGCCGTGTCCGGGATCGCGAAGGTCACGTGGCGAGCGATCCCGGCTCTCCGGCTTCGCCTCCAGTCGGGATGACGATCCTCCACGGGACTTTCCAGACAGTCTCTCAGCTCGCCGTGCTTTGAAGTAATCACTCTACTTCTTCGAAAGCATCGTGCCGTTTGTGCCGAATGAACGGGAGTATCATCAGCCCAAGGAACAAGACGGCCAGCAGTAGGAGGCCGAGGCTGATCGGCCGCGTCACGAACACGAATGGATCTCCGTAGGAAATCTGCAGGGCGCGTTTGAAGTTTTGCTCGATGATCGGCGACAGCACGAAGGCAAGAAGGAGTGGTGCTGGTTCGCATTTCCATTTGATGAAGAGATAGCTCACAAAGCCGAATACAAGCATGACGATGACGTCCATGCCGCTGTTGTTGACCGTATAGGCGCCAATACACATGAAGGCGAGGATCATAGGATAGAACAGATGGTAGGGTATCTTCAGGAGTTTCACCCAGATGCCGACCAAGGGCAGGTTGATGACCAGAAGCATCACGTTGCCGATCAGCATTGACGCGATCAGACCCCAGAACAGATCCGGCCGCTCGGTCATCACGTTCGGGCCCGGAGTGATGCCCTGGATCATCATCGCCCCGGCCAGCAGCGCGATGACCGCATTGGACGGAATGCCGAGGGTCAGAAGCGGAATGAACGAGGTCTGCGCTCCGGCATTGTTCGCCGCCTCGGGCGCGGCCACGCCCTCGACCGCCCCGTTTCCGAACCGCGACGGATCCGACGAGATCTTCTTTTCGAGCGCATAGGCGGCGAAGGACGAAAGCATCGCGCCGCCGCCGGGAAGCAGACCGAGAACCGAGCCGAGGCCCGTGCCCCGCAGCGCCGCAGGCCAGCAGCGCCGGACGTCGTCCAGGGACGGCCAGAGGTGTTGAATCTTGCCCTTTACCACAATGTGGCGGTCCTTGTGCTCCAGATTGGCGATAATCTCACCGATGCCAAACAGCCCCATGGCGACGGGAACGATGCCGACCCCATCGGCCAATTGCGGGATGCCGAGCGTCATCCGGAAAGCGCCCGTCTCAATATCGACGCCGACGGTACCGAGGAGGAGGCCGAGGACGAGCATGCCGAGCGCGCTGAGAATGGAGCCGCGCGCCAGAACGACCGCCACGATCAGCCCCAGAAGCATGAGCGATACATACTCGGCAGGACCGAAGAGCAGCGCTACCTTGGCGAGCGGCGGCGCGAAGAGCGCAATGAAGAACGTGGCGACGATGCCCGCGAAGACCGAGGAAAGTGCAGCGATTGCGAGCGCGGGACCTGCTCGGCCTTGACGCGCCATCTGATGACCATCGAGACAGGTCACGATGGAGGCGGCCTCGCCGGGCATGTTGACGAGAATGGAGGTCGTCGAGCCCCCGTACTGCGCGCCATAGTAGATGCCCGCGAGCATGATAATGGCGGCCTCCGGCGTCAGATAGTAGCTGATGGGCAGGAGCATCGCCATCGCGTTCAGCGGCCCGAGACCCGGCAGGACGCCAATCATCGTTCCAAGCAGAGCCCCCACCAAACAGAACAGCAGATTCGTGGGAGCGGCCGCCACGGACAGCCCGTGCGCGAGACCCGCCAAGCCGGCAATTATATCCATTGTCAGAATCCCCACCCGGACTGCGGCCACATTTGTATGGAAAGACCTAGCAGCCTCATGAAAACCACGTCCGCAAACACCACCGAGCCGACCGCCACCGCCAGGGCCTCGCGGAACTTCGTCCCGCGATGTGCGGCGCAGGAAATCAGCACCAGCCCGGTCAGGGCGATCGCCAGGCCCAACGGTTCGACCGTCAGTCCGAAGAAGGCGATGGACGCCAGGACCAGCAACGGCCGCAGATGCCACCGCTCCGGTTCCTCGCCTTCTTTCGTGAAGCCTTCAGCGATCAGGAGCGCCCCGAACATGAACTGAACGGCTGCCAGCATATTTGGTATGAACCCAGGCCCTATTCCTACGTCGGTTATGTTGCTTAGGGGATAGGCGAGATAGAAGGCAAAAGCTGACACTGCTATCAAGAACAGCCCAGTAAATAATTGGTTCGTGTCTTTTATTCTATACATCAACCCTAACCTCCCTGTGGCTTTATTTGTTTTCTTTCCCGCGGCGGAACGACGACGCGCTGTCGTTCGGCGTGACCTTCTAGGTTTCCCGCTCCCTGCGCACCTGCGCCT
Organism: Ancylobacter sp. GW821-FHT10E12; assembly: GCF_058809335.1. Taxonomy (NCBI): domain Bacteria; kingdom Pseudomonadati; phylum Pseudomonadota; class Alphaproteobacteria; order Hyphomicrobiales; family Xanthobacteraceae; genus Ancylobacter; species Ancylobacter sp. GW821-FHT10E12. The sequence continues at coordinate 56,653 of NZ_JBXASN010000006.1, read as the reverse complement.
TGAGGGGCTCGCCGATGAGCGGCCCCGCGTCCGACGTCAGCTTCGCGCATCCTAGAACTACTTGATCGCTTCGGGGCCTACGAAGACAGCGCGCAATTCCGCGACCAGCCGATTCGCGATCGGCTGCGGCAGGCCCGCGGGTGCTTCGACGCCGAACCAGACGTCATGGCTGGCATTCTTGTAGCTGAGCTGCAAATCCCGGTAGAGCGAATGGCCCGGCGGCCGACGCGCCCGGCTGGCTCCTACCGCGACCGCCTGCCCCAGGCGCGGCGACAGATACTCCGCGGTGATCCGGGCGGGAACGTCCGTGGCGCCGACAGCGTTGAACGCCACGACGATCTTTGCTGATTTTTCAGTGAGATAGTCCCGTGCCTTCGCGGATATCGCCGCGAGCAGAAACGCGCAAACCCCGGCCGGCACCCTGATCATAAGTCTTCCTCCTCAACGGTTTGAATCGCCGCCTTGCCCTGATGTTAGCAACGAGCGCGCCAAACCCGTGATCGCGGCACTTGCACGGCGTTGAAGGAACTCCGCAGTGATCCGGGCCGGGCCAAGATCATTCCGCTGGTGTTCGCCGCCGCCATGATCTTGACGGGCGGCTGGTTGGATATTCCGGCTTGCGAGGGCGCCTCCCAGAATTCCTCGGGTTGCCAAGGCGCCATCTCCGTGGCGCGCCTTTCCCCAGCATTCGGTTTCGCTCCCATCAATCCTGGTGCCGGAGGTCCGTGAGACGCAAAGTTGGACCTCCAGTCAGCGCGCGCACCCCGCGCTGGCAAGCTCCTTGCTGCCCCCGTCCTTGTGAAGAACAACGGAGGAGCGTCTGTGTCTCTCAGGAACCGCGCAGTGATCGTAGGGGTGGGCGAAAGCGACATCGGTCGCTTGCCCCATATGACCGGCCTCGGCCTCAACGCTCAGGCAGCGCGGCGCGCGCTCGCGGATGCGGGACTGCGCCATACGGAGGTGGACGGCCTCCTCACCGCTTATTCGTTCACGGAGCCCTACTTCATGCTCGGCTCCGTACTCGCCGAGTATCTCGGCATCCAACCCAGGTTCGGCGGTTCAATTGTCGTCGGCGGAGCTTCTCCGACCGTGATGCTCCATCACGCCGCGCAGGCGGTGAGCAGCGGCGCTGCGAATGTCGTGCTGGTCTGCGCCGGCGAAAACCGCGCCACCGGCATGTCGCGCGACGACGCGGTTTCGGCGCTCGCGGCCGTGGGACACCCCTATTTCGAGGCACCCTACGGCGTCGGCATTCCCACGCTCTACGCCCTGGTAGCGAACGCATACATGCACAAGTACGGAACGCGCCGGGAGGAAATGGCCGCGGTAGCGGTGAACACGCGCGCGCACGCCCGCATGCATCCGACCGCGCAGATGCGCGACCAGCCGCTCAGCATCGAGGATGTTCTCGACTCGAAACCGATCTCGGATCCGCTCAACATGTACGACTGCTGCCTGATCTCGGATGCTGGCGGGGCGTTCGTCGTCACCACGCCGGAGCGGGCCCAAGATCTTCCAGGCAAGTCTGTCCATCTCGCGGGCATCGGCGAAGCGCATACGCACGAGCATCTGCTCTCGGCGCCGAGCCTGACCGAGTTCGGCGCCGAACACTCAAGCCGAGCCGCCTATAATATGGCCGGGCTCGGTCCGACCGACATCGATGTCGCAATGCTCTACGACTGCTTCAGCATCGTGCCGATCATCGAGATCGAGGAACTCGGCCTCGTGGAACGCGGCGCTGGCGGCGCATTCTTCGCCGAGGGCAGGGCGCGGGTCGGGAAACAACTGCCGGTGAACACCCATGGCGGCATGCTGAGCCACGCCCATGCAGGGGCCGTCGGCGGGCTCATGGCTATCGTGGAAGCCGTCCGGCAACTGCGTGGGGAGGCGTGCGCCCGGCAGGTCGTCGGCGCCCGGACGGCGATCGTGCATGGCGAAGGGGGCATCCTGTCGTCTCACTGCACGGCCATCCTCACGGCCGAGCGCCGCTGAAATATATCTCTGACCAGGGAGCCAAAAATGGGTTGGGAGCCGAGAGGTAAATTCTTCGATGATTTTTCCGTCGGTCAAGTCATCGAAACGCCGAGACGAACCATCACGAGCACGGACATCGTAAACTTCGCCTGCCTTTCGGGCGACTTCAACGGCGTGCATACCGACTTCGAGTATTGCAAGACAACCATGTTCGGCGAACCAGTCGCCCATGCACCGCTGATCTACGCGGTTGCTGCGGGGTTGCAGTATGCCAGCGGCGTGAACGAAGGTACGTTGCTGGCCGTCATCGGAATCGACGAGTGGCGGATGATGAAGCCCGTCAAGCATGGCGACACAATCCACATGCGTTCAACGGTCCTCAGCAAGAAGGAGACATCGAAGCTCGATCGCGGTGCCGTCTCGTTCCGGCGCGAATTCGTCAACCAGAGGGACGAAGTCGCTCAGAGCATGATCGCCACATTCCTCTACCGGCGGAGGCCCGTCGCATGAAGATCCTCGTGCCCGTGAAGCGGGTGGTCGATTACAACGTCAAGGTGCGCGTGAAGACGGACGGCTCCGGCGTTGACCTTACCAACGTGAAGATGAGCATGAATCCCTTCGACGAGATCGCTGTCGAGGAAGCGATCCGGCTTAAGGAAAAGGGCGTCGCGACCGAGGTCGTGGTCGTCTCGATCGGCGTGGAACGGGCGCAGGAAACGCTGCGCGCCGCGCTCGCCATGGGGGCCGATCGGGCGATCCTCGTTCACGCCGGCGATGACGTAAATCAGGACATCGAACCCCTCGCGGTCGCGAAGATTCTGAAGGCGGTAATCGGGGCTGAGGCACCCATGCTCGTGATCGCCGGCAAGCAGGCGATCGACAACGATATGAATGCAACGGGCCAGATGCTCGCCGGGTTGCTCGGCTGGGGCCAGGCAACCTTCGCCTCACAGGTTAGGATCGAAGGCGAGAGCGCCACCGTCATGCGCGAGGTCGATGGTGGAAGTCAGACAATCAAGGTCGCGTTGCCGGCGATTGTCACCGTGGACCTGCGCCTGAATGAACCCCGCTACGCCTCCCTCCCGAACATCATGAAGGCGAAGAAGAAGCCGCTCGAGGAGAGGACGGCGGCCGACTACGGCGTCGATGTGACGCCTAGGCTCAGGGTCGTGAAGACGACCGAGCCCACGACGCGCAAGGCGGGGGTGAAGGTTGGCTCGGTCGACGAGCTGATCGCGAAGCTGAAGACCGAAGCGGGAGTGATCTGATGGCCGTACTGATCCTTGCAGAACACGATAATTCGCATCTGAACGAGGCGACCGGCAAGGCGGTGACAGCCGCCCGCGCAATCGGTGGCGACATCCACCTGCTTGTGGCGGGCGAGAATGCCAGCGCGGTCGCCGAGGCGAGCGCGAGGCTCGAAGGCGTCGCCAAGGTGATCCACGTGGAAGGCGCCGAATATGCGCACCGTCTCGCAGAGCCGCTGAGCGCGCTCATGCTGTCGCTCGCCGGGCCTTATGAGCATATCGCCTTTCCCGGTACGACCTCCGGCAGGAACGTGGCGCCCCGGCTCGCGGCGCTGCTCGATGTGATGGTGATCTCGGAGGTCACCGGCGTAGTCGGACCGGACGCGTTCGTGCGCCCCATCTACGCAGGCAATGCGATCCAGACTGTACAGTCGAGTGATCCGAAAAAGGTGATCACGGTACGCAGCGCGAGCTTCGCCGCTCCGGGCGCGCAGGCCGCGGCATCGATTGAGACAGCGACTGGCCCGGCCGATCCCGGCGTCTCGTCCTGGATCGAGGACAATGTGCAGCCGTCCGATAGGCCTGAGCTCGCGAGCGCGAAGATCGTGGTATCGGGCGGGCGCGGCGTCGGTTCGGAGGAGAACTTCGCGATCATCGCCGCGCTCGCCGACAAGATCGGCGCGGCTGTTGGCGCCTCGCGAGCGGCGGTCGATTCGGGATTCGCCCCGAACGATTGGCAGGTCGGCCAGACTGGCAAGGTCGTCGCGCCGGACCTCTATGTCGCGGTCGGCATCTCGGGGGCGATCCAGCATCTTGCGGGCATGAAGGACTCGAAGGTTATCGTCGCGATCAACAAGGATGACGAGGCGCCAATCTTCCAGGTGGCCGACTATGGACTGGTGGGCGATCTGTTACAGATCGTGCCAGAACTCAACAAGAAGCTTGGCTGAACATTGCATCGTCGGCTGCCGCGCCTGACGATCCTCCCGACCCCGGCCTAGGGCCGCCAAGCGCTAAGATGTCTGGAAATGTCGCTATCGAGGACACTGTCCGCAATTCGGTCACGACCTCTCGAAGGCCATTCGAGGTGAATGGAAAATTCGCCTGGGTCGCGAAGCTCCTCACTTTGTATGTCCTGGATGCCGGCTTTGCCACCGAGGCGAACTTTGCGGCCATGAACGAGCGCCGGATCAGACCGCCTGTCCATACATCACTTACAAGTCCGGCTCCACCATGGTATGGAGCAATGCTCCGGCGAAAGCCCCTTCGTGGAGCGAATCGAGACAGTGCGCAGCTTGCTTCTGCGCGACAACGCAGCCTTCACAAATCTTTTGACGGCGGACAGGCTTGTGCCGTCATTCTCATGATCGTTCTGACATCACGGACCCTTTCGAGGTCCATCACCGCGCCTATTAGATCCTGGGCGACATCTGGCGAAAGCACGCGCGCGGCATTCTGGCGGAACTTGGCCGTGAGTTCCGCCGTGGTCATGAACGTGTCCGCCTCGGGCGAACGACTGCCCTTAGGATAACGCTTCTCGGCCACGAAGCGCTGGCCGCGCGCGCGGATCTCGACCCGGGCCGGGCGGCTCGCGCCGTGAGATGTCAGAAGCTTGACGTAATCAGGGTGGACCTCGGTCGTGACTCGGTCCATGAGCGATAGGACCGATGCGCTGAAGATGAGGTCGGGGTCGATCCAGTCGCGGCCGCTGCCCGGGCGGTGGACCGCCATGGCGATGCCATGCGCCATACTGAACTGCGCGTCGTAGACATGTGCGATCTCGCGATTGAGCCAGACCGGCATCTCCGCGAAGCCCTCGACATAGACCTTGATCGCCTCGATCTCCTCGGGCCTGAGGCCGTTCTCCTCGACGATGCCTATTACGCAGTCGAAGGAGGCGTGCATGATCCGGCAATGGGCGTAGGGTTTGTAGGAGGTCAGCGACGGAAACAGCCATTCGCGGCCCAGATCCGCGGTGATGTGCTCGGGCTCCCACTTCACGGTGCCGATGAAGCGCGGATAGCCCCAGTCGCGGTCGTCGAGGATGTGGGTGTCGCCGCGATGGCCGAATTCACCCAGATGCGCCGCCGTCAGCGCCTGCTGCGCCATGACGCCTGCGGTCAGATACTTGATCGTCGAACTCGGCGCGCGCTGAAACCAGGATCCTTGCGGGTTCACAGGCGAGATGCAGCCAGCGATGCCCAGCGCCTGGGCCATAGTGTCGGATGAATAGCGCTTGAGCCTGCCGATGGCGGCGGTGCCGCCGAAGATAGCGCTGGCATATCCAAAAACCTTGGGCAGCGCCGTCTGGCCGTCCTTGGTGTCGCGCAGATTGTCCATGGCACGGCCAATCCGCAGGCTCATCTCATGCGCCAGCGCCAGCGCCTCGATGAGCCCCCGGCCGGAGCAGCCGAGAGATTCCCCCATGGCCAGCGCTCCGGGCAGGACATAGGGCGTGACATGGCCGGGCGGAACGACGCAGTCCATGTCGAGCGTGTTGATGAGCTCCGCATTGGCGAAGGCCGCGCCCGTGACCGAGGCACGATGCTTTGTCCCCATGATCGTCGCCGCATCGCTGGTACCGCCGAAGGCGAGGCCCACCCTGATGCCGATCTCGCCCTTGCTCTGCTCCGTCGCTGCCAGCGCGCAGCCGATGGAATCGAGGACAATCCGCTTCGTCTCCTCGACCACCGGCATCGGCAGGGCGGCGAACTCGGTTGCGACCGAGAACTCGGCCAGCATCTCGATGATCGTCGGCATGATTCCCTTCTCCCCATCGCAAAGCCGCGCAACTCAGACGGCAAGGAAACCGCCGTCCACGTTGATGGTCGTACCCGTCACGTAGCGCGAGAGATCGGAGGCTAGGAAGAAGGCGACATCGGCCAACTCGGACGGGTCGCCGACGCGGCCCAGCGCAATCTGGCGCATGACATAGGCTTGGTCCGTCTCCTCCCAGATCTTGTCGAAGCGTGGCCCTGTGCGGATGAACCCCGGAGCGATGGCGTTGACCCGAACGCCATCGGGGCCGAGATGCTTGGCCAGGTTGCGCGTCATGCCGATAACCGCCGCCTTGGCCGAGGTGTATTGCGGGCTAAAATGGCTCCAGCCGATCTGGCCGGCCATCGAGGCGATGTTGATCACCGCCCCGCGCGAGGCCTTCAGCGCCGGCGTGGCCGCCTTGATGCAGAGAAAGGTTCCGAGCGCGTTCTGATCCACCACCTTACGGTAGTCCTCTTCTGTCACGTCCTCTATGCGAACGGGCGTGCCGGCGCTGCCGCCGGCGTTGTTGACCAGGATGTCGAGGCGGCCGAAGCGCTCAAGCACCGCCTCCACCATGCGTGTCACCTCCGCTCCCTCGGCCACCGTACCGGCCACCGTCAGCAGACCGGCGGCTACCGATTCCAATTGCGCCTGCGCCACCCCGAGCGCGGCGGGATCGACGTCGGCCAGCGCGACACTCGCCCCCGCCTCGGCGAGGCGGCGGGCGATGCCGAAGCCGATTCCACGCGCGCCGCCGGTCACCAGCGCGACCCGGCCCTTCAATTCCTCGCCGCGCGCTCCAGAACCCAAAATACCGCTCATACCGTCCCCGCCTTCATATGTTCCGCCCGGCATCGCAACGGTCAGCCGACCCTTGCAATGCCCGCGGGGGCTGACATGCCTGCGGAGGCGGGAACGGGTCCCGTCAGGCGCATGATCGTGCTGATGTCGACCACGTTCTCAAGGTCCATCGCCGCCTCTATGATTCCGTCGATGTTGGCGGGAGGAAGCACGCCCTCGGCATTCAACCGGAACTTGGCGATCAGCTCCTCGTCGGTCATGTATGTCCCTTCCTCCGGCGAAGGGCTGCCCTTGGGATAGCGCTTCTCGCTGACGAAGTGCTGGCCGCGGGCGCGGATCTCAACCCAGGCCGGGCGGCTCGCGCCTTGCGAACTCAGCAGCTTGACGTAATCCGGGTGCACCTCGGTCGTGACCTTGTCCATGAGTGACATCACCGAGGAGCTGAAAATCAATTCTGGGTCCATCCACTCGCGCCCGTGGCGGGGACGGTGGGCCGCCATGGCGATGCCGTGCGCCATGCTGAATTGCGCGTCGTTGACATGCTCGATCTTACGATTGAGCCAGATCGGCTGCTCGGCGAAACCCTCGACATAGACCTTGATCGCCTCGATCTCCTCGGGCCTGAGGCCGTTCTCCTCGACCAGCGCCATGATGCAGTCGAAGGAAGCATGCATGATCCGGCAGTGCGCATAGGGTTTGAACGAGGTGACGGCCGGGAACAGCCAGTCGGTGCCCAGCCCCTTGGTGATGTACTCGGACTCCCATTTCGTGGTGCCAATGAAACGCGGATACCCCCAGTCGCTGTCGTCGAGGATGTGGGTGTCGCCGCGATGGCCGAATTCGCCCAGATGCGCCGCCGTCAGCGCTTGCTGCGCCATGACGCCGCCCACCAGATACTTGATCGTGGAATAGGGCTGATGCTGATACCAGCACATCTGGTAGTTCACGGGCGAGATACAGCCGGCGATGCCGAGCGCCTGGGCCAGCGTGTCGCTCGAATAGCCCTTGAGCTTGCCGATGGCGGCGGTGCCGCCGAAGATCGTGCTGGCATAGCCGAACACCTTGGGCGGCGCGCTCTTGCCGTCCTTCGTATCCCGAAGGTTATCCATGGCCTTTCCGAGCCGGTGGGACATTTCGTGTGAAACGGCCACTGCTTCGATCAGGGACTTGCCCGATGAACCGAGCGACTCGCCGACGGCCAGGGCCGCCGGCAGGACGTAGGGCGTGACATGCCCGGGCGGCACGACACAGTCCATATCCAATGCATTGATCAGTTCGCCGTTGGCGAAGGCGGCGGCAAGCACCGACACACGGTCGCCCGTGCCCATGATGGTCGCCGTGTCGTCCGTCCCGCCGATGGTCCGGCCATACTCGATGCCGACCCGGCCTTTCGTCTGTTCGGTCGCCGCCACGGCGCAGCCGATTGAATCGAGCAACACGCGCTTGGCCTCCCTCGTAACGGACACCGGCAGCGACGCAAAACGGCTCTTGACAGTAAATTCCGCGAGCTGGTCAATGATTGTTTTCGGCATTTGAGTTCTCCTTATGCCGCAGACAGACTGCATGATCTATTGAATAGAAATTTTTTCACGCTGGGCTACAGCTTTCCAGTTCGTGTACTGCTGAAGAGCCCATTCTCTGAAGGCGTGTCCGGCTAACGGGTTTTCTTCAGGCGCCAGTTTGGTCGCTTCTTTGTACTTGGCGATCGCGGCCGGATCCTTCAGCAAGGCACTAATTTCCGCGATAAGCCGATCGGCGATAGGTTTGGGTAGATCAGGAGGGCCCACCAAAGCGAACCAGGTTTCATGGGTCGAGTTCTTGTAACCCAGCTCTTCGAAGGTGGGCAGGTCCGGGTAGAGCGGATGGCGATGCGGGCCGGCTGGTCCGAGAACCTTCAGCGCTTCCGGAAACGGCGGCACCGCGCCGATGGCGAAGTCGATGTTACCGGCCAGCAGATCGGTATAGACGGGAGCGATGCCCGTATAGGGAACGTGGACGCCCTTCACTCCGGCAGCGGTCATGAAAAGCGCTGTGCCCATGTGGTTGAGTTGACCGATCCCGGGCGTTCCGTATCTGACCCTGCCCGGATTGGCTTTCATATATTCGACCAGTTCCGGCACCGTAGAGAACTGCGATTGCGGTCCGACGACGAGCAGCGTGGGTGTGGCGAAAGCTCGGACCAGATAGGTGAAGTCACCGGTTTGGAATCTCGGATTCTGGCGGATCGCGGGCAATATCGTCACCTCCGGCGCGGTCATGTAAAGCGTGTAGCCATCGGGCTTTGCTTGCGCCACATATTCGGCCGCGATCCCGCCCGCCGCGCCCGGCCTGTTCTCGACGACAACCGCCTGCCCCAGCCGGCGCTGGAGATATTCCGCCGTGACCCGGGCCAGAACGTCGGTCGTGCCACCGGCATTGTAGCCGACAACGATCTTGATCGGATGTTTCGTGGGATAGTCATCTTGCGCAGCAGCAGGCAATGCGCCGAACACGAATACTGTAGCAGCTATTATAGCCTTTAGCATCGTTTCCTCCCATGAAGCTAAGCAACTGGTGCCATGGCTATGTGCGAGGGAGCGCAAAACCTGTGCCAGAGAGGTGTCGCCAGGTCGCGCCGCAGAGATCATCGCGAAGGGGCGATCCGCGAAAGCGCCCCGTCTGTTTCATTGAGCAACAGGCGCTACCTTCGCGATGCGCGGCCCCAGCCTTATCTAAGTACCTTTTCGGTCACGATCCGCACGGCGGGGCCGCGCCGGGGCGCCCGCCTCTTGGCCGCTTCCCGGTCGGCCATGCATCGCCGAAGACGGGAAATGATCCGCCCGCCGAGCCGATGGCATATGGTTTGCGGCCTCCTGAACTAGGGTGGATTCGCTTGAACCCGCGACAACTGCGGCCGCGAAAAGACGACACGGAGGGTGCGTTGAGATATCAAACCACGGATGCGACGGGCGGCGCCCTGATGCTCGTCATCGGTTTGCTTGCCTGCCTTTACACGACCCGGAGCTTGCAGATTGGAACAGCGCTGCGGATGGGACCCGGCTATTTCCCGCTGTTGCTGGGCGTACTGCTCGCCGGTCTTGGGATCGCGATCATCATCGCCGGCCTGAAGCATCCGCAACCGGCAGCCGAAGGGCCCGTTCCGTGGAAGGCGGTCATTCTCATCGGTCTCGCCCCGGCCGTCTTCGCGCTTACAGTCGCTCCGATGGGGCTCGTCGTGTCCGCGGCGCTGACATGTCTCGTTTCGTGCCTTGCCGGGTTCAGGATAGGCATCCTGCGAACGCTGTGCCTGACGACCGCGCTGACCGGCTTCTGCATCCTGATCTTCTCCTTCGGACTGGGCGTGTCGATGCCACTCGTCGGCCCATGGCTCCGAACGGGCATCGACGGGAGCGGGATGTAGCCCATGGACTTGCTGGCAAACCTTGGCCTCGGCTTCGCGACGGCCATGCTTCCACTCAACCTTCTCTATTGCTTCGCAGGCGCCCTCGCCGGCACGCTCGTCGGCATCCTGCCGGGTGTCGGCCCGACTGCGGCGATCGCGATGCTGCTGCCCGCGACGTTCTCGCTGCCCCCCGAGGGGGCGATTATCATGCTGGCGGGCATCTACTACGGTGCGCAGTACGGCGGATCGACCACGGCCATTTTGCTGAATGTTCCGGGTGAATCATCGGCGGCGGTGACGGCGATCGATGGCCACCGCATGGCGCGCGACGGACGGGCCGGAGCGGCGCTGGCCATCGCGGCCATCGGTTCCTTCGTGGCCGGCACCGTGGCTACACTTGTCGTCGCGGCGCTTGCGGCACCGTTGACCAGCCTGGCGCTGCTGTTCGGGCCCTGGGAGTATTTCTCACTTCTGGTCGTCGGACTGATCGCCGCCGTGGTGCTGGCGCACGGCTCCGTCCTGAAAGCCATCGCAATGGTTGTCCTGGGCCTTCTGCTGGGTCTCGCCGGAACGGACGTCTACACGGGAGCGGGGCGGTTCACCTTCGGGATTGCGGAATTCTCGGAAGGGCTGGATTTCGTGGCGGTCTCGGTCGGGATCTTCGGTATCACGGAAATTCTCCGTAACCTCCAGGACCATAGACAGCGCGAAACGAAGGCGGCTCCGATTTCGAGCCTGATACCCTCGCGGGAGGAGGCGCGCGCATCCGTCTTTCCCATTCTGCGCGGCACCGCGATCGGATCGATCCTGGGCATCCTGCCCGGTGGCGGGGCGCTGCTTTCTTCCTTTGCCTCCTATGCCATGGAAAAGAAGGTGTCGCGGACGCCCAAACGTTTCGGCAATGGTGCGATCGAAGGTGTGGCGGGCCCGGAAGCGGCGAACAATGCCGGCGCCCAGACCTCTTTCATTCCGATGCTGACATTGGGCATCCCGTCAAATCCGGTGATGGCTCTGATGATTGGTGCGATGATCATGCAGGGCATCGTGCCCGGCCCGTCTGTCATGGAAAGCCGGCCGAACCTGTTCTGGGGGATCATCGCGTCCATGTGGGTCGGCAACGTGATGCTCATCCTCCTCAACCTTCCCCTTGTCGGTCTTTGGGTCAGACTTCTGCAAATTCCCTACTACGTCATTTTCCCGGGAATCATCCTCTTCTCATCGATCGGCATCTATTCCATCGACCAGAACCCTTACGACATCCTGTCGATCTCCGCGTTCGGGCTGATCGGTTACCTGCTCTACAGGCTGGGCTTCGAACCGGCGCCGCTCATCCTCGGCTTCATTCTGGGGCCGATGCTCGAAGAGAACCTGCGCCGCGCTATGATGATCGCGCAAGGGGATGTGACGGAGTTTGCGACGCGACCGGTCAGCGCGGGCCTGCTGCTCGCCGCCGCATTACTGCTGGTTCTTCTGGCCAATCCGAAAGTTGCTCGCAAACGCGAGATCGTGTTCTCGGAAGACTGATCCGTTTCTGGCAGGAACGCCGTCTCGATCTGGGAACCGTCGTCTCTGACCGAGGAAGGAAAAAACATGCTGAACAGAATACTCCTTTTTGCCGCCGCGCTGACGATGGCCCAGCCCGTCAGCGCGCAGGACTACCCCTCGCAGCCGATCCGTATCGTGGTCGGGTTCGGTGCGGGAGGTGGGACCGATCTTCTGGCCCGCACCATCGCCGACGAGATGAGCAAAAGGTTGGGCCAGCGGGTTCTAGTCGAGAACAAGCCCGGCGCCACCGGGGCTATCGCGGGCGGCTCGGTCGCTCGCGCTGCCCCAGACGGCTACACCCTGTGGCTGGCGACCCAGGGGTCGATCACCGTCGCGCCGCTGATCCAGAAGCCCAAACCCTACGATCCACTCGCGGATTTCCAGCCCGTCAGCCAGCTGTCGACTATTAGCCAGCTCATCGTCGTCGATGACGCCTTTCCCGCGCATGATTTCAAACAATTCGTCGAAATAATCAAAGCCAGTCCTGGCAAGTATCCCTTCGCTTCGGCGGGCCTCGGCGGCCCCTCCCACATGTCGGCCGAACTGTTCCAGCGCGAAGCGGGATTACAGATGCAGCACATTCCCTACGCCGGCGATGGCCCGGCGGTGCAGGACGTGCTGAGCGGCGTGGTTCCCATCTGGGTCACGGCGCCGGCTTCTTCGGCTCTGCAATACATTGCGTCGGGCAAGCTGCGCGCGCTTGTCGTGCTCGGGAAGCAGCGGGTCGAAGCGCTCCCCGAGGTACCCACAATTGGAGAAACGGGGCTTGGCGGAGCAGCCGTGGAGGCATACCAGCTGTTGTTGGCGCCCAAGGGGACGCCTGCGAACGTGATCGACAAGCTGAACGTCACTATCCGAGATATCTACAACGATCCCCAAGCAATCGGGCGGATCAAGATTGTCGGTTACATGCCGAAATACGCGAATGCACAAGAAGCCGCCGAGCTGATGAAGAGTGACATTGCCCTCTGGCATGACCTCGTGCTGGAGGTACTCAAGCCCTCCAACTGATCGGGCCGCCGGCGACCCAGTCGGAGCCGGGCGCGGACTGTTCGCATCGCCTTTCCGCGTCCATCTGGTATGGGCGACGCGGTCGGCCGGCAGGTGTCCGAATGCTGCGGGTCATGCCTTGGAGTAGACCCTGTTCAAACGAGAAGCACATGGAAAAGCGTGAACTTGGACGAAGCGGTCTGAAGGTTTCGGCGCTCGGCCTCGGTTGCATGGGGTACGGGCAGGACAGCGACAGACGGGCGGCCATCATCTTCATACGGAAGGCGGTCGACTGCGGCGTGACGTTTTTCGATACGGCCGAGGCCTATGGTCCCTTCGTGAACGAAGAAATCGTGGGAGAGGCGCTAGCCCCAGTCCGGCATGAGGTGGTGGTCGCTACAAAGTTCGGAATGAACATCGATCCAGACACGGGCGTGCGTCGCAACGGGCTAAACAGCCGCCCGCCGCATATCAAGCTGGCCGCGGAAGGCATGTTGAAACGGCTGAAGACAGACCACATCGATCTGCTCTATCAGCACCGGGTCGATCCCGATGTGCCGATTGAGGACGTGGCCGGCGCTGTGGGCGATCTGATCCGGCAAGGAAAGGTCAGGCATTTCGGATTGTCCGAAGCCGGCGCGGCGACAATCCGCAGGGCTCATGCCGTCCAACCCGTTGCCGCACTCCAAAATGAATACTCGCTGTGGACAAGAGACGTGGAGCATGAGGTCCTGCCGCTTCTTGCCGAACTCGGCGTGGGGCTCATCCCGTTCAGTCCCTTGGGCAGGGGCTTCCTGGCAGGCGCGATCACTGCTGTGACCACCTTCGACAGCGGGGACCTCAGGAACCGGATTCCGCGGTTCGAGCCGGAGGCGCGCCGGGCGAACCAAGCCCTGGTCGACCGTCTCCGCGCGATCGCTGACCGCAAGCGGGCGACTCTGGCGCAGATTGCGCTGGCGTGGCTGTTGGCTCAGAGGCCGTGGATCGTTCCCATCCCGGGCACCCGCAGCCCTGACCGCCTGAAGGAGAATCTCGCATCGACCTCTGTTACACTAAGCGACGACGACATGCGTGAAATCGATGACGCACTCGAAGACCTCGAGGTAAAGGGAGCCAGGTATCCGGAGGACGTCATGAAATTGACTGGCCGCTAGCACTACTTTGGCAGATTGTGACTTCGGGGATTCCCAGGAGGCAAAACCCTGATTCATGGGGAACCAGCTTTTCTGGAGGCTGGTGATGGAAGCGGACTGGTGCAGCGAACTGGATGGGTGGCTTGAGCCGTTTGTCTTAGCGTTGCGGAACAGGACGCGGGGCCGGATGTGTCCAGCCTACATTGCAGGCCTAGTTGGCCCGGGTGATCGTAAAAGCGTGCAGCCGATGGCGGCGCGGGATGGCGAGGTCAGCTACGACCGGTTGCACCATTTCATCGGCAGCGGCGTGTGGGACGAAGCTCCACTGGAGGCGGCACTGCCCGCCGAGGCTGACAGACAGGTCGGAGGCGAGAAGGCCTGGTTGATCATCGATGATACGGCCCTGCCCAAGAAGGGCTGTCATTCGGTCAGTGTGGCACCACAGTATGCATCGGCACTCGGCAAGAATGCCAACTGCCAGACGCTCGTTTCGCTCACCTTGGCATCGCGAGAAGTGCCGATCATGGTGGGTTTGCGTCTGTTCCTGCCGGAGAGTTGGACGAGCAATGCTGCCCGCTTGGAACGCGCCGGGATTCCCGAGGATGTGCACTCCTATAGGACGAAGCCCGAGATCGCGCTGGCTGAGATCGATCGGGTCTGCGCTGCAGGCGTTCGCTTCGGCTGTGTCCTTGCCGATTCAGGATATGGCCTTTCCGATCCCTTCCGGCAAGGCTTGAGCGAGAGGGGCCTTGCATGGGCCGTTGGGATCCCGTTCAAGTAGAAAGTTTATCCCGCCGATGTCACGATGATCTTTCCCGTCGCCGGGCGGGGCCGCCCTCGCAAGAACGCAATACCGGACATCACCTCGGTATCGACGCAAACGGCGCTGGAGGCCGCAGCGTGGCGCAAGGTCAGTTGGCGGCGCGGCACCAAAGGAATGCTCGCCGCCCGCTTTGTCGCGGTTCGCGTTCCTGTCGCAGATGGACCGCCGCAGCGTATTCACGATATGGGTGCGCAACATTTGCCAGGCGAAGAGGTGTGGCTCGTCGGCGAACACCGCGCGACCGGCGAGCGCAAATACTACCTGTCCAATCTTCCGGCCGACACACCGATCAAGCAATTGGCGGGCGCCATCAAAGCCCGCTGGGTCTGCGAGCAGGCCCACCAGCAACTCAAGGAAGAACTGGGCCTCGACCACTTCGAGGGCCGGTCATGGAAGGGACTGCACCGACACGCGTTGATGTCGATGATTGCCCTTGCCTTCCTTCAATCCCGCCGCCTCAAGCAGGCCAGAGGGGGGAAAAAGAACCGCCGGACCGCCCCCGCAACCGAGCCTGCCCCAAATCCGGCAAGCCATCATTGACCCCTCTCCCTGCCTCCCGACCGACCTTGCCCGCATTGCGGATGCCGGTCGTCAGACTCTCCCAACCACAATCTGCCAAAGTAGTGCTAAGCTCAGGACTCATTGTTCAGAGCCAGAAAATGACGTCAGCGGCGATGCATATGGCTGAGAAGAATGCGCAGGCAAATCGATCCAAGCGGATGGCAAAGCCATGCCAATCCTTAAGCTTTGTAGAGTGGAGTGCTCCTGCGGTTGGACAAGATCAGGCTGCGGTCTTGACCGTGAGCCGGGCGTGTTGATCCTCGAACTGCTGCGGGCTGAGATAGCCGAGCGCGGAGTGCAGTCGGCTTGTGTTGTCGACCAGATCGATGAAGCGCGGCAGGTCGGTGGCGAGGTCCTCGAACGTCTCGTAGGCCATTGGATAGACGGCCTCGACTTTCAAGGTCTTCATGAAGCTCTCGGCGTTGGCATTATCGTATGGGTTCCCGCGCCGGCCCATCGAGCCAGCGCGCCGTGATCGGCCAGAGCCTTGCCGGTAGAGGCTGGCGGCGTATTGCGATCCACGGTCGCCGTGATGCACGCAGCCCGGCGGAGGTCGGCGCTGCTCGACAGCGGAGCGAAGAGCAGCGAGTGTCAGGTGCACATTGATCGACGGGCCTATGGCGTAGCCGACGACCTTGTGTGACCACGCGTCCAGGATCACCGCGACGTAGACGAAGCCACCCGTGATCGGACGTAGGTGATGTCGGCGCCCCAGAGCTGGTTCGGCCCGTCCAGGATCATGTCTTCGCCAGGTTCGGGAAGATCGGCAGGGCATGATCGCTGTCGGTTGTCGCCACATAATGCCTGCGCCGCCGCGGCTGGAGATCGTGCTCGCGCATCAGACGCCTGATCTTCTTGTGGTTCACGACGAGGCCTCGCTGGCGAAGCGCCGCTTGCATGCGGCGGTAGCCGTAAGCCTCGAATCTGTCGGAGATGGAGACCATCGTCTCGACGAGCGCGGTATCGTCGAGGCTGATGGCTGGCTTGTCATAATAGGTCGAGCGCGCGATCCCCATCAGCCGGCATCCTTCTGCGACGGAGATACCGCAGGGCCGGTGAGGACGGATGTAGTCGCTCTTCTCGGCTGGGGTCCTTGCTTCAGTGCCCCCTTTAGAAACTCAATCTTGAGAGCCTGCTTGCCGACAAGCCGCTCAAGTGCGGCGATGCGCGCTTCATAGGCTTCGATCGTATCGGCGGCAGCCTCTTCATCGAGGGTGCCAGCCTCAAACTTCCGGATCCAGACCATGCAACATCTCGCCGGAGAGAAACTCCTGCGCCACCTGGCGATTGAACGCGGCACTATGCGCGTTGGCGGCAGATCGCGAGATCTACCCGCTCCAAACAGCGCAGCGCATTTTCATCACCACCGAGATAACGCATTCGCAAATCCGAGTTCCGGTGTGAGGCATCGACAGCTCACGGAGCGTCGCCGTTCGTATCCGAAGGCATCCAATTCCCAGGATTTCTCTGGAGACAACTTGGAGACAATGCCCCCACCGAGGCGGTTGTCTCCACTCCCGAGCACTGCATCGCCTCAGGATATCATTGATTTACATAGGAAAAACTGGAGCGGGCGATGGGATTCGAACCCACGACCCCAACCTTGGCAAGGTTGTGTGATGGCTTTGATCGAGTTTTCCTGAGTTGCCTCGCATCGTAAATAACGTCGACAAATCAATCTGTTATTGATACTCGGCTGCTTGCCGTGGTACGAATTTTTCCATCACGGTGGACACCATGTGGACACCATTTCTGAACGATGTCCACATGGATGACCCGAGATGGATCGATCGTCGAGTGTTCTATTGACCAAACGGGCGGTCGACGCCGCCCAACCTAATGGTGACCGATATCACGTTTGGGACAGCAAGCTGGCAGGGTTCGGGCTTCGGGTAGAGGCAAGCGGGACGAAGACATTCGTCGTGCGTTATCGAGCCGACGATGGAGGGCGCTCCGCTCCTCGTCGCTTCGTGACCGTCGGACGTTATGGGACGCTTACTGTCGACGAAGCGAGAAAGCAGGCCAAGACGATCCTTGGTGCTGCAGCGAAGGGAGACGACCCAGCGAGCGAGCGGAGCAAGAAACGGCGCGAAATAACGATGGCCAAGCTCATCGATCTCTATGAGGGAGAGGGCTGCTTCATCCAGCGGGGCCAGCGCCAGGGCGAGCCGATGAAGGAGAGAACAAAGGCTTACACTCTCGCTCGCCTCCGGCATCATGTGGTGCCCTTGCTCGGCCACAAGCGAGTGTCGGAGATTGGAACTGGCGAAATCGAGAGATTCGTCCGCGATGTGGCGGCGGGCAAGACCGCGCGGGACGAGAAAACCGGGCCTCGCAAACGCGTCATCGTCCGCGGCGGCGATGGCGCTGCGAGAAAGGTTGTACGGGATTTGTCGGCCGTCTTCAGTTTTGCGAATCGCCGCGGCATCATGCCCTTGAACCCAGTGGAGAAGGCCTCCGTCCGGAAGACCGACAACCGCCGAGAGCGTTTCCTGACGTTGGAAGAGGTGGCTAAGCTCGGGATGGCCTTTGACGCCCTGGAGGCCGAGGGAGCAAATCCGAAGGCCATCGCGATCGCTCGCCTTTGGGCGCTGACGGGATGCCGGCGAGACGAGATCGCGGGCCTGCGCTGGTCAGAGGTCGATTTTGAACAAGGTTTGCTCATACTCGCGGATAGTAAAACGGGAAAGTCTGTTCGCCCCTTGGGGGCCGCCGCCATTGCACTCCTTCAAATGGTTGAGCGCATCCCCGGAACTCACTTCGTGTTTCCGGCCCAGTTCGGTGATAGCCATTATCAAGGCACAAAGCGGCTGTGGCCGAAGGTGATTGAAAAGGCAGTGCTGCCCGGCATAACGCCCCACACGTTACGGCATACGATGGGATCGACGGCAGTCTCTGCAGGCGAGGCGTTGGCACTGACGGGGGCAATCCTTGGTCACGCGACCCATCGCTCAACTGCCATTTATGCCCACGTTCAGCACGATCCTTCAAAACGGGCTGCCGATCGGGTGACCGAGAAAATTGCAGCGGCATTGGCCGGAAAACTGCGGCCCACAGAACCCCAGAACGATGACGCAAAATAGTATGTCAAAAGGCCCAGCTAGCAACCGATTGGGAAATCAGCCCGATCCATGGACAGCTGATTTGACCCACCTCTCTGAAACAGAACCAACTGTCAGCCGATAGCGCACATAGCCTTAAGACGTCCGCTTATGGTCATTTTCTAAGCACTTGCCAACTATGTATGCACGGTATATGCACCATTCTTCCACGACAAACAGCGAACGGAATTTGGACGCTACAATGCTGAAGACGGGAGAACGAGCCAAGGGCGCTGGCCACAGATCCGCGGCCCCGAAGATTGTAAAGGGCGGAAGCAGTGAGTTCGCCTACCGGGCCCTGCGTGATGAAATCGTATCGCTTGCTCTCGAGCCTGGAAGCGGCTTGGACGAGGCAACGGTAGTATCGCGGCTTGGGCTCTCACGCACCCCGGTGCGCGAGGCCTTTGTTCGTTTGGCCGGCGAAGGACTTGTCCAACTGCTTCCAAACCGAGGCGCCCGCGTCTCCCCAATGGGTTGGAACGACATCCGGGAGCATTTGGAAGCGTTCGACGTTTCCCAGCGCCTTGTGACGCGCTGGGCGGCCATCAGGAGGACAGCTCAACAACTTGAAGGCATAAGCCGTGAATGTTTGGCGTTTGAGGAGGCAGCCTCACAAGGTAAGTCTGGAGAGATGTTGGAGTCCAATTGGCGCTTCCATGCCGCGATAGCCAGTTGCTGTGGAAATTCCGTGCTGGAGCAGTTCTATGTTCAGCTATTGACCGGCAACCTCAGAATTTCCCGCTTGGCGATGACGTACGAGGCTTATCCGTCCGAAGACGCGTACAAGGCACACGTTGGAAAGATCCTGGCGGAACATCGCCAGATGATCGACGCGATAAGCGCGAAAGATGCTGAGAGTGCCGAAGCCTTGGCCAGGTCACATGCCAATTTAGCCCGGAAGCGCGTAACCGAGACACTCACCCAAAGCATGACGGCACAAATGGACATTTCTCTTGGTGGCCAGCCAGAATCGACGGCATAGCTGATTTGATTGGGCTATCGGAATCGCTAACTTAACCATACATGGAGCAGTCCATTTGCCGCAGCGCACGATGCCGCCGCATGTACGCTCGATGAACCTCACCTAGGTTGAGCATTGGCATGCCGCGCCTGAGTTGAGGCTTTAATTTCAGCTCGTATAATGAGTCCTTCCAGGCGTTGGACAAGTTGTCCATGCAGCTCGGTTTCGCGGAGAAAGGTTAGCGCTCCGTTTCGCTTGCGTACAACGCCATCGACAATGACCGTATCGACCGACTTATTGTTAGAACCAAGCACTACCGTCGCGACGGGATCGACAACGCCGACTAATGGCGACGGGCGTATCAAAGTCACATCCGCCCTTTTCCCTGGCGTAAGGCTACCTATGCGGCTTCCCAGCCCTATGGAGTGCGCTCCATCAATGGTTGCGAAACGGAGAATATCTCGAACCGTGACGTCGACAGTGCCATGCTCCAGCGCTTGCAGTCTCGCCGCTTGGAAGGCGCACGCCATCTGGCCAAACAGGCCATAGTCGGTTGAGGTCACAACGTCCGCTCCCAAGCCAGGTCGGACGCCCTTCGCGAGAAAGCGAGTGGTGGAGGGGTAACCGAACATCATCTGCATCTCAACAGTCGGCGTTGCAACGAACGTACCGCCGGTGTCCGCGATGCGCTGGATACTTTCATCCGTCAAAGAGGTGCAGTGGACATACTGAATACTGTCGCTGAGCAACCCGGCCTCATGCATGCGTTCGATTGACTGATAAGGTACGCCAAACGCTCCGTTCCCAGCATGCAGGCTCACCCGCAAATTCAAATCATGCGCAACCCGGAGATCGTGGGCTGTCACGGCGAGGGTTGACTGCTCTGGCCCGCGAACTGCCAGTGCCATAGTCACCAGGGTATCGTCGGAAGCCAGTATATCTCTTCTGATGCGGCGGACATCGTCCGGAAGAGGTCGGCTGCTGTCCATCGACCAGGATGGGTCCGTGTTCGGAAATCCGTAGCCAAACACCGCACGGATTCCGCTTGCTCTGAGTGAATCGATCAGAGCGTCTGTGTGTGCCGGCGTGTGCTGGATGTGCGACCAATCAAAAATCGTCGTAATACCAGCGTCCAAGGCTTGGGCCGCGCCCACAAGATTGGAAAACCGTGCATCTTCTACCTCGAAGATAGGCGCAAACTTCCCCGCGATGACCTTGAAGTACGTCGCGAGATCGGCGTCCGCGGCCATCAGTGCCAGCATGCCCTGCCAAAGGTGGCGATGCGCGTCGACAAGTCCTGGTATAGCGATCAGGCCAGTACCGTCGATGATATCAGCGTCGATCATGTCTATCGACGCAGCAATCTCCGCTATGCGTCCGTCCTCGATAAGGATCGACCCGCGTTGCAAGTCCCCAAGCTGAGGATCCATTGTCAAGACGGTCGCATTCTTGATCAGAGTTCGCATTGCCAATTCCGCCTCTCATACATTTCGGCTATTTAGTTGAGTTTAAACTGCAGTGAATCGGCAGAATCCTTCACTTCCGCGCTGTGGAGTCGCGCGGTCTTAAAACTGCGCGACGGACATCCGCATCAGGCTTCTTTCGATTTCCCCACGAGCGATACCGCTTGTTATGAAAACTAGGAATGAGGGCCTCGTTTCGGGAACCGTTATGTGGGTTGGTGGATGCATAATGTGCTGAACACCATGGATCGCGAGCGGCTCTCGAGATGATGTGGTTCGAACAAGCCCTTTTACCCGCAGAATGCGATCTCCGTGCGCATGCAGAAGCGCCGACAGCCAGATGGTAAAGATCGGCCAATCCACGACGGTATCGAGCAACAGCGTGAATGAGCCAATCGTGCCTTCATGGGATGTCGCCTCGGCAACAAATGGTGAGATCGAGGTGGCAAGTTCCTCAGTGCCGCCCAAGACATTGCAGATTTGAAAGTCGGCCGCTTGGGCGTTGAGGACGCGTGCGTCGGGAGTAAGCTTACTCACCGCATCGGTGACGTCCTGCATAGGCGCTGCGGCGCGCAAGTCACTCTTCGTTACAACCACCGTATCGGCGAGAGCGACTTGGCGTCGTGCCTCACTGCGTAGCTGAAGATTTGATACGCCGGCGACAGCGTCGACAACGGCCACGACGGAGGCAAGACGGACGTGGGATTTCAACCACGGATCCGTCGCCAGTGTGGCAATTACGGGAGCTGGGTCGGCGAGGCCTGATGTTTCCAAAATAGCCCGGGTGAACCGGCCATCATTCTTTGACAATCGTACGAGTTCGTGGATGCTCTTGGAAATATCCTCGCGACGAGCGCAGCACACGCAACCACCGTCTAACAATCGTACATGTTCAACCGCATGGACGAAGAGCCGATGATCGACCCCAGCCTCGCCAAATTCATTTACGACTATGCCGGTATCGGCACCATCCATCGTTTCTACGAAACGTCGAATTAGAGTCGTCTTTCCACTGCCAAGAAAGCCTGTGACGACGGTGAGGGGCAGGCGCTCATCCATTGCCGGGTACCGGGGAGAACAACGTGTCGGCGAGGGGGTCGAACCGCAGACCGGTCAGAGCTTCTGCTTGTGGCCACAAATCATTGAGCGTGGGCGCGATACGAAAGCGTCCCCGAGTGTCCCTAAGCGCCAATGATTCACCGTCCCAGTCGTCACATGTGATGCCCGCGCCAAGCAACAAGTTATTGATTCGGTCAATTCGTCGCTTACGCTCTTCGCGATAAAGTTGGATGTCCTGAAATGGAAATCGGTCATTTCGTAGACGACCGAAATCACTCCAATGCTCACCTGCTCCGAATATTGCGCATACTTCACACATTGCGTTTACTAACCTGCTATACGTTTGTTCCAGGTCATAGACTGGACTGATCTCTGTTCGCAACCGCTGTCCGAACCAGTTTTTCGCTCACTCAACCATCCGCAAGAACTGTCGCGTCCGCTGTTGAATTGGATCGTCAATAACCTGAGCGGGGGGGCCTTGCTCAACCACGACGCCCTCGTCCATGAACACGACTCTGTCGGCAACTTCTCGAGCGAAACGGATCTCATGGGTTACGACAATCATCGTCATCCCAGCATTGGCGAGGAGACGCATAACCCCAAGAACCTCTCCGACAAGCTCCGGATCCAGCGCCGAGGTGGGTTCGTCGAACAACATCAGCTGTGGCCGTATAGCGAGTGCTCGGGCGATCGCGACACGCTGCTGCTGGCCGCCTGACAAGCGATGAGGCCGATAGTCACTCCTGTGCGCAAGGCCGACCGCCGCAAGGAGGCGCTGGCCCCGCTCATATGTTTCAGCCACCGGTTCACCGTAAACTCGGAGCGGCGTCTCGGTGACGTTTTCCAAGGCTGTTAGATGATTAAACAGATTGAAATGCTGGAAAACCATACCAATGCGAGCATTCGCACGTGCTCGAGCGAGCCTCGTGGTCGGTCGCAGTCCTCCCCCCGGCAGGGCATCGTAGCCCACATGCTTGCCGCCAACTGTCACCTCGCCCCAATCCATCGGCTCGAGGTGATTGATCATGCGTAGTAGCGTGCTCTTGCCCGAGCCGCTCGGTCCGAGGATCGCGACAACCTCCCCACGCTTGATTTCCAGATCGACGCCATTGAGCACGGGCTTATCGCCGTAGCTCTTCTGGACGTTGCGGCACACCACGAAGGCGCCGCCATTTTCCTCGAAAGGCGAGACCGCGAGTAGGCTGCGTAGCCAGTCGGGGTCGGAGATCCCCCCATTGGGCGTGTCGTGCACAGCGCTCGCGACTTGGGTGCTCTCTTCTCGACTCTTGGTCCGCATGATCCAGGCTCCAAAAAGGCGATCGAAGACTTCGCGACTTCTATGGCGGTCTCGTTCAAAATCGAAGTGCCCCTCCAGAAGCCACTGTATTATGGAGATTAGACTTGTCAGGGTCAAATAAATCGCCGCAGCAGCCGCAAATACGGTGAAGAACTTGAAGTTTTGTCCGACAATCTGTTGAGATCTAAACGTAAGCTCATTGACGAAAATCACAGATGCAATCGACGTAAGCTTAAGCATGCTGATCGAATCATTCGCTATGCCGGGAAGAATAGCCGACATGGCCTGCGGCAGAATTATACGACGCAGCGTTAATGGGCTGCTCATACCAAGTGAAGCCGCCGCAGCGAACTGGTTGCGATTCACCGAAAGGATGCCGCCACGTATCAATTCGGCGCTGAATGCCGCCTCGTTCAGAGCAAAGCCTATGACAGCCGTGGTGAAGCTGTCGAAACGAAGGCCGATTGCGGGTAGAGCGTCGAAGATGAAAACGAGTTGCAATAGCTGTGGTGTGCCACGCATGAGCCAGATGTAGAACCAGCTGGCACCGCGAACTGCGCTGATTGAGGATAAACGCATCAACGCCAGTCCGAGGCCGAGACCGAGGCCTAGCGTCATGCCGAGTGCCGTGATCTGGACGGCGATGATCGCCCCTTCCCACATAAATCCTGAAGTAAAGTAAGCCCAGGTTTCGCTGGCCCAGGCGAACGGGACACGACCCGACTCAGCTTGAGCAAAGACCGGCGTCGTGAGCGCAATGGAAAGTATCACGACGGCGTTGAGACATAGGAATCTACGGACTGACCGCATCAATCGACCTTTACCTCAGCCTTGAGAGCCATTTCGGGGTCGATCTTATATTTCTCGAGCAGCCTCTTCTGCGTTCCATCGGCCTGCCGGATCTGAAGGCCGTCAAAAATTGCCCGTTGTAGATCTTTATTTCCTTTTTTAACCGCAGCTCCGATTGTCGTACCCGACATGATCTTGAAGGCGCGTGAGTATATATTAGGATTTTCGATCGCAAAGGCGTCGACTAGAGCGAGGTCTGTAAGCAGAATGTCTGCGCGACTATGTTGGACGAGGCGCAAGCCTGACGCGACATCAGGATAGGTCATCAAGCCGATTTCAGTTTTGCCTTCCGATTTGCATGTCTCTGACTGCTTTTTGACCAGCGTTTCCTCAAACGTGCCGAGCCCGACGGCCACGGACGCGCCACACGCATCATCGAGATCCTTGATGTTTTTCGGATTGCCGGCACGAGCCAGAGCTCCCATGCCAGCTTGCAAATACAGTATGTAATCAACCTCTCTCGCTCGTGCGGGAGTGTAGTAAAGGTCATTCCAGAGCACATCTATCTGACCACTCAATGTCGCCGGAAGCAGCCCGGACCAGCCCCCCAAGAAGAATTCATAGCTGACACCGGCGCATTCGAGAACCGATCTGGCAAGATCGGCGTCAAATCCGATGACGGAATTGAAGTCTTTTGCATCCCGCATCACGTAAGGCGGCGTCTGCGGGTCCGCGCCGATCTTTATGGTCTTCCCGACAAGGCCTGGATACTTCTCCATAAGCTTCCCAGGCTCGCAGGAGAGATCCTCTGCATTTGCCGAAAGTCCAAATGTCTGTGCGGCAATCACAAGGATTGCCACCGAAGCCCACCTACACCATGCCATGCTCGTTCTCCGTTGGTAAACTGCCCCAGCAGTTTCACTCGTATTCGACCCGCACCAATTCACGCGAAGCCGTTAGGGCTCCACACGCCAGCCCCAACCTGGGCGACCGACGTTTCGCTACACCGCCGCCCGCCTGGGAGGTGACTCGAGATGAATGCCCTCACCTCACCAGCGGCCATTTCGGGTAGCGCTCACGCACTGTATGCATCGTCGTACTAATTGTTCTTGCAACCGTCAATTTATTTTGCATACTTAGTGCATAAATGATTGGCTACGGCCGGCGATGTTCATGTGTTATCAATGTATTAGGGCACTTTATGTTGTTGCAATCAACCGCCAACGGGCTCCTACTCGGGGGCCTCTACGGGATAGCGACCATCGGATTTTCGATGGTCTGGGGCGTGATGGGCGTAATCAATCTCGCCCACACCGGGTTCATCATGCTTGGGGCCTACACGACCTACGGGCTGTATCGCTGGCTCGGCCTCGACCCGTTGGTCTCGATTCCAATTTCGATGGTGGTGATGTTCGCGCTCGGCTACGCGCTTCAAGCACTCGTGCTGAACCGCATCATCCGCACGAGCCTTCTCCTGTCACTGGTGGTGACGTTCGGCATCGAATTGGTGATGGTGGACGCGGTGTCCATCGCTTTCACCTCGGACGTGCGCTCGGTGAACGCAGTCTACGCTGCCTCCTCCATCGAGGTGTTCGGTATACTCGTCCCGGTGGTCCGCCTCATCGCGGCGGGCTTTTCTATAGCGCTGGGCGCCGCCTTCTATGCTTTCTTGCGGTTCACCAACAGCGGGCAGATGATACTCGCCACCGCGCTCGATCGAGAAGTCTCCGCCCTCATGGGGATTAATCCCGAGCGTATCTACGCCCTCACTGCGGGGGCCGGAGCGGCGCTTGCAGGGGCCACCGGTTCGCTCGCGTCCATGTTGTTCCCGATCGTGCCGGGCATGGGCGTCACCTTCCTCAGCGCAGTATTCGTCATCACCGTCCTTGGCGGCATCGGCTCGGTAGAAGGGTGCATTATCGCCGGCTTCATCTACGGGCTGGTGCAGGCTTGGTCGGGCTATTTCCTTGGCGCCAACTACCAGGAGATCGTGGGGTTTGCGCTGTTCCTGCTGGTGCTGGTGTTGCGGCCCCAGGGGCTGTTCGGCAAAGCGTTCTTCGGAGAGCACGCATGAGCCTCTCCTCACCCGTCCTCCAGCGCCGCATCGCCCTCGGCGCGCTGATCTTCGGCGTTATCGTGCTCGCAGCAGCACCCCTCGTCCTGAACAATTACTGGCTGCGCGTGCTGACCACCGTCTTCATGTTCGCCATCGTCACCCAGGGCCTCAATGTCATCGTCGGCCTTGCCGGATACCACGCCTTCGGCAACGCGGTGTTCTTCGGCTTCGGCGCATACACGTGCGGCGTCGCCATGACATTGGGTGTGCCGTTCCCGGTGGCGCTGGTGGCGGCGGTCCTCTTCTCGGCCGCCGTCGCCGGGATCATCGGCTGGCCGATCCTGCGGCTGCGCGGGCATTATTTCGCCATCGCCACCGTTGCGCTGAACCTTGCCGCCATCCAGCTGGTGATCCAGGTGGGCGGCGTCACCGGCGGCGCGCAGGGGCTGCCGCTGCCGCTGAGCGATATGGCGCCGGGACCGCTCTACCGCATCATCTATCTGGTAATGCTCGCCGGCATGGTGGCCTCCACCGTCATCGTCGCCGTCATCTTGCGACTGCCGTTCGGCTACGCGCTGCGCGCCATCCGGGACGGCGAGCGGGCGGCGGGCGTGATGGGCATCGACACCACCGCCACCAAGGTGCTGGCCTGGGCCATCTCGGCGGGCGTCACTGGATTTGCCGGCGGGGTCTGGGCCTATTGGATCACCTATATCGAGCCGGTGAGCGCGTTCGATCCCGCGGTCGGCGTGAAGGCCTACATGATGCTGATCCTCGGCGGAATGGGCACCGTCATCGGCCCGGTGGTGGGCGCCTTCGCGCTCGAGTTACTAAGCACCTTCGTCTGGGGCGGCTTCCTCCAAGCGCATCAAGTCGTCTTCGGGGTGCTCATCGTCATCATCTGCTTGCTCGCCCCCAACGGCATCATCGATGCCTCACGGCGGGCGGCGCGGAGCTGGAGGTCGCGTCATGGCAATGCTTGAGGCGCGCGACCTTGAAATCCACTTCGGCGGCGTGAAGGCGCTGGCCGGGGTCTCCTTCGATGTCGCCGAAGGCGAGATCTTCGGCGTCATCGGCCCCAACGGCGCGGGCAAGACGACTCTACTCAATGCCATCTCGGCGGTCTATCCGCTCAACGCCGGCACCATCCGGTTCGACGGAACGGATATAACGCGCCTGCCGCCGCATCGTCTGTCCCGCCTCGGCATCGCCCGCACCTTCCAGATCGTCCAGCCGTTCAAGCAACTGAGCGTCACGGAGAACGTGGCGGTGGGCGCCATGTTCGGACATGCCCGACTGCGCGCCCGGCCCGCCTATCTCGCCGCCGCCGACGCGGCGCTCGCGCGGGTCGGCTTGTCCGCCAAGGCCGAGTTCCTCCCGCCGCATCTGACCCTCGCCGACCGCAAGTGCCTGGAGGTGGCGCGGGCGCTCGCCATGGGACCGAAGATCATCCTCTTCGACGAGGTCATGGCTGGGCTCAACCACACCGAGATCGAGCGCATGATCGACCTTGTCAGAAGCCTGAAGCAGGCGGGCCTCACCGTCGTCATCATCGAGCATGTGATGAAGGCGGTGCTCGCATTGTGCGACCGCATAATGGTGCTGAACTTCGGCGCCAAGCTCGCCGAGGGGACGCCGCAGAGCGTGATTGCCAACCCGAAGGTGGTCGAGGCCTATCTCGGCCAGCGCTTCGCCAAGGCACAGGCAGCGCAAAGCCAAGCAGCCCAAAGCCAGCCGGGAGGCATCGCATGACCATGCTCGCCGTGGACAGCCTCGCCGTCAGCTATGGCGACAGCCGGGTGCTGTGGGATGTGAGCTTCGACCTCCGCAAGGGCGAGATCATCGCCCTAGTCGGCGCTAATGGTGCGGGCAAGACCACCTTGCTGCGCGCGCTGACGGGGCTCGTGCCGATCCGCACGGGCACGGTGCGGTTCGAGGGCACGGATCTCGTTCCGCTGAAATCTTATGAGCGGGCGAAGCTCGGCATCGCCATGGTACCGGAAGGGCGCCGTCTGTTCGCCGGCCTCACGGTGCGCCAGAATTTGAGGCTCGGCGCCACCGCGCGCAAGGGCAGGGCGGGGGAAGACGACGATCTCAACTTCGTCTTCTCGCTGTTTCCCGAACTGGTGCGCCTCCAGCACCGCCTCTCCGGGCTTCTCTCCGGCGGCGAGCAGCAGATGTGTGCTATCGGCCGGGCGCTTATGTCCCGCCCGAGCCTGCTCCTGGTGGACGAGATGTCGTTGGGCCTTGCCCCGGTGATTGTCGAGCGCATCGCCGATGCGATCCGCCTCATCAATCGCGACCGGGGCATCACCGTGCTGCTGGTGGAGCAGGACGTGGGCCTCGCTTTGGAGATCGCCACCCGCGGCTACGTGCTCGACACCGGCCGCGTGACCATAGACGGCCCCGCGCATGAACTCCTGCAACGCCAGGACATCCGCGCCGCCTATCTCGGCCTCAACTGATCCGCGTAAGGAGCATCAAGTGTCCCAGCCCTATGACCTCGTGATCGAAAACGGCACGATCCACACCCCATCCTCGTCCTATCGCGCGGATATCGCCATCATGGGCGGCAAGATCGCCGCTATCGGCGGCCCGTTTGGCGAAGCGACGCGCCGGGTGGATGCCAGAGGGCTCGAAGTGCTGCCGGGCATCTGGCACGTGCACTGCCACTTCCGCGAGCCCGGCCACACCTACAAGGAGGACTTCCGCACCGGCTCCAGCGCGGCAGCGGTGGGTGGCGTGACCATGTGCATCGACATGACCAACAACACACCCCATCCTACCACGTTGGAGGATTTCGAGGCGAAGAAGGCGCTGGTCGCCCCCAAGGCCCATGTGGACTATGCGCTCTACGGCGGCGGGCTCTATCCACGCACGGTGGAGGCGCTGGCGAAGGCCGGGGCCATCGGCATCAAGATCTTCAACACACGCCACATCAAGGAGGTCTATCCCTACATCTCCGAGTTGGGCGTGCTGGACCACGGCATCCTCTACGAGCTCTACGAGGCGACCCGCGACGTAGGGCTCGTCGCCTCCGTGCACCATGACGATCCCGAATGGTGCAAGCGGCTGACCTTCCGCGACTATATCGACAAGGGCCGCTCCGACGCGCTCGCCTATCACGAGAGCTTCTCCAAGGGCTACATGTACGGCCATGGCATGGTGGCGGGGCTCGCCGCCTCGCTCTACTACGCCCGCGTCTGCGGTGTGAAGCTCCATGTGCTGCATCTCGGCGTCATGCCCTCCGGCGCCAACGAGATGGTGCGCCACGCCAAGTTCGACCTCGGCCAGGACGTGTCATGCGAACTGGAGCTGGGCACCATGTTCATGTCCCGCGCGCAAATGGAGAAGGTGGGCCCGCGCACCTATAACTGGGCCTATGACCCCGAGAGCGGCTGGGACGCCCTGAAGTCCGGCACCGCCGACATGGTGGTGCTGGAACATGCGCCCCATTCGAAGGAAGACGTGGATTCGGGCTGGCAGGACCTGTTCTCCGTACCGCTTGGCGTCACCGGTGCGCAGGAGTTCGTGCCGCTGCTGCTCAATGCGGTGAACGAAGGCCGCCTCACCCTCAACGATGTCGCCCGCCTCGCCGCCGAGGCCCCGGCCCGGCGCTTCGGCATCTTCCCGCGCAAGGGCGTGATCCAGCCGGGCGCGGATGCCGACTTCACCCTGGCCGACATGAGCCGAGAGGTGGTGTTCCGCGACACGGACATGCTCTCGCGGGTCGGCTTCACCAGCTGGGAGGGCATGGGCGCCAGGGGCGCCGCTACCCACACCATCGTCCGCGGCAGCATCGTCGCCCAGGACGGCAAGCTCGTCGGCGAACCGGGCTACGGGCAGTTCGTGCCCGGCACCGCCGCCGCCTGAGACCAAAAAAGCACCAACAACCTTTCGGGAACAGCAGGAGTTTGCCATGCACAGGAGAAGCGTTTTCAAAGGGGCGGCGGTCCTCGGGCTCGCCGTGCTGCTCGGCTCGGCGGGCCTCGCCGAAGCACAGGAAAAGCTCAAGATCGGCGCGGCGGTGAGCCTCACGGGCACCTTCTCGCGCGAAGGCCACCTCCTGAAGAACGGCTATGCCTATTGGGAGAAGCTGGTGAACGATGCCGGCGGTGTCTCCGTCGGCGGTAGGAAGATGCCCGTGGAGGTGATCTATTACGACGACGAGAGCAAGCCGCAGACCTCGGCGCGGCTCACGGAGAAGCTGATCACGGAGGACGGGGTGAGCTTCATCCTCGGCCCGTATTCCTCCGGCATCGCCACGGCGACGGCGGCCATTAGCGAGAAGTACAAGGTCATCACCATGACCCCCATGGCGACGGCCAATAGCCTCTACCAGCGGGGCTACAAGTTCATCTTCTGCCCGACCCCGCTGGCGGCCGGCACACTCGATCCGATGATGGCGCTACTCCAGACCGTCCCGGACAAGCCGCGGAGCATGGCCATCGTCGGCCCTGACGACCTCCTGCCCAATGATTTCGCCGCGGCGGCGCGCAGGAAGGCCGAGGCCGGAGGGATGAAGGTGGTCTATTCCACCAAATACCCCAAGGGCGCTGCCGATCTCTCCAGCGTCGCCACGGCGCTAAAGGAGGCCAACCCCGACGTGCTGATCGTGACCGGCTACGTCCAGGATTCCATCCTGCTCATCAAGACGCTGCAATCGCTGAAGGTGAACCCGAAGCTCATCGGCTTCGCCTTCGCGGTCGGCATCTCGGACTTCCTGAACGCCCTCGGCCCGGCGTCCGAAGACTTGTTCGGCGTGCAGCTCTGGGACCCAAGCCTGCCCTACAAGGGCGCCGTCATCGCCGATAATGCGGCCTACGTCGCCGGCTACGAGAAGTTGTTTGGTGGCGATAAGCCGACCTACATCTCCGCCTCGGGAACCGCCGGCGCCCTGGCGCTCCAGCTCGCCATTGAGAAGGCGCAGAGCGTTGATCCGGTGAAGGTGCGCGATGCCATGCTCCAGCTCGACACGGAGATCTTCTTCGGCCCGCTGAAGTTCAACGATGCCGGCGTGGACGAGAAGGCCACCGCCATCGTCGCCCAAGTGCAGAACGGGGTCGCGGTCCCCGTCTATCCCAAGACGGCGGCGGCAGCACCGGTGCGCTACCCGCGCAAGCCCTTCCCATGATCTGACTGTCCCGCCCGCTATATTCCGCAGGCAGGCGGCTTCGAGAACGATGAGGATCTTTAAATGTTTGACAGTACGCAATGGCAGGAGATGGCCGTCGCCTTCCGGGCCGAGCCAGACCCCACGATTGGGCTGATTGCCCTGTCGAACGACAGCACCATCCAGCCTGACGTGGCTCGGTTTCTCGACGGCGCGCCGGTGCGCCTCCAGACGCATCGCATTCCCAGCCCGCACTACCTCGATGTCTCGACGCTGAATGCCCTCAAGGATAGCATCAGCGCTACCGCCGCCAATCTGCTGCCGACCAACAGGGTTGATGTCATCGCCTTTGGATGCACCTCGGCTGCCATGGCGCTGGGGCCTGAGGTAATCGCCACCGAGATCCGACGCGTGCATCCTGGCGTCGTGGTGACCGACCCAGTTTCCGCTGCCCTTAAGGGCCTTGCGCAGCTCGGATGTAGACGGATTTCGCTGCTCACACCCTACATTGGAGAAGTCAACCAACTGGTCGCAGGCTATTTGGAGCGGGAGGGGCTAACAATCGTTCGCAGGGGTTACTTTCCTGTCCGCGATAACGATCAGCGTTCCTATATCACGCCGGAATCGTTCAGCGCAGCAGCTGTCGAACTCATGGAAGACGCACGAGTTGAGGCATTATTTATATCGTGTACGGCTCTCATGACATCGGAGATTTTGGATAATATTGAAAAAACCATTGGTCGACCAGTAATTGCAAGCAACCAAGCGCTGGCATGGAATTGCTTGAGAGCTGTCAACTGCAAAACCTCGCTGGCGGGGCGAGGAAAGCTTCTGACCTTACAATTATATTGAGCGTCCCGTCCGTTATTATGCCTATACTTAAGCAGATATATTATGTTCTTTGCGGTAGTCGTAAGAAATTTCCGAGCCGTGCTCCCTTCCGGAGAAGGCTCCTGTTTCGGCCTGGAGGTTTATTTCCACGGCTTTGCCTAGGCAATTAACCTCGCGTGCGAGGTTGCCCAGACGCGGTCCAGGTGCGTGAACAAATAACCGATTGGCAAACGAAGGAGCGCCTCCAAAACACGCCGCGAACTCACCAACGCCCGTCGATCGAAAGCCGGAAAGGAACGAACGATTGGACCTGCGTCATCTTCGCCATTTCCTTGCCGTAGCGGAGGAACTGCATTTCAAGCGCGCGGCCGAACGTGCAGGAATTGAGCAATCGCCGTTATCACGCTCGATCCGGAATCTGGAAGCCCAGTTGAATGTGAAGCTGTTCGAGCGCACCAGGCGATCGACTAGGCTAACCCCAGCTGGTGAACGCCTCTTTGTTCATGCGCGCGCATTGCTGGCGGCGGCTGATGAGGCTCAGATTGACGTGCGCATGGCCAGTGGGAATGGAGCCAGCCATCTGCATCTAGGCATTGGCGACGGCGTACCGTTGCCGCGCGTTGCCCGGCTTCTTGCGGCCTTGAGGGAATCGAACCCGCATGTTTGCGTGCATGTGCATGAAGCACCGATGATGCAGAAGGTCAGTGAATTGCGGAATGGATCTCTTGATGCGGTGCTTGCACCGGAAAGCGGATACGGCAAGGGCTTCGTCGCGGATGCATTGTGGCGCGATCCGCTTGTCGCGGTCGTTCCAAGCCACCATCCACTGGCGGCGAAGGATCGGCTTGGGCTAGCCGATCTCATGCAGGAGGCCCTCGTACTGTGCCGGCCGGATACCGGCTTGGGACACCAGTGCCAGATCGAGCAGATCGTGCGCACGGCGACTTCGACACCGAACATCGTCGATCGCGTCACCACGCTCTGCATGCTGGTGATGTTTGTGTTCGCCGGCTAC
The DNA here is from genome assembly GCF_058809335.1 of Ancylobacter sp. GW821-FHT10E12. Classification (NCBI taxonomy): domain Bacteria; kingdom Pseudomonadati; phylum Pseudomonadota; class Alphaproteobacteria; order Hyphomicrobiales; family Xanthobacteraceae; genus Ancylobacter; species Ancylobacter sp. GW821-FHT10E12. Next base: position 23,752 of record NZ_JBXASN010000006.1, on the reverse strand, counting down.
GGCATCGGCGTTGCGACGGCGGCGCAGCTCGAAGCAATAGGTGCTGACGGGCTGGTACTTCAGCCGCTGCATGATGCATCGGAAGATGTGAGAACGTGGCTAATGACGCGCGACGAAGAGCCGGTGGAGCCGCTATCCCGCTTCATCGACGTTGCGCGGACGATTACCTGATCCGCCGGATCGATTAGCACGGGCTGCGCGAAAACCCTTGTCACGAGCGATAAAGGTTTCGAGCATGAGCGGCGCCAACGTCACGGCATCGACCGGCGTGCCGTGAAGCTCGGAATGCAGGCTGGCGTATCGATCGAGATCGGCCCGAAGCAGCGCGCTCACCGTGATGGTTAGCTTGACGGACTCGGAATTCGGTACCGGCCCGAGACTAAGTTTTTTGGTCAATCATCCCTCCCGATATTCGCCGTGAGCGGCGCGGCCCGGTACGGTTGCAGGATCAGATCCTTGTTGACGATGGCGCGGACCGGAAAACCTGGCCGCACCTTCAAGGTTGGTTGGATATTGAGATTACGGCGGGTGATCTGCTGGCCGACGTCGTTGATCGTTTCCTGAGCGCCATCACGTGTGGCAACGATGATAGTGTCCCCATCTCCGCCACTATTCTCCGGCGCCGCCAACTCCGCACCGATGCCGAGCAGCGAGGAGAGGACCGCACCGCCGATCAGGCGGAACCAGTGATTGTCGACCTCGTCCTCCAGGCCAGAATAGCCAGCCGTGTCGACGCCGGAGAGACGGTCGAGGACGATCGAGGAACCATCCGGCATGATGAGACGGCTCCAGACCAGCAGCACGCGGCTCTGCCCGAACGCGACTCCGGAATCATATTGTCCTATCAGCCGAGCACCCTGCGGAATGAGCAGACGCCGGCCGGTCACGGTGTCATAGACGTTCTCGGTTACGGTGCCGATGATCTGGCCGGGCAGATCGGAGTTGATGCCGGTCACGAGCGAGGCCGGAATGACAGTGCCCGCCATGACCTGATAAGGCGAGCGCGGCGTCTGGAGCACGCCGGAGCCGTAAATCTTCTCATCGGTCGCCTGGGTGACGAATGCTGACTTGCGGTCCTGCATGTTCTGCGTGGTCATCTCGTCCGCCGGTGGTGCAACGGCAGCTTCCGCGGCGGGCGCCGGAATAGCCGTCAGATCGAGGCGATTGGGCTCGGCCGATGCCGCGGATGCCGCCACGTCCTGTCGCGGTTTCGTTGTCTGGAAGAAGACAGCCGCCTTGGCCGCCGCTTCCGACTCCTGCTGCGCGCGCAGACGCGCTGCGCGCCTGGCGTCTTCTTCGGGATCGGGCCGGAAATTCGGCCGCTCCGGCATTGGCTGGATGCCGGTCTCGCGTTCGGTTCGGACGATGGGTCCCCCCAACTCACCGGGCAAAGGTGCCCCAAGCCGCGGCGGCTGGACCGCTGTGTAATCGCGCGGCAGCGTTTGCAGCCCTTCGGCCGGATTGACGCGATCGGTGGTGTAAAGCTCCTCGCCGGCCTGACCGCTGCGATCCCTGCCTTGCAGCGCCCAGATCATTGCGCCGAGCACTGCGGCGGATGAGACACCGGCAAGCGCGATCAGCGTCCAGCGGTTCAATCGAGTGACGGGTTTCGGTTTGGCACGGATCGCGAGATTCGGCGGCGGTGATTTCGGCGGTATGCTCATAGCCCGAAGATCCCCCGCCGCTTTCCATCGGTGCGCGATATCCGAACCACCTGCTGCTTCTCGCCGCCAAGGCGCAGTTCAGCCGCGCCGAACAGGCGATCGACGATGTAATAGGGCGGCTTTGCCCGATAGTTCACGAGCTGGTTTTCGCCGGTGGGGCCGACGACGAAGAGCGGCGGAAGCTCACCCTGGGCTATGCCGGCCGGGAATTGGATGTAGACCTTTTCGCCATCGTCGAAGACGCGCGTTGGCCGCCAGGACGGATTGTCGCCGGTTATCTCGTAGCGGAATTTGACGCGCTCAAGCGCGACGGCATTGGAGACAGGTGCTGCCGTTTCGGCCCGCTCGTTCTGCCGTTGCAGCGCCATGAGACGATCATGGGGATACTCCCATGAAACCGACGCCATCCAGGTCTGCGGCGTCGAAGTGAGCTCGAGAAGATAGGTGCGACGGTTGGTGTTGATGACCAGATTCGTCTTCAGATCCGGCCGCGTCGGCTTCACCAATATGTGCGTCTGCTGGGCGTTGCCTGCACCGCTCGTCGTGTCGCCGATCACCCAACGCACCGTATCGCCGGCCGAGACCGATATCAGTTCCTCGCCACTCTGCAGGGCAATGTCCGTCACCTTTTCCGGGCTGGCATAGACCTGATAGAGCGCGCCCGCCGCGTAAGGCCAGACTTGCGTGGCGTTCACGTAGCCGGAGCGCGTCGGCTGCACGCGGGCGGCATTGTTGGCCGTGGCGATGCGCTGTTTTGGATCGGCGGGTTCCACCGTCCCGCCCTTGACCGGCAGCGGCTTTAACTGGCCGGGCAGCGGCAGCGGCTTCGGCACCTCGACCACTTCGACAGGGCCGATAGGCTCGACGATGCGGTTCGCCTCGTAAGGTTCGTCGAGGGAAATTTCCGGTGGTGGCGTCTTCCCAGCGCAGCCTGCGAGCAATGCTGCTGACGACAGAAGGAGAATGCGGCAAGGTGATATACAGGTCATGATGTTGTTCTCCTTCACGACCCGTTGGAGCCGAGCTCACGGCTCCAGTTGATGCCGTTGACGTAGATGCCGAGGGGGTTCTTGCGCAGCCGGTCTTCGGTGCGCGGCGGTTGCAGGATGATGGTGAGAATGCCGGTCCAGCGATCGGTGCCGGCAAGCTGGTTGTTCTCGTATCGGCGCTCGATCCATCGGATCTGGAATGAGGACTCCGACGCACGCACCACGCTGGTGATTTCGACGGCGATCGAGATCTTGCCGACCTTGCCGAAAGGATCGTTGGCGCGGGCGTAGTCGTTGAGTGCTGCGCCACCGCGATCGGTGGTGAAGTCGTAGGCTTCAAGCCAGGTCTGGCGAACCACGACCGGATCGGTCGGCAATGCGCGAACATTCTGAATGAAGCGTGCGAGCGAGTGCGCGACCTGCGCGTCGGTCGGCCGATAGGCTTCGACGGCCGGACCAATCGTCTTGACCTGTCCTAGTTGGTCGACCTCGACCACGTAGGGCGTGACGGTCGAGCGACCCGCCTGCCAGAGCAGACCCCCGGCCATGCCAATGGCGAGCGTCAGGCAGGCGAAGGACATAAGTCGCCAGTTACGGGCCTGAATGCGGGCGGAGCCGATGCGCTCGTCCCAAAGCTGGCCGGCAGCCTGATAGGGCGTGGTTGGTTCAGGCGTTTCGGAATAGCGCACGCCGGCGCGTTTGAAGCGCATCGGTCAATCCTCCTGTCGCAGCGATGGATTGGCGCCCGGCCCGCCATGGTCGCCGGAGCGCAAGGTGTGAGCCGCGGTGGTGGCGCCATGAGATATCTGCGAGGTTCGCGATCCGTGCCGCGGGCGACTGGCCCATGCAGGCGCATTGCCGGATTGGGCGAACGGAGCGTCATTGGCGGCTTCGGTCATCGCCTCCATCGGTTTGCCGCCGGTGGCAGTCCATGCACCGCGCGAACCCGCAGCCGCTCGAGTCCCGATGCCACCTACGACGCGCGAGACGACGTTGCGACCGGCATGCACGAAAGTGCCGCCGCCGGCTCGGGCGACACCTGAAAGACCAGCTCCTACGGCTCCCATGCCCGATGCGCCCGACGTGCCGCTGCCCAATTCGAAAGCTGTGCGAGCGCCGCCCGACATGGTGGTCGCGGCCCTGACGCCGGAACCGATTGCGGCTCCGCCGAGACGCGCGGCACCCATAGCGCCGGCACCAGCCGCCACTGCCATGCCGCCGGCTGCGAGTGCCGTTCCGGCCGCTGCACCGGCGCCGAGCTGGGGAGCGCCGGATACGAGACCGGTCGCGATCGATGGGCCGAAGATGCCAAGTCCCAGCATGGCGAGCGATGCCAACATGATCGCGAGCGCATGATCGATGGAAGGTTCTGCAGGCGCCGCCGCGCGGAATTCGGCGAAGAGGCCGTTGCCGATTCCGACGATGACAGCGAGCACCAGGATCTTGATGCCGGAGGACACGACGTTGCCGAGCACGCGTTCGGCGAGGAAAGCGGTCTTGTTCCAGAGTGCGAAGGGCACCAGCACGAAGCCGGCGAGCGTCGTCAGCTTGAACTCGAGCAGCGTCACGAAGAGCTGCACCGCGAGCACGAAGAAGCTGATGATGACGACCAGCCAAGCGAGGAACAGAACGGCGATCGTGTCGATATTGGAAAAGACGGAGGTGAAACCGGAAAGCTCGCCGATCTGTTCGAGGATCGGCCGGCCCGCATCCACGCCGACAGAGGCAAGCTTGCCGGGCCGCAGGAAATCGTCCTGCGACAGGCCGGAGCCGGACGCGGTCAACCCAAGCCCGGCGAAGGACTTGAAGATGATGCCGGCCAGCGAATTGAAGTTGGTGATGATGTAGGCGAAGGCGCCGACATAGAGCACCTTCTTGATGAGCTTCGCCAGAATCTCGTCATTACCCGCGCCGAACGCCCAGAACAGACCCGCCAGCGTGATGTCGATGACGATCAGCGTGGCGGAGAGAAAGGCGATCTCGTTGCCCAGCAGACCGAAACCGCTGTCGATGTACTGCGAGAAGGTATCGGTGAAGCGGTCGATGACGGAGAGATTGTCCATGGGCGGTCAATCGACCTCCGGCTTCGCAGGCTGGCGTTTGCCTGGGGCGACCGACGGTGGTTCCTTGCTGTCTTTTGGCGTGCCATCCTCATTCAGCGACGGGAACAGCTCGATCGCATGCGGCGTATAGGGTGTCTGGCCGGAGCCCATGAAGCGTTTCCGGCGGGCCTTGCTCGCAGCGGTGCAAAGCTCCTCGCCGGCGGCCGCCCAATCATCCTTGCAGAGCTTCTGCACTTCGCGCAGCCGTTCGGGATCGGCGGCAAGACTGTCGACCGTATCGGCAGCGCGTGCGGTTTGGATGAGAAGGACAGCGATGAATCCGATCGCTGTCACGGCGCACAGGCGGATGAGTTGTCCGAGCATGGCGGCCTCCCTCAATCGCGAAAGAGCCGGACGGTCGCCGGCGTGTAGCTATTGCCGGTCCCCATGAAACGACGGCGCACCTCCCGCGCCCGCTCCTCCTCGGAGACGGCTCGCGCCTGTTCGGCGGCGATGGCGCGATCCTGGGCGAGCTTCAGGCGCGAGGCGTCGATCGCCTGCTTGGCCTGAAGGGCGAGGAGTTGGTTGGTTGCCTGGATCGCGTCGAGGTTACCGGAAGCCGACTGGCTGCGGCCGACGAGCTCATTGAGCGTGGATTCATCGGAGGTGAGGTTTTCCGAAACCTGCGACTGCACCTTCATGGCGGTCTCGAGCGCGCTCCGGGACTGCTCCCAACGCTTACGCACATCGGCAAGCAACTGGTCGCCCGACGTCGAGGCCGCATATTCCTTTGGATAGAGCTGCTGGAACTGCTGCTCCATCGACGACACGTCGAAGCTCAGCCCCTCGGCCTCGCTGATAAGGCTCTTGGTCTTGGCGATGGTCTGCTTCAGCTCATTCAGCGCGGAGAAGTCGAGGCTCGTCAGGTTCTTCGCCTGATTCATGAGCATCTGCGCTTCGTTCTGAAGCGAGGTGATCTGGTTGTTGATCTGCTCCAGCGCCCGAACCGCTGAAAGCAGGTTCTGGCTGTAGTTGCTCGGATCGTAAACGATGAGCGCCGTCGCCGGGGTGGCGAGTGCGATGCCAAGGGCACCGGCGCCGGCGAGAAGCAGCGATTTCCTCATGATGATGTCTCCTGGCTGTGGGGAAGCGGGAACTGCCGGATGAGATCGGCCGCCCAGTCGAGGCCGCGCGCATCGAGCCAGGCGGCTGGAAATGCGCCTTGCCCCTCGGGCGCGAGGATATCGCCCATGGCGCGGTGATCTTCTGGACGGCTGGCGGCGGCGAAGGCGAGCGCCACCGGCCCAAGGTCAAGATCGAAGAGGCGATTGCCGAGACGGGATTGGTAGTAGTAGTCGCGCTTGGGCTGCGCCCGCGCGATGATGTCGATCTGGCGGTCATTGAGGCCGAACCCTTCATAGATCGTGCGAAGCTGCGGTTCGGTGGCCTGCGGGGACGGAAGGAAGATGCGGACCGGGCAGCTTTCGACGATTGCGGGCGCGATTGCTGAGCGCTGGATATCGGCAAGCGACTGGGTGGCGAAGACGACGGAAACGTTCTTCTTGCGCAGCGTCTTCAGCCACTCCCGGATACGCGCCGAGAAGACCGGGTCGTCGAGGAACACCCATGCCTCGTCGAGCACCAGCAGCGTGGGCGATCCGTCGAAGCGCTCGTCGAGACGATGAAAGAGATAGGTGAGCACCGGCGTCACGGCGCTTGCCGTGTGCATCAATTCTTCCATCTCGAAGCCCTGCACCTCGCCGCTTCCCAAACGATCGGCGTCTGCATCGAGAAGCCTGCCGTGCGGTCCCGACAGCGTGTAGGGTTGCAGCGCTTGGCGCAGCTTGTTGGATTGCAGCAGCGTCGACAGGCCGGTAAGCGTGCGTTCCTCATGCGGCGCAGAAGCGAGGCTGGTCAGAGCCGACCAGACGGCTTCCTTCACATCGGGCGTGATGTCGACGTGCTCATGCCCGAGCAGGCCGGCGATCCAATCGGCGGCCCACGCGCGGCTGTCCTCGTCCCCGATACGGGCAAGCGGCTGAAAGGCGATGGCGTCGGAGGAGCCGAGATCATAGTGCTCGCCGCCGAGACCGATGATCGTGGCGCGCGCCGAGCCGCCCTTGTCGAAGACGAAGATGCGGGAGCCGGCATAGCGTCGGAACTGAAGTGCCAGCATCGCCAGCAGCACGGATTTGCCGGCGCCGGTTGGGCCGACAATCAGCGTATGCCCGACATCGTCGACATGGGTGACCAGCCGGAACGGCGTACCGCCGGCCGTGCGCGTGACGATCAGCGGCGGTGCGTCGAGATGGATGTTCTTTTCGGGCCCGGCCCAGACCGCCGAAACCGGCATCATGTGCGCGAGATTGAGCGTCGAAACCAGCGGCTGGCGGACATTGGCGTAGGCGTGACCGGGGATCGAGGACAGCCATGCCTCCGCCGCGTTCAATGTCTCCGCTATGGTGACGAAGCCGCGGCCTTGGATGATCCGCTCGACGGCTCTCAGCTTTTCATCGGCGAGATCGGGACTTTCGTCCGTGACGGTGACGGTCGCTGTGACATAGCCATAGGCGACGGCGTCGCCGCCAAGCTCCTGCAAGGCTTCATCCGCGTCGGCCGATTTGTTGGCGGCGTCGGAATCGACAAGGGGGATGTCCTGCTGGAAGATCGTCTCGCGCAGCAGCGTGACGATACCCTTGCGCTTAGCGAACCATTGCCGGCGCACCTTGGTCAGCTCGCGTTCGGCCTCCGCCTTGTCGAGCGACAGGAAACGAGTCGACCAGCGATAGGCGAAGCCGAGGCGGTTGAGGTCGTCCAGGACGCCTGGCCAGGTCGAGGGCGGAAACCCTCGAATGGTGAGCACGCGCAGATGCCGGTCGCCGAGCATCGGCGCGAGGCCGCCGGTGAAATCACAATCGGGCAACAGCGCATCGAGATGGAATGGCACGTCGGGAACGGCGACAGGGTGCCGCTGTGTGGAAACACAGGCGTGCAGCCAGGTCAGCGTCTCTTCATCGGAGAGCCAGCCGATCTCCGGCATGACGCCATCGAGCAGGGAGAAGAAGCGATCGGTTTCGGAGATGAAGGCCGCCAGATGGTCACGCCAGTTCACCGTGCGGCGTTCAGTGCTTTCATAGAGAAGCTGACCGGCGCGCGCCCGTCCCTCCGGTGCGGGCAGGAAGGCAAGCGTGATGTGATAGGCGCTCTCGAAATGCGTGCCGGCTTCCTCGAATGCGGCACGGCGCTCCTCCTCCACCAGCCACGAAACGGCATCAGGAAATTCCGAAACCGGATAGTTGGCGGCGACATGCCGTTCGGCGTCGACGAACAGCGCCCATCCGGAACCGAGGCGCTTCAGCGCATTGTTGAGCCGCGCCGTTGTCGCGATCAGTTCGCTTTCCGTGGCGCTGTCGAGGTCGGGACCTCGAAAGCGCGCAGTGCGCTGGAAGGCGCCGTCCTTGTTGAGCACGACACCCGGCGCGACCAGCCCGGCCCAAGGCAGATAGTCGGCAAGGCTCGCGGGACGCTTGCGATATTCGGCAAGACTCATCATCGCGTCACGCCTCCAGAAACGCGCGGTGCTTCAGGTGGCGGGCGAAGACGTCCATAAACTGCGGATCGGCCTTCGCGCCCCAGACGGCGAGCGCGTGGCCCGCCATCCAGAGAACGATACCGCCGATCCAGAACTGAAGCCCGATGCCGACGGCGGCGGCGAGCGTTCCGTTGAGGATCGCCACCGATCGCGGCGCTCCGCCCATCAGGATCGGTTCGGTCAGCGAACGATGGAGCGGCACCTCGAAGCCGTCGACATGGGCGGCCATCAGATCAGCGCTCCGCCGCCAAAGGAGAAGAAGGACAGGAAGAAGCTCGATGCCGCGAAGGCGATGCTGAGACCGAACACGATCTGGATCAGCTTGCGGAAGCCGCCGCCGGCGTCGCCGAAGGCGAGTGTCAGGCCGGTCACGATGATGATGATCACGGCGACGATTTTTGCGACCGGCCCCTCGATGGACTCGAGGATCGATTGCAACGGCGCTTCCCACGGCATGGAGGAGCCGGCGGCGTAAGCCGGAGAAACCAGATAGGCGGAAATCAGCAAAGCCGCCGATCCGTAAATCCGGCTTTGGAGATTGGCGGAAATACGCCGAAGCGCGTTTCCTGAATTGTGTCTTTCCGGATTTACGGAAATGCACGAATCCGGCTTTGCGGATTTACGTTTCTGGTTTGTTCCTGAGATAAGGAAAGGCGTGAATGCGGACTTGATGGGCGGCATCTTCATTCTCCTTTGATGTGCTCGGTCGCGTAGGCATCGCCGGCGAGGCCCGTGACGCGGATGATGTCTTCGACACGGCGTTTGCGGCCGCGCCCGGCGATGAAGACGATGATGTCGACGGCCTCCGCAATCAGGGCGCGCGGCACGGTGACGACAACTTCCTGTATGAGCTGCTCCAGCCGGGTGAGCGCGCCATGCGCCGATCCTGCATGCAGCGTGGCGATACCGCCGGGATGGCCGGTCCCCCAGGCCTTCAGGAGATCCAGCGCCTCGGCGCCGCGCACCTCGCCGACGATGATACGATCGGGGCGCAGCCGCAGGGTCGAGCGCACGAGGTCGGCCGTCGAGACGGTCTTGGCCTTGGTCCTGAGTGCAACATGGTCGTCGGCAACACATTGCAGCTCGATCGTGTCCTCGAGAACGAGCACACGATCGCCGGTCGCGGCGATTTCCTGCAGGAGCGCATTGGCCAGCGTCGTCTTTCCGGTCGACGTGCCGCCGGCGACGATGATGTTACGCCGTTCGAGGACGGAGGCTTTCAGGAACGCGGCCTGGACCTCGCTCATGATCCCATTGGCGACATACTGGGCGAGCGGGATCACGCCGGCGGCGCGCTTGCGAATGGCGAAGGTCGGCGCAAAGACGATCGGCGGCAGCACGCCTTCGAACCGCTCTCCCGTTTCCGGCAGTTCGGCGGAGAGGATCGGGTGCTCGCGATCGACCTCCAACCCGACATGGTTTGCCACGACCTTGATGATGCGAGTGGCGTCTTCGGGCGTGATGGTCGCCCCGGTCGGCTCCCGCCCGGAGCCGAGCCGGTCGATCCAAAGCTTGCCGTCCGGATTGAGCATGACTTCGACGATGTCGGGATCGTCGAGCGCCGCGATGATGGCCGGTCCCATCGCACTGCGCAGCATCCTGATCTGACGATCACTGACGATGCGGGAGGTGGAGCGCGGCGACGGGCTGGTCATGATGATGCCGCCTCCGCCGGGGATGCATCATCCTCGTCATCGGACAGGCCGAAGAAGCGGCTTTCGTCGGGCTGGATCTCCTCGTGGACCTGCCGCACGAGGCTGTTGCCGCGTTGCAGATGGCGGCCGAGCTGATCGATGAACTGGTTGAAGCGGATACGCCCCTGCGCTCGGGCGGCTTTCTGATACGCTTCAGGAAGCGGATCGGAGACCGAGAGCGTGTAGCGGATGAAGAGTGCCAGGGTCTCGATCAGGATGGTCTGGTCCCGCTCCAGGCGGTCGAACTGGTTCGACAGCCGGTCGAGGCGCGACGCCAAGGCGGCCTCGCGCCGGTCCGCGCCGTCCGGCGACAGGAAAGACGATAGAGCGGCCGCGACGATCGCCGATTGCGTCTCGCCCTTCATCGCGGCGAGCCGGCGCAGCCGTTTGGCGTGGTCGGGCTCGATGAAGATGTTGAGACGGGTCTTGCTCACAATGCGATCCCATCGTCAGGATCGAGCGCTGCCAGTCGCGCCGCGCGCCGGAACTGCCGGTCGGGCTTCAGGAGCTTTCCGTCTCTGGTGCCGGGATCGTCGGATTCGTCGTCGAGCACGGAGAGATCGTCGCGCGCGTGGTCATGCAGGCGGACAAACTCGGCGTTGTCGAGTTGCGGTGCGATCTGATGGCCGCCTTCGTCCGGTGAATTCGCCTCGGTTGTTGCCGCGCAATTGTTGGCCAGCGCTTTCGGCCGGGCAAGACTCGTCCAGTCGTCGCCTCGTGCCGCCGGCCGGTCGGCATATTCATTGTCACTGAGGATCGGCGCCGGCAGCACGCGCGACGTGAAATTGCTGTCTGCGAAATACCGGATCTTGGTGGCCTTGGTCGGCGGATGGCCGGAGACCATGATCACTTCCTGATGGTCGGGAAGCTGCATGACTTCGCCCGGCGTCAGCAACGGCCGCGCCGTCTCCTGCCGTGAGACCATGAGATGGCCGAGCCAGGGCGACAGCCGGTGGCCGGCATAATTGCGCTGCGCGCGCAATTCGGTCGCCATGCCGAGCGCGTCGGAGATGCGTTTGGCGGTCCGTTCGTCGTTGGTCGCGAAGGCGACGCGCACATGGCAATTGTCGAGGATGGAATTGTTCGGCCCGTAAGCCTTCTCGATCTGATTGAGGCTTTGCGCGATCAGGAAGGACCGCAGGCCATAGCCGGCCATGAAAGCGAGCGCCGATTCAAAGAAATCAAGCCGTCCGAGCGCAGGAAACTCGTCGAGCATCAGCAGCAGCTTGCGTCGGCGCTCGATGCCGTCCGATCCGTCGAGGCTTTCGGTCAGCCGGCGGCCAATCTGGTTGAGGATCAGGCGAATGAGCGGCTTGGTGCGCGAGATGTCCGAAGGCGGCACCACCAGATAGAGCGAGACCGGATGGTCGGCCGCGATCAGATCAGCGATGCGCCAGTCGCAGTGCGAGGTTACTTCCGCAACGGTCGGATCGCGATAGAGTCCGAGGAACGACATGGCGGTGGAGAGCACACCGCTTCGCTCGTTCTCCGACTTATTCAGCACCTCGCGCGCAGCACTCGCGACAACAGGATGCGGGCCTGAGCCCGCGAGATGCACGGTGGTCATCATTGACCACAGCGCTTTCTCGAACGGGTGCGCCGGATCGGAGAGGAAGTTGGCGACGCCGCGCAGCGTCTTGTCCTCCTCCGTGTAGAGGACATGGAGGATCGCGCCGACCAACAAGCTATGGCTGGTCTTTTCCCAATGGTTGCGCCGCTCCAGCGCGCCTTCGGGGTCGACAAGGATGTCGGCAATGTTCTGAACATCGCGGACTTCATGAACGCCGCGACGGACCTCCAGCAGAGGGTTGTAGGCAGCGCTCTTCGGATCGGTCGGATTGAACAGCAGGCAATGGGAGAACTGAGCGCGCCATCCGGCCGTCAGCGTCCAGTTCTCGCCCTTGATGTCGTGGATGACGGCCGAATGCTGCCAGGATAGCAAGGTCGGCACGACCAGGCCAACGCCCTTCCCGGAGCGCGTCGGCGCAAATGCCATGATGTGTTCGGGACCATCGTGGCGGAGATAGGCGCTCGCCATCAGGCCGAGGAACACGCCAGAGCGTTTCGTAAGGCCGGCTTCGGCAATGTCGCGTTTATCGGCCCAGCGAGCGGAGCCGTAGGTCGTGACGCGCTTCGATTGCCTTGCACGCCAGACGGAACCGATGATCGCGGACAGAGCGGCGATAACACCGCTTCCGCCGGCGATCGTGCCTCCGGTCTGGAAGATATCCGGAGCATAGGCGTCATAGACGTACCACCACTCGAACAGCCGCCAAGGATAGTAAATGGGAAAGCCGTCGAGCAGAAAACAGGGCTCACCAAGACGTTGCTGAAAGCCGAACTGGAAGGCAACCCATTGCGTGGCGGCCCATGTTCCGGCAAGCGCGATGCCAAACACCACCAGCATTTGCCCGATCAACACCTTCGTCGGCGTCATTCCCGCCCCGCAACAGCGCCACGTTTTCGGCTGCGCAAGGAGCCGATGGGACGCGAGGCTTGTTGCTCGAAGGTGTTAAGTCAAAGACCTTTTCGGTTGCCACCAACTACGCAAACTGTCTGAATAAAGCTCAATACATTTTCTTATTTCTACATCTAAAGGATGGCAAGTCAGTATTGCGGCGATACGACACACGGTAGCGCGGCTAAACCGCGTGGCATTTTATCCTTGCAAATCTGGATGCTAACTCCATAATTGCAAGGATGATTGAGCGTCGAAAAGCCTCGGAGCTTGCCAGGCTCCTTAATGAAAGCCCCGCTGTCGCCCTGCTCGGCCCGCGCCAGGTCGGCAAGACCACGCTCGCCCATGAGATCGGCGAGCAGCGCTCCTCGCTCTATCTCGATCTCGAATCGGATGCGGACCGGGCGAAGCTCTCCGAACCTGAATTGTACCTTGCAGGTCACGAAGACAAGCTCGTCATTCTCGACGAGGTGCAACGTCTACCAAATCTATTCCAGAACCTTCGCGGTCTGATCGATCGCGGCCGCCGCAAGGGGCTGCGCGCCGGCCGCTTCCTGCTGCTTGGCTCTGCTTCCATCGAATTGCTGAAGCAGTCCGGCGAGACGCTGGCGGGCCGCATCGCCTATACCGAGCTCGGTCCCATCGATGCACTGGAAATTCCGGCTGCCGATCTCGATCGCCTGTGGGTCCGCGGCGGGTTTCCCGACAGTTTCCTCGCCGCGAGCGACCGGGCCAGCCTACGCTGGCGACAGGACTTCATCCGCACCTATCTGGAGCGGGACATTCCGATGCTGGGGCCGCGCATCGCCGCAGAAACCCTTCGTCGCTTCTGGACGATGCTGGCTCACCGCCAGTCAAGCTTGCTGAACGCGGCGGAGCTCGCCCGCGCCCTCGGCATCGACGGCAAGACGGTCGCGTCCTATCTTGATCTGCTGGTCGACCTGCTGCTCGTCCGTCGCCTCGAGCCATGGCATTCCAATGCCGGAAAGCGGCTGGTGAAGTCGCCGCGCGTCTACGTCCGCGATAGCGGCATCGTCCATGCCCTGCTTGGTCTCACCACCCTCGACGACCTGCTGGCGCACCCTATCGCCGGGGCGAGTTGGGAAGGCATGGTGATCGAGACCGCCCATGCAGCCATGCCGGACGGGACGCAGGCGAACTTCTATCGGAGCGGCGGCGGAGCCGAGGTCGATCTAGCGCTAACCCTAGCCGGTGGAGAAGTTTGGGCCGTGGAGGTGAAGCGCAGCCTCTCGCCCAAAGTCGAGCGCGGCTTCCATCACGCCTGCGAGGACCTGCGACCGCAGCGGCGCATCGTCGTCTACCCCGGAACCGAGCGGTTCCCCCTGGCCGATGGCATAGAGGTTCTGCCTTTGCATGAGTTCGGCCGCGACCTTCTCGCGCTCGGCGCCTAGCAACGCGCCGGCTAGAGGGATGCACCATGAGTTCGTTCCCCTTGCGACCTCACGCCCGGTGTGATGGACCGGCTAAAGCTGACCCATAGCTGTCCCTCGAGTGCCCTTGCAGCGACGTCCGCTTTGCGCCCTCATCTCGGTCATCCAAGTTAAGCCCGTCGTTTCTCGAAAGCTGACCCTTCGCCCGCTAGGCCTCACACGGGTGCTGAGAGGTAATGCTCGTATGCAACGAGTCAACCAGCCGCACGGCCGGGCATTGAGGCTATCATGCCATTAACGGCTGGATACAACCGACCGGCGTTAGCGAGCCAGGACATCACTGTGAGATGGGCTCGCCATCCCCGATATTCGGGATCATCATCGATGCCAAGCGCGCGGTCACCAATCGGCGAATAGCGGGTCAGTTGCTGTGCAATCCCCTGCCTGCCGAACATCCAGCAGGCGACGCGGTGCCGGGATAGCATCACGCAGAGCCGGCCGGCGTCGAGATGGAACGCGGACGCATCGGCACGTCCTGAGAGCGGATGGTGCACGAACATGAAGGCGCGTTCAATTCCCTGATACCGATTGGCGGTTTCTACAAATACTTCGGCAAGATCTTGACCTAGGCGCTCGCGCACGGCGTTGACCTGACTGACATGTGCGCAAACCACGCCAATCATGTCTGGCGTGACGCGCGCGATCGCCCCGTCATCCCTGACCCACGCCTGCCGCATGAGCAAGCGGCGGATTGAGGCGACAAGCTCATCTGCGATTTCCTCGTCGCGCTCACCGGTCAGCTGCGATGGCAACTCGACCATCACGATTTTGGAACCCGCGGCGACCGCATCGAGGGCGGCGTCGAAAGGCATGACGCCGGCGACGTCAAAGCTGAGTTCACGGTCCGCGCTCATCGCCTCGAACGGCATATCGGGGTAGAAAGCCGGTTGCACCAGACGAACCGTATCGCGGTTAAGGCGTCGGGACACCGGCAGCGACAGTTGCATCACACTGGGATGCCGGTTAACCAAGGCGGCCGGCGACGACACCTGCGGGCCGGCTGGATTGCAGCGCCACCGCTCGATCTCGCAGCTGACGAAGGGGTCGATCTGTCCGGGATCGCCGATCAGGACGTGACGCGGGGCGAGATTCGCAATCAACTGAAAGCGGTAGTCGGGAAGCTGGAAGGCCTCATCGACGATCTGGACATCAAACATCGGTTCGCCAGTGGCGATCCAGCTCCATTTGGCAGCGTTGCCGATCGTGATGGCGGGCTGTTGCGGGATATGGCCGACGTCGTGGATGATACGGATACAGCCGTTGCCGCGGACATCGGCTGGTAGCTCTAGGCCCTTTCTCGCGTAGAGATGAATCGGAAAGCCGTCGACGTTGCGGGCGAGGCGCCGGGCGACATCGAAAGCCTGTTCGTTGGTCTGCGTTACGACCATGCATCGCTGATCGAGCAGGCGCGCGCTTTGCAGTGCGAGCCGCTGCGCGACACCGGTCTTGCCGGCGCCGGGCGGTGATCGCAGGACGACAGCCGGCACGCCCTGCCACTGGCTTTCGAGTATTTCGCGCAGCGCGTCGTCAGCGAGTGTCTGCGGATTTGTCATCATACGAGCCTTTCAACCGCAGAAAGCAGATCGTTTGGCCGCGCGCGGGCCGACGGTGCTGCAGTTGGTATTGCATCAGCATGCGTCCATGACGGCGAAGCAAGCCGAACGCTCATCTGCGAGAACTCGCGGACCGTCGCCCCCCAGTCGGGAAGCTTTGGCCCGAAGTCCAGGACAGTGCCAATGTCGAGCAGCAACGCAGCGCGCTTGCCTTCTTCGACAACCGTGCTCACCCAGCTGAAAGGCCCGCGGCGCTCGACCTCGGTGATCCGGATACAAAGCTTGGGATCATCGAGATGCCAGAGTTCATCACCAGCACGCAGGTGAAGGCTGTCCTGATGAGTCGACAGCACCATACGGGTTTCGAAGACACGAGGCGCCAGCCTAATCTTCTGGCGAGCGACGACCGTACCGCGCAATACGGCGCCGCTTTCAACGCCCCGCTCGCGGGCAGCGCGATCGTGACGAACAAAAGCCGCTTCGACATTGTCGACAGTACGCTCGCGCGCCACGATCTTGAACGCGGCGGCCTTGGCGGAATCATGGTAAGGTAGTCGGTGGCCCTCATCCCGTGCTTGCATGAACTGGTCAAACTGTGCCGCCTCTTCCTCGCCTAAGGACAGGAGAGCGGGATTATCGCGCCACCCCGGCTCGGAAAGGATTGCCATAGCTCGCTGGGTCGCCGTGTAGATCGGGCGGATGACGCCTTCGATCATCTGCTGGATACGGCCCGCATGAAAGCTCTGCGCGCGAACGTCGTTGTCCTTCCGCGCCTTGTTGAACAATTCCACGGCGGGCTGCAGTTGATCGGCGTCAAAGCGGGGATCGGTTTTGGTGCCCATCGGCTGCTTTTCGGACATCGCGACCGCCGCGAGGATGTCGCGCCCCGGGGGCGGTTCGATCCAGGTCAAAAGGGCGCCCAAATGCTCGTCCTCGGTCTCCTGCTGACCGGTCGCGAAATGGGCTTTTAGGGCAGATGTGGCGCTGATCAACGCTTGTTGGCCAGCAATTGGGGAGCGCTCGCCCGCGTAGGTCCACAATTCGCCGAGCCGCTGTACCTCCGGGTCATCAGTGAAGCGCAGACGGTCGGCGAGCGTGTCCAGGTGGCCTGATGCTCCTTCCGAGGAAACCCATATTTGAGGGAATGTCCCTTCTGCGCGACACCGCGCGTAGTATGCTTCGAAATGGGGAAGCACCCAGCGCAGTAGCTCGTACTGGTCGTCGCGGCGGCGAGGATCGGCAACGACCTTGATGGTTGGCGCGACACCAAGCCGGCCGATGGCAACCGCGTGCACCGACGTGTCTTCCCCGGCCATCGAGAGCATCGTCACGATATGCGCACGAGGCTGGATCAGCACCTGACGCTGACTGACGACGCGGACAGCCTGGCCTTGTTCCAGCGCGCGCATGCGGGCGACGACGTTGAGAAGGTCAGCCATTGGCGATCCTATCGAGGAGCGCGGAGGCGGCTTGCAGCTCAGCTGCGAGCACCGCTTCTGCCCGGTTGTCCGGGGGACGGCCGCTGCCGTTCAACAGGTCCATGGCGCGATTGAGCGTACCGGCAGCCGCCAGCTGCTCGGCGGCCTGATCGCCGAGGATGATCGCGTCGCCCTGGACTTGCGCCTGGGCGCGGCAATGCTGCCAAAGTGCACAGTGCTCCTTGCAGCTGGAGCAGTAATGGTTCGGCAGGGCCTCGATGACCTCCGGCGTCGCGAGAGATGCTCCCGCCGGTAGCATCTGCTCGATCTGGTCGAGGTCGCTCGGCGCCGCCGCCAAGGCACGGATCAGCGAAGCCAGTTCGGACTCGGCGCGCATTGCGGCATGGAGCCGGGGGGTGAACGACCCGGGCGCCTTCAAAACCAAGTCGACCCGGTCGCCAGCAAGTTCGACGCTCTGCCCGAACGAGACCAAGAATTGCTGTAGCGCCAGCGTGCCTACCGACGCTTCTCGGCAGGCCGAGCGGATATCCGCCTTGTTGGTTTTGCCTACACGGTCGGCGTAGGACTTGATGGTGCCGACGCGGTAGAACCGCTCTCGATCGCTTGCGACAAGATAGTCGAGCTCTATGGCATGGCTGACGCCTACGATCGTCAGGGTCAGACGTGGCTTGAGGATCAGATTCGGGGCAGTCGGGTCGCCGCGCAACTTCAATTCCATCAACCGGCGCGTTTCGCGCTCGCGGCGGATGCGATCGACTTGTGTGTCGCGCGGTGCCACGTCGGCCACGTTCGCGATCTTGACGTCCTGCGGGTCGAGTTGCCCCTTTTCGCGATAGGCTGTCAGCAGCGATCCCGCGGCGTTCGAGAGGAGGCGCCGTTCGAAAGCCTGGGTCAGGGTCATGGCGAAGGGCGACATCGCATCCGGCACTTCGCCAAGAACGTGTCTGAGTATCGCATTGGGCGTGAGGCCGGTGATGACGATCGCCCGAAGACGGGTACAGTCAGCGTTACGCGCCACGCTTTCGATGCCGCGCGCGCCAACCTCGACGGGCGCGAGCCCTCCACGAAGCTGATGCAGTCGCGCGTTTTCGGGCGTCATTTGATGGCCCTCGCGGCGGCGGCGGTATCGATGAGCGCCGGCCGGCCCCACAGGCGCACCTGCGGGCTCGATGTTGCCAATCGGGCGCTGGCCTCACCGCGTTCGGCACGGTCGGCGTCTTCAAGAACAGAAAGCTCGGCGCGAGCGGCGTCCGTAACCTTTTCGGTATCAATGAGCTGGCCGGTCTCGGTCGCCCCGGGAATTGCTCGCGCGATTGGAAAAAGAAGGCGCTCAATATTCTTCGATTCGGGTGCGCCGGCCTCACGCAGCTGTTTCAACCGACGCGCCAGACTCTCGGCGATGCGCAGGTGATCGGTGCGCATGCTTCGCGATCCGAGGATACGCCGATCGAGACTCCAGGCGGAGCTGGAGAGTAGCCGCGGAATGGCCGTGAGTTCAGCGGCGTTTATGGCCGGCACGATCCAGGCTGGTCTGGCTGCGATATTACGCCGAGCTGCATTTTCCTCATCACGTCTCAGGCTCGCAAAGCGCGATGGCGAGGGGCGGATTCCGGTCAGCGCCGCAGTCAGGTCGGCAATGAGGGCTGGCGGCGCAGGTACCCCAAGATCATCGAGGGCATCCAGAGCCAGTTCCCGCAACGGCTTGGCCGGTTTGCGACCACGGGGTGCGGCGATCTCGCGGGCCTCGAGCTCGGCAAAGCGGAGCTGTTCGGCGAGACTTTCATACTCTGCATTGAATTCGGCAATCTTGGCCTGAGCACGCTCGCGGCCAATGGCGTCGCCTGCCCCGAGCGCTTTGGCCAGTCCGGCATAGGCCTGCTGAAGCCTTTCGGCATTGCGGGCCAGTTTCTCGGCTATGGATAATGAGCGCGACATAAATCCTATATACGCTTCCACGCTCTTCCATGCAATACCATGCTTTCAACAGCAGAAGGAACGATTTAGGGGCCTCCACATTGCGATTGCATATTCTGCCTATTTTGCATATTCTGCCTACAGCAAGGAGAGATGCGATGAAACAGAACCAGCAAAGGATAGAACTCACACAAGCGATAGAGGCTAAGGTGCATCGCCTCGGAATGGATGCGCTTGTCAAATTGGCAGTGGACCTGAACGTCGCCCTGCCCGACACCGGGGTTAGACCGTCGCGCGGCAAACCGGTAGCTGCAGCTCATATGGGCGGCCCCACCGAGAATGTGCTGGTCGGCAAGGGCATCGGACGGGTTCTTCCGGCGGCGGAGGGGACTCGACGACTGGATCAATTTACCGCCGATGATGTTTCGACAGACTGGGCCGAAAGCGAGCTGGCAGGTGCCGGTGAAGTCGTTACGCGACTAGACGTAGCGCGAGGGACTCTCGACAACTGGCGCAGGAGCAGCAAGGTGATCGCACTCCGCAAAGGTCTGCGTAACTACATCTATCCGCTCCGTCAATTTGAACGGCGCGGACCCGTTGCCGGGCTTGAGAAAGTAGCTCCAATGTTTTCCTCGAACGAAGAAGCTTGGGAGTGGCTGGTTACGCCGAACCGGATGACGGACGGCCGGGCGCCAATAGACGAGCTGCAGGCCGGCAACGTCGAGAAGGTGGTGAGTGCCGCCGAAGGGGCAATGGACTACACGTGAAGCTGGCCGCGAGAAAACTACGCGAGCGAATCATGACCGCCCGGATCAGCGACTGGCCACGGATCCTGCCCAGCCGTCACCGCGGCCAACCGGCGGGGGCGGGCTATGGTTCGAGCCGGTTCTCGAGCCCTTCCCGCCAGTTCACGATTCTTTATGCGGGCGAAGACTTCTCCACCACCTTTGCCGAGGGAGTCGTCCGCGACCGCTTCGAGGCCAAGCAGCGGCGCTTCCTTTATCGTCCGTATCTCGACACGCTTTGTGTGACCTCGATCTCGTCGGGGAGAGAGCTGGCCCTCCTCGATTTGACCGGGGCCGGCGCGTACGAACTCGGCGTCGATACGGATACGAACAGGGCTCGCGATCATCGTCGCGGCCAAGAATTTTCCGAGCTACTGCATAGCCAAATGCCCGATGTCGATGGCATCCTGTTCGACTCGAGACTGACAAGCGCCCGCTGCGTTGCCATCTATGAGAGGGCCTTGCCGAGCCTCTCAGGCAGTGTGCCAATCCCCCTGCTGCAGGTCGCCGAGTTGGTTCCCGAGCTGAAACGGCTCAACATCACAGTTCGCCGCGAGCGCGGTTTTGGGCTATCCTGAGCGACGGCGAGGGAGACAAATTGAGCATTGATCTGAACATCGGTTCGCCGAAGCGCAACAAGCGGCTGCAGACCGGTTGGGAGGGCTTCTTTCCCTATTATGCGGGCTTCCCGGAACTCTTTGTCCGCGACATTCTGGAGAGCGCCAACCTCCGATCCGATGCCGTGATCCTCGACCCATGGAACGGCAGTGGCACCACGACCTACGCAGCCAGCCAGCTGGGCCTCAAATCCATGGGCCTTGATCTCAACCCGGTGATGATCATCGTAGCCAGGGCGCGCCTCCTTCCACCGAGCGAGGCCGATCACTTGAGACCGCTCGCTGCGACAATCCTCTCGCATGTGCGAGCCTCGCCCGTGCTCATCGCTGACGAGGATCCGTTGCTCACTTGGTTCCAGCCATCCGCCGCGAGAGTTGTTCGCGGCATTGAGCAGAACATTCGCCGGACACTTGTGGGCAGCATGACCAAGTCCCCCGATGGCATTCACCTCGACCGCATATCTGGCACGGCTGCTACGCTCTATGTGGCGCTCTTCGCTGCATGCCGCCGGCTCGCCGTTTCGCTGCGATCATCGAACCCAACTTGGATCAAACTGCCCAAGGCCAATGATGACCGGCTCGATCCCACCGCGTACGCGATTGCCCATCAGTTTGCCGAGAACGTCCGTGGTATGTCCAATGCCCTCGCGGCCAAACGTCTGGCGGAGCAAACCGAAGGCGCTGAGTTACTGCCCGGGGCGAGTACAATCCAACTCTCCGATACCGCGACAATGTCGATAGCCGACAGCAGCATCGATTTCGTGCTGACGTCGCCACCCTATTGCACCCGCATCGACTACACCGCCGCGACCCGCGTCGAGCTGGCGGTGCTCGGCCCACTCCTAAAGGTGAAGCCGCGCGACCTTGGTCGGCAGATGATCGGCTCGGTTCAGGTGCCCTACGGAACCATCGAGATCGATGAAAGCTGGGGTTCGACTTGTTCCTCGTTTCTCGCCGCCCTCAAGAAGCATCCTTCGAAGGCGTCAAGTGGCTACTACTACAAGACCCATCTCGACTATTTTAGTAAGACTGCACGTTCACTTGGCCGGGTGGCGAAAGCGCTCAAGCCGGGTGGTCGGGCGGTCCTTGTCGTGCAGGACTCCTACTACAAAGACATTCACAATGATCTGCCAGCAATCATTGTGGAAATGGGCGCGCAGCATGGTCTGTCGCTCTCGGGTCGCGAGGACTATTACCTCCGCTCTATGTCCGACATTAATCCGGGCAGAAAGACGTACAAGCGACCCTCAGGAGCGACCGAGTCGGTACTTTGCTTCGTCAAACCAGCATAGCGACAACACATGGCAACCAACTTCGCCTGTAGTCAGTAGTGGCGATGGAGGGAGGTGCTTTACGCTTTATGGTCGTGCAATTCAGAAAATATAAAGAGATCGAGATCGATCTTGCTGACGCAATAATATCGCTGGATGAAGGACTTGGTTTGCGTCATTATTCGGCCTTAAACTTTGACGCTCGCCGCTTAATATCGTTCGTAAGCTCAAGGACTCACGAAGAGGCACGTAGGCCTAAGAGCGAATCCGCAGTATTCTTCAGAAAGGAATGACATGCTGGCTATTTATTCGCCAATGTCAGTAGGTGACTACTGCAAGGCCCTCAACGACGATCTCATCACAGTAAACGAGGAATACCAGCGGAACGCGGGGATTTGGGCTTCCTATGCACGATCATTTTTCATAGAATCCATTCTTCTTGAATATCCTATACCAAAAATATTTCTTTACTCGAAAGTTGACCTCCGCACTCGAAGTACAATCAAGGAGATCGTCGACGGGCAGCAGAGAAGTCATACTCTGCAGAGTTTTTATAATAGGAAATTTAAACTTTCTTCCAAGATAGAAACAGAGGAGTTGCGGGGTAAGAACTATAACCAGTTATCTGAAGAATTTCAATCAGTTTTTATATCTTATAGTCTGCCCATAGATGAGTTTCGCGGCGTTCGGCCGGCTCAGATACAGGAATCATTTAGGAGGATGAATGCGAGCAACGTTCCTTTAAATGACGAAGAACAGCGGAACGCCAAGTTTCAGGGGCCCTTCAAGTGGTTCATTCAGCGGGCGGCGCAGAGGTTCTCTGAACCGCTTCGCGCTGTAGGGGTTCTCAGCCGACGAGATATAATACGAATGGGGGACAGTCGGCTTTACTCGGAGATCATTCACACAGCCGCGAACGGCTTTGTTACAACCAAAGGCCCACAGATTGACGCACTCTACAAACGTTTCAATACGACGTTCGAGGAGGAGGATCGATATTTCGCCTACCTTGAGGCCGGTATCAACCGCGCGGTCCAGGAAGTGGCAGATGGCGAGCGCGAATTACTGCGCGGGTACATGTTCCAAACTCTCGCGCTCATCTTCATCGATCGTCAATTTGATCTAGGCCTCAGGCAGAAGGCAGTCGATGCAGCGCCAGAGGTGGCCGCTGTGCTTCAGGGGGGAGCTGTTGATTTGTCCATCTTGATCGACGGATTGAGGGATCCGGAAAGCCATTCCGATCTCACTGAGTTTGTCGAAGCTACCAAAGGGACAAATGTGGGTCGGGCTAAGGCCGTGCGGTTCCTGTATCTGAATGCGGCTGTCTAAATGCAGTGCGTCACTGACTTGGTTAAACTGCGAGACTCAATAATTTCGCGCGTGGTATGTCTTCGACAAATCGTAACGCCTATTACCACGCCACTCGGATCCGAGGATAGGCGAGCCCTAGCGTTCGTCACGATTGAGCTTGATAATTTGGTTATTGTAGGATTGCGGCAATACACGAAAAGCTCTTTACTTCGTAGCCGTACCGCATCGGGCGCGCGAATAACGGCTACCGTCTGGCCCTCATCTACTGAGGAAGCTGCCGCATTAATCTACCGTTCACTTAATCCGAAAGGGTACGCGGCCAAAAAAAATCCAGCGACGATTTTAGAAAAAGATGAGATATCATTTCGTGATCCTAAGAAGACGGAGAAAGTTCTCATAGATTATTCGACATCTAATATGCAGAATTTTGCCACCGCCCTATCTCTAAACGCAGAAGTATTTGAAGAAGCGAAGATATTACGTCATTTCTTTGCTCATCGTGCAAAGAACACGCGCGAATCCGTTCAGGTTCTTGCCGCCAATTTGGGGATTGTCGGAGTCGACATGCCTGAACATTTAATTTTACGCGGGCGACCGGGCACCGGGGTGCGATTCCTGGATGGATGGTTAGCCGATGTGGAAAACTTCTTCGACCTCGCCACCTAGTTGCGGTGCTATGAGAAGACGGTTCAGACGACGATCAAATCGAACCGTTTACGGTCCGAGGTTGCGACGGCTCGACGGAATGGCTGCTTTATGATGGTTCACATCGGAAGTGAACCGGCGGCTTCCGGGCGGAGGCTGTGTGAGAACTCACTGTGGCTCGTCGCGCAGGTTGTTGCCATGGCGCGCGTTAGCTCGATTCACCCGGTTATCGCTTTGAGGGTCGATGCAACGCCGGCGACGGCGATGACGCGCTTGATGTTGTAGGCCAGGATCGCCAGGCTGGCTTCAGTGGAGACGTTCTTGAGG